>JAHZIT010000161.1 GCA_022601275.1 Actinomycetes bacterium
CAGCCCGATGGTTTCCTCCGGAGACTGCGGGACTGGCGCCGGCGGCTCAGCACCGGGCGGGGGCGGCGGCGGCTCAGCACCGGGTGGGGGCGGCGGCGGGGCCTCTGGAAGTGGCGGCGGGCCCATCGGGGGGGCCATTAGCGGGTCGGGCTCCGGTGGCACGTTCGCAGGCATCGGTAGGAACATGTGGTTGGAGAACTGGCCCTGGTAAGCACCGCCACCACCGATCTTGACCCCGGAGCCGCCCTCTCCCGAGGAGACGGGCGTGCCATCGGGCAGCGTCACGGCCGTATGGCCACTGTTCCATCCGACCACCAGCGCGTCGGGTGCCGACCCGTACTGGAAGCCTCGGGCAAGCAGCGCGCTTTCGATATTGCCGGTATGAAACCTATCTCCGTAGATGGGCCTGTCAGTCGCGGCGTTGGTCACCCAGGACACCAGCCCCGAGCAGTCGGTGCCAGCAGGGGAGTCACCGCCGACGACATACGGCGTGCCCGACACCTGATTGACAAGCGTCAATAGTGTTGCGAGAGCGTACATGTGACCGGACGTTAACAGGGCGTCCAGGAAACAGCCAATATCTGTGATGGCGTTCACATTACGATGCCCAACTTGGCATAGATCACGAAAACCATTGCGCTGAGCACTAATTGGGCAACTGAGGTAACCCGATACTACACACTCTTATAACTGTTGCATTGCAATCTATTTCACGCGCGCCTATTCGGCCAAGGGAAGTCTGCGTTTGATGTGCCCAACCTCACAGTGCAGGTGCCCGACCTCAAAGTGCAGGTGTCCGACCTCACAGTGTAGGTGCCCGACCTCACAGTTCGGGTGTCCGACGGGTGAGCGCGGCCGTACAACGGATTGTCACACCCACCGCAGGGCAGGCTGCAGCCTCCCGCCAGGCGCCGGATAACGGATTGGACGCGCGGCGAGTCGACCACACATGGGCGACCGCCGACCCTAATCTGGTCCGGTGAGTCGGCTGTTGAACTTCGTGCTCTCCATCGCCGTGCTTGCCTGCACCCTCAACGCGCAGGCTCCCCAAGGTCAGCGCCACGATGTGCGCCTGATGGACGGTGTGCGCCTGATGAACTACGCCGTCAATCGCATCGCGGTGATCGGCGACTCCTACACCACTGGGGACGAGGAGGACGAAAAGGGCGCAACGACTTGGCCGACCCAGGTTTGGCGAGCACTGACCCGACATGGGATCGCGGTCACGCCGACGGTCGTCGCCGAAGACGGCGCCGGATACTCCACTCGCGGCGAACGCGGCAACGCCTTCGAGGATCTGACCGTCCTTGCGGTCAAACCCGGCGATGTGCTCGTTGTGTTCTTCGGCTCGCGCAGCGACATTGATGTCGACCCGACGCCACTGTCTGTCGCAATGTTCGGGACTTTCAAGTTGGCCCGCCAGATCGCCCGCTCGGCGAAGTTCCTCATGATCGGGCCCGCGTGGCCGACCGCTGACCCACCGCCGACTATCCGGCGGGTGCGTGATGTGCTCGAATATCAAGCCGCGCTGGCCGGTGCCACCTTCGTCGACCCGATCGCCCGGCGCTGGTTTGTCGGGCGGTCCGACTTGATCGGCCCCGACGGCGCGCAGCCCACCGACGCCGGACACACCTACCTGGCCGCCAAGCTCGCCCCGCTGATCGGCGCCCAGCTCAACCGGTACTGAGCTCGGGCCGCTCCACCGGCTAGTGCGATAGAAAGAAGACGCTGCAGACAGAAAGGGGCACCCGGCCGTAAAATAGCTGGCTGGGCGCCCCTTTTCCGATCAGGGTTGCTATTCGATTCCTTTGCCTACGTCGTAGCGATCAGCATCCATCACCTTGGCCCACGCGGCGGCGAAGTCCTCAACGAACTTCTCTTTGGCGTCATCCTCGGCGTACACCTCGGCCCACGCCCGCAACTGCGAGTTGGACCCGAACACCAGATCCACCCTGCTCGCGGTCCATTTCTGTTCGCCCGTGGCGCGGTCCGTGCCGAGGTAGCTTCCGTCGTCGGCCGGCGACGGCTCCCACTTGATATTCATGTCGAGAAGGTTGACGAAGAAATCGTTAGTCAGCTGACCCGGTTTGTCGGTGAACACCCCGAGCTTCGTGCCTGCGAAGTTGGTGTCCAGTGACCGCAATCCACCGACCAGGACCGTCAATTCCGGACCAGACAAACCGAGCAGGTTGGCGCGGTCAACCAGCTTGAACTCCGCCGGAAGTTTGGCCCCCTTACCCAGATAGTTTCGGAAACCATCGGCATTGGGCTCGAGGTAGGCGAACGACTCGACGTCCGTCTGCTCCTGGGTAGCGTCACCACGACCCGGGGTGAACGGCACCGAGATTTCGAAACCAGCTTCCTTGGCGGCCTTCTCAACTCCGACAGCCCCGCCGAGTACCACCAGATCGGCGAAGGAGACGCGGGTGCCCTCCGCACCGGCGGACTGCTGGACCTCCTCCAGCTTGCGCACGACCTGAGCCAGCTCATCGGGTTCGTTGGCCTCCCAGCCGGCCTGCGGCTGCAGCCGGATGCGGCCACCGTTGGCACCACCACGCTTATCGCTCACCCGGTACGACGACGCCGCCTTCCATGCCGTCGAAACCAATTGCTGGACAGTCAGTCCGGATTCGAGGATGGCGCTCTTCAGCTTGGCTATATCGGCGTCGCCGAGGTTCGAGTCGCCTCCGGGGGTCAGGTCCTGCCACAACCAGGTTTCCTTCGGAACCAGTGGCCCGACATAGCGCGCGACCGGTCCCATGTCACGGTGTAGCAACTTGAACCAGGCCTTTGCGAACTCCTGGGCGAGCTCGTCAGGATGCTCAAGCCAGCGACGAGTGATCTTCTCGTAGATCGGGTCGAACCGTAACGCGAGGTCGGAGGTGAGCATCGACGGGTGGGTCTTGCCGCCACCGAAGGCTTCAGGCACCGAGTTGGCCCAGCCACCGTCCTTGGGCCGCCACTGCTGAGCACCGGCGGGGCTGTGAAACATCTCCCACTCGTTGCTGTACAGAATCTCGAGGTAGCTGTTATCCCACTTGGTGGGGGTGTGCGTCCAGATGACCTCCAGCCCGCTGGTGATGGCGTCCTTGCCCACTCCGGTGCCCTGCGGGTTGTGCCAGCCCAGGCCCTGCTCCTCCAGCGGCGCCGCCTCGGGCTCGGGTCCGAGCAGCTCCGCATCACCATTGCCGTGGGTCTTGCCGAACGCGTGACCACCGGCGATCAGCGCGGCGGTCTCGACGTCATTCATGGCCATCCGGCCGAACGTTTCGCGGATATCGATGGCCGAGGCCAGCGGGTCCGGATTGCCGTTGGGCCCTTCGGGATTGACATAGATCAGACCCATCTGGACCGCGGCGAGCGGGTTCTCCAGATCCCGCTTGCCGGTGTAGCGTTGGTCATCGAGCCACTCCAGCTCGGGACCCCAGTACACGTCCTCTTCCGGCTCCCAGCGGTCTTCCCGACCGAACGCGAAACCAGCGGTCTTGAAGCCCATGCTCTCCAGTGCGCGGTTGCCCGCGTACACGATGAGGTCTGCCCACGACAGGCTCTTGCCGTACTTCTTCTTGATCGGCCACAGCAGCCGGCGGGCTTTGTCGAGGCTGACGTTGTCGGGCCAGCTGTTCAGCGGGGCGAAGCGCTGCATGCCGGCACCGGCCCCGCCGCGACCGTCGTTCACGCGATAGGTGCCTGCGGCGTGCCATGCCATCCGGATGAAGAAAGGACCGTAATGGCCGAAGTCGGCGGGCCACCACTCCTGCGAGTCGGTCATGAGGGCATCGACATCGCGCGCCAACTGTTCGACATCGATGGTCTGCACCGCGGCGGCGTAGTCGAAGTTCGGATCCATCGGGTTGATGACGTCGGGGTTCTTCTGCAGGATCTTCAGGTTCAGCTGGTTGGGCCACCAGTCACGGTTGCCGCCACCTTCCACCGGCGGCTTGACCCGACCGAAGCCGGCGGGGCAACCACCTTCGGCCTGGTCCGTCTGAGACTCTCCAATCGGCGGGCTGTCTTCAATCGGGCGATCGTCAGGCACTGCATTTCCTTCCGTGGGTGGTGAATTGGGCGGTGATCACGACGGTGATCGGGAAGTCTCTTTCAACGAGCAGTCGGGGCACAGGCCCCAGTAGACAACCTCGGCCTCGTCGACGACGAACCCCTCCAATTGCTCGGCCGGCTCAGAGGGTGTCAGGCAGGGAGCCTCGCCGACAGCGCAATCGATATCGGCGATGGTGCCGCAGGAACGGCAGACAAGGTGATGATGGTTGTCGCCAACAC
>JAHZIT010000162.1 GCA_022601275.1 Actinomycetes bacterium
ATTCTCTTGTCGGGCTGACAGGATTTGAACCTGCGACCACTTGACCCCCAGTCAAGTGCGCTACCAAGCTGCGCCACAGCCCGCGTTGCTGCCGGGATCGCCGGCAGCAGGCGAAATGCTACCGCAGCCCCACCCCGCAATCCCAACGGCCACCGGCAGCGCACCGTACCGTCGAGGGGTGACGAAAGTGCGCGACGACACTCCCCTGTGGCTGTTCGCCGATCAGCTCGGTCCAGCCGTCTACGGCGGTGAGCACGCCCACCGCGAGGTTCTGCTGGTCGAAGCCCAGTCTGCCCTTCGGAAGCGCCGCTACCACCGCCAGAAACTGCACCTCGTGCTGTCGGCGCTGCGTCACGCCGACCGGGACCTCGGCGATCGCGCGACACTTGTCAAGGCAGACAACTACACCGACGCGCTGCACCGCTTCAACCGTCCGGTCCTCGTGAATGAGCCGACCTCGCACGCCGCCGAGCAATTCGTTCACCGGTTGCATGAACAGGGATTCGTCGCCGAGATTTTGCCCACCCCGACATTCGCGCTGTCCCGCAGAGACTTTCATGACTGGGCCGGTGACCGCACCCGCTTCCGCATGGAAGATTTCTATCGCAGTCAGCGCCGCCGGTTCGACGTCCTGATGAACGGCGACGATCCCGTCGGCAATCGGTGGAACTACGACGAGGACAACCGCGAACCCCCACCGAAGAAACAGTCGACGCTGCAGTTGCCCGCGCCGTATAGGCCCCGCGAGGACGACATCGACGACGCGGTCCGTTGCGACCTGGACCGAATGGATCTGGACACGGTCGGCGTCGATGGCCCGCGCTTGTTTGCCGTCACCCCCGCCGAGGCAAAGCGTGCGCTCGCTCGCTTCGTCGACCACCGCCTGCCCGCCTTCGGCCGCTACGAGGACGCGGTCATGCGCGACGACTGGGCGATGTCGCACTCCCTGCTGTCCGTCCCGCTCAACCTCGGCGTGCTGCATCCACTCGACGCCATCGAAGCGGCCGAGCGCGCCTACCGCGACAAGAAGGCGCCACTGGCTGCCGTCGAGGGCTTCATCCGGCAGATTCTGGGCTGGCGTGAGTACATGTGGCACCTGTACTGGCATCTTGGCGCGGACTATCTCGACAACAACCGCCTCTCGGCCCACGCCCCGCTGCCGGACTGGTGGACCGGCCTCGACGCCGACGCGGTAACCGCCCAGTGCCTGCGCCACGCGCTGGCCGGTGTCCGGGACCGCGGCTGGAACCACCACATCCAGCGACTCATGGTGCTGGGCAGCCACGCGCTGCAGCGGGGATATCGCCCCGACGAACTCACCGAGTGGTTCGCCAGCGCCTACGTCGGCGGATTCCGCTGGGTGATGCCCACGAACGTCATCGGTATGAGCCAGCACGCCGACGGTGGCCTGCTGGCCAGCAAGCCCTACACCTCCGGCGGGGCCTACATCAACAAGATGAGCGATCACTGCGGCGATTGCCGCTTCGATCCGAAGAAACGTCTCGGCGAGGACGCCTGCCCCTTCACCGCCGGGTACTGGGCGTTCACCCACCGCCACCGCGAGCTGCTCGCCCGCAACCACCGGACTCGCCGCGCGGTGGCGTCCATGGACCGACTGGCCGACATAGCCGCAGTGGTCGAGCAGGAATCAGCGCGTGACTGTTTCTGAGTTGGATTGTGACTCGGACTCCGACTCGAACACCGGCGGGGAAACTTCCTCGGCCTCGGGCGCGAACCGCGGCGCGCGCGAGATCTTCCATGCGTAGATCACCAGTGATACCCACGCCACCACGATCAGCGAGTAGATCGCTGTCGACCACGGCCACTGAATATCGAAGAAGTGCACCAGCCTCTGGCTGTTGGTCAGCACGATGACACCGCCCACCGCGGTGCCGAGCAGCGCCGGGCTGACTCGGCTCACGAGCCACGCGGCGAACGGCGCCGCGATCACGCCGCCGACCATCAGGCCCACCACCACCGGCCAGTTCTGCAGGAACTCCTCGCGCAACCCGATCAGGAAGCCCAGCGAGGCCGACACCGACACCAGGAACTCCGACGCGCTCACCGAACCGATGACCGTCCGTGGCGCCGTCTTGCCTTGCGAGAGCAGCGTGCTCGTCGTCACCGGCCCCCAGCCGCCGCCCCCGGAGGCATCGATGAACCCGCCGAACAGCCCCAGCGGAGCCAGGAATCTTGTGCTGTGGCTGGTCCCCCGCGCGCCGAATGTCAGCGGCGTGCGCAGCGAGAACCGCAGCAGCACATAGCTACCGATAGCCACCAGGATGGCCGCCATCAGGGGTGCGGCGTGCTCGGTGGCCAGCGACGACAGCACGGTAGCGCCCACGAACGCGCCGACTGCTCCCGGCGCGCCCAGCTTGGCCACGATCGCCCAGTCGATGTTCTTGAACTTCCAGTGCGACAGGCCGGATGCGAAGGTGGTTCCGACCTCGGCCAGGTGCACTGCTGCGCTGGCCTGGGCTGCGCCGACGCCGGAGAGCACCAACAACGTAGTGGCGGTGACGCCGAACGCCATGCCCAAAGCACCGTCGACAAGCTGTGCACCCGCGCCGACAAGCGTGAAGATGAGAAGCGAACGCATGGCTGCTTTCGGAAAGCGTGGTCACCGTGTGGTGGCCACAAGGGACGGGTGGGTGTACGTCAGGGACGCGGACAACACCACTCGTCGAAAGCCATCAGCCGGCGAGACGGCCAGAACGGCTCAAGCGCGCACACGTCGGACGGCGCCGGCGCGACCAGCACGCGTTCAGCCATCGACGTTCCTCACTACTGAGCTCCACAAACTTTCGCAAGACTACACGGTCAACAGGCGGTACAGCCCAATTGATCCCACCACGAGGATCACCACCCGCAGCGCGGTCGGCGAGAGTCGCCGCCCGTAGTGCGCGCCGAGGAAGCCACCGACCAGCGACCCCACCGCGATCAGTCCCGCTGCTGCCCAGCTGATCCGGTCGAATGCGAAGACGGTGTAGGCGGCGGCCGCCACCACGTTCACCACCAGCGACAACAAGTTCTTGGCTGCGTTCATGGCCTGCATGTCCTCGGGCAGCAGCGCGCCCATCGCAGCGATCAGCATGATGCCCTGTGCCGCGGTGAAGTATCCGCCGTAGACGCTGATGGCGAATGTCGCGGCCACCAACGCTGTCATCCGTCGAGCCGACACGTGATCGACTGCGCGCCCTGAGGCCTCGGCTCGAGCGCGCGCCCAAGCCTGGATCCGCGGGCCGACCACCACCAGCGCCAGCGCTATGACCAGCAGTACCGGCACCACCTGGGCGAACACCTTCTCCGGCAGATGCAGCAGCAGCCAGGCACCCGCACCCGCTCCGATGAACGAGGCCGGAATCTGCCACGACAACCGGTCCCACTGGCCACGCAGCTCGCGACGGTAGCCCCAGGTCCCAGACACGCCGCCGGCCACCAATCCGACGGCATTGGACATGGTGGCGGTCACCGGCGGATATCCCAGCGCGACCAGCGTTGGGAACGTGACCAGCGTGCCGGACCCGACGACGGCGTTGATAGCCCCGGCGCCTACACCTGCCAGCGCAATCACGATCATGTCGACGACGGGCACTCGGCCACCCTAGATCAGCGATTTCGGCGTGCTAATCGACGCCTGTCGACGACAACCACGCCGAAGTCACCGGGTTCGGGAGCGGGGACCCCTCTTCTCCCGGACTCTGACGTTGATCCTGATCGGGCTGCCCTCGAAGCCGAAGGTCTCCCGCAGCTTGCGTTCCAGGAAGCGCCGATAGCCGGCCTCCAGGAAACCGGTGGTGAACAGTACGAAGGTGGGCGGGCGCGCGGTGGCCTGGGTGGCGAACAGAATCCGCGGCTGCTTGCCGCCGCGCACCGGCGGCGGGGTCGCGGCCACGATCTCCTTGAAGAAACTATTGAGTCGTCCCGTCGACACCCGGGTGTCCCACGACGCCAGCGCGGTTTCCAACAAGGGCACCAGCTTCTGCACCGCGCGGCCCGTCTTGGCCGAGATGTTCACCCTCGGCGCCCACAGCAGCTGCGCGAGCTGCAGATCGATTTCGCGGTCCAACAGGTAGCGGCGGTCCTCGTCCACCAAATCCCACTTGTTGAACGCCAGCACCAATGCCCGGCCCGCCTCGATGACCATCGAAAGTACCCGCTGATCCTGCTCGGTCAACGGTTGCGAGGCGTCGATGAGCACGATCACCACCTCGGCAGAGTCGATCGCGCCGCGGGTGCGCACCGAGGCATATAATTGGTGTCCGCTGGCCTGCCCCACCTTGCGTCGCAGCCCCGCGGTATCGACGAATCGCCAAGGCTTGCCGTCCATTTCGATCAGGGAGTCGACCGGGTCTACGGTGGTTCCCGCAACGTCATGCACAACCGATCGCTCATCGCCCGACAGCCGATTGATCAGCGAGGATTTTCCGACGTTGGGCTTGCCGACCAGCGCCACCCGCCGGGGTCCGCCGCCACCGGCGCCAACCTCCGAAACCGTCGGCAACTCCTCGACGACGACGTCGAGGAGATCGGCCACACCGCGACCGTGTATCGCGCTGACTGGGTGCGGCTCCCCCAGCCCCAGCGACCACAACGCGGCGGCGTCGGCTTCGCCCCGTTCGGTGTCGACTTTGTTGGCGGCCAGGAACACCGGCTTTCCGGAACGCTGCAGCAATTTCGCTGCGGCTTCGTCGGCCGCGGTGGCCCCGACGACAGAGTCCACCACGAAGATAATCGCGTCGGCGGTGCGCATCGCCACAGACGCCTGCTCGGCCACGAGCTGCTGCAGCCCCTTCGCGTCGGGCTCCCAGCCGCCGGTGTCTTGCACGACGAACCGTTGCCCCGACCACGACGCGTCGTAGGACACCCGGTCGCGGGTCACTCCGGGGACGTCTTGAACCACCGCTTCACGGCGGCCCAGGATCCGGTTGACCAGGGTGGATTTGCCCACGTTGGGCCGACCCAAGACGGCCACGACGGGCGGCGCTGCGACTTCCGCCGCGGCTTCTTGGATGGCCCCGGCGACCTCATCGGCCCCCAGCTCCCAGTCGCCTTCGTCGACCCAGGTGCCGTCCTGATCGTCGCTCATCGGGAGACCTTGGCCTTCTGCTCCACCAGTTCCCTCAGGTGAGCGATCACCTCGCCCTGATTCATGTGGCTGGTGTCGACGACGATCGCGTCCTCGGCCGCCCGAAGCGGGGACACCTCTCGGGTGGAGTCCAGATGGTCCCGCCGCCTTACGTCGGCGAGTACCCCTTGGTAGTCATCGGCCGACCCCGCCTCGATGTTCTGGTCGTTTCGCCGCCGCGCCCGCTCCTCGGCTGAGGCGGTCAGGAAAATCTTCACAGCGGCGTCAGGCAGCACGACGGTGCCGATGTCACGGCCCTCGACCACCACGTATCCCGGCCCCTGGGCCAACTCGCGTTGCAGCACGACCAGGCGGGTCCGTACCTCCGGCACCGCCGACACCGCCGACACCGCCTTGGTCACGGCATCGCCGCGGATCTCGGCCGACACGTCCTCGCCAGCCAGATAGCAACGGTCCTCGCCCGGATCGTGGCCGACTGCCAACTCGATCCCATCAGCTATCCCGGCGATCGCCGCTGCGTCGCCCAGGTCGATGCCGCTGCGCAGCGCGCTCAACGTGACGATGCGGTACATCGCGCCGGTATCCAGATACTTCGCAGCCAGAGTCTTGGCTAAACCCCTTGCCACCGAGGACTTTCCGGTGCCGGCGGGACCGTCGATCGTAATAACCAGTGCACGGCTCACAGGCCCACCGCCTTGTACAGTCCGCCGATCTCCTTCTGAGTCAGCACCCGAATACTGCCCGGCCGTTGATCGCCGAGCGCGACCGGACCGATGTCCGTGCGGACCAGTTCCTGCACCGGGTAACCCACTTCGGCCAGCAGCCGGCGCACGATGCGCTTGCGGCCCTCGTGCAGCGTCACCCGCACCAGGGACTTGCCGGGCACCGCGTCCACCACCGCGAAATCGTCGACACGTACCGGCCCGTCGTCTAATTCGATCCCCCCGCGCAGCTTGCGACCCACGCCGCGGGGCGGCGTTCCGATTACGGTTGCGAGGTAGGTCTTGGGCACTTCGAACGACGGGTGCATCAACCGGTGCGCGAGCTCGCCCTCATTGGTCAGTAGCAGCAGACCTTCTGTATCGGCGTCCAGGCGTCCGACGTGGAACAGCTTCTTGTTGCCGCGAACCCGGTGCTCGACCAGGTCACCGACACAAGGACGGCCGCGGTCGTCAGACATCGTGGAGTGCATGCCCAGCGGCTTGTTGATCGCCAGATGCACGAGCGTGTCATCGAGGGTGATTCTGACCCCGTCCACCCGAATCACCGACACGACGGGGTCCACCCGAGTGCCCATCTCGGTGACCACCGCGCCGTCCACTTCGACGCGACCATCGCGAATCATCTTCTCGGCGACGCGACGGGAGGCAATTCCGGCCTGCGACAACACCTTCTGAAGGCGGACACCATCGTCATCGGCCATTTTCACTCCCGGTCTACGTCGAAGGATACCGCCGCCTCGTTGGTGGGAGCGCCGTTCAGTTTCATGAAACGTGGCTCTTCACCGAGATTTTCGCTGAGATCGTCTATCACGTCTATCTCGGGCAACAGCGGCGCGATGTCGGGGAGGTCAGCGAGCGATGTCAGGCCGAGCCGTTCCAGGAACAACTCTGTGGTCGCGAAGGCGACCGCGCCGGAGTCGGTGTCAGTTCCGGCTTCGGTGATCAGGCCGCGAGCCAGCAGCGTGCGTATCACCGCGTCGACGTTGACACCGCGCACCGCGCTGATTCGGGCCCGAGTAACGGGCTGCCGATACGCGACGACGGCCAAGGTCTCCAAAGCCGCCCGGGTGAGCTTCGAGCGCGCGCCGTCGAGCAACAGTTTCTCTACGTAGGGGGCGAATTGCGCGCGGGTGTACATTCGCCAACCGCCGCCGGCTTCGCGAAGGTCGATGCCGCTGTCGCGGGCGGCGAACTCGCCGGCCATCGACCGCAGTGCCGCGGCCACCCGGGCCGTCGGTTGCTCTGTGGTGGCGGCCAGTGCATCGGTGCTGACCGGGGTGTCGACGACCAGCAACAGCGCCTCGAGCACCGAGTTCAGTTCGGCATCTTCCATGCCCGCACCGTCGACTGCGGCATCATCCAATGCGGCAGGTTCCAATGCGGCATCATCCAGTGCGGCAGGGTCCAATGCGGCAGGTTCCATGTCGCCCGAGTCCGGCTCGGGGCCCGAGGGGTCGTCGCCGGTAGAGCCGTCGGTCGAGTCGTCTGTGATCTCGTCGGTCATCAGTTTCATCTATTCCGCATCGGCGGTCACCAATGGTCGGCTGCCAGTTTGCTCGCCGGTCCACGAAATCTGAAGCACACCAAGCGGTTCGGACTGATCGAACGCCACTGCCCTGGCTTGGTACAGTTCAAGCAGCGCCAAGAACCGTCCGACGATCTCCATCGGCACCCGGCAGTCGACGACGAGGTCGGAGAACGAGGCCCATTGTCCGACTCCACGGCTTTCGAGCAACGTCATCAGCTTGGCTGCCTGTTCGGGTACCGACACTGACACCTGGTGCAGATGATCGGTGCTCACAGTCGGAACCGGGCGCGGGGTGAAGACGGCTGCGGCGATCTGCGCGAAGCTTTCCGCGTCCACCCCGAGCATCACCTCGGGCAGCAGATTCTCGTAGCGTTCCTCCAGCGCCACCGCCCGGGGGTAGCTGCGCAGCGCCGCGGCCTCCAATTCGGCGAACATCCCGGCGACGTGCTTGAACGCCCGGTACTGCAGCAACCGGGCAAACAACAGATCGCGCACTTCAAGGAGCGCTAGGTCATCTTCATCGTGGACCTCACCTGCAGGGAGCAGACGGGCTGCCTTCAGATCCAACAGCGTTGCAGCGACCACCAGGAAGGACGTGGTCTCATCGAGCCCGAGATGGGGCCCTATCGTCTTGGTGTAGGCGACGAACTCGTCGGTGACCTGGTGCAGCGCCACCTCCGTGACGTCAAGCCGGTGACCGAATATCAGCTGCAGCAGCAGGTCGAACGGACCCTCGAAATTGCTCAGTCGGACCTGGAAGCCGGCCTGTGTGGAACCGGTTTCTTGGCTGTTCGGCGTCGCGCTCACGCGCCGAACCGGTCGATCACCTCACGCGCCAGCGCCCGATATCCCTCGGCACCAGCTGATTTTGGCGCCCAGGTGGTGATGGGTTCGCCGGCCACGCTGGTCTCGGGGAACCGCACGGTGCGGGTGATGACGGTATCGAACACCAAATCGCCGAATCGCTCCACGACGCGGGCCATCACCTCGCGGGAGTTCACGGTTCGGGAGTCGAAACGGGTGACCAGAATCCCGCTGATGGCCAGCTTCGGGTTGAGCCGGTCATGCACCTTTTCGACGGTGTCGGTCAACAGCGCCAGACCGCGCAACGAGAAGTACTCGCACTCGGTGGGGATGATCACGCCGTCGGCACAAGCGAGCCCGTTTACCGTGAGCAGGCCCAGGGACGGCTGGCAATCGACGAGGACGTAGTCATAGCGGTCCAGCACCGGATACAGAGCCCGGCCCAGTGCTTGTTCCCGGCCGACTTCGTTGACCAGCTGGATCTCGGCTGCCGATAGGTCGATGTTGCTCGGTACCAGGTCCATCCCCGGGACCCGGGTGCTGAGCAGCACCTGGTCGATGGACACCCGTGGCTCGACCAGCAGGTTGTGCACCGTGTTGTCGAGTTCGTAGTGCGGAACCCCGAGCCCCGCGGACAACGCGCCCTGCGGGTCGAGGTCCACCAGCAGCACGCGTCGCCCATATTCGGCGAGGCTGGCACCCAGGTTGATCGTCGAGGTCGTCTTCCCGACGCCACCCTTCTGATTGCACATGGCCACGACCTTGGCCGGACCGTGGGTGCTTCGGGGCCGAGGCTCGGGGATCGGCCGCGGCAGCCGACCCGTCAAGCCAGGTGTGGGCTCCGGGCTGTCCGTACCGTCGTTCATGCCAGACCCTGGCTGGACAGGCAACCCACAGGCTTAGCGGACATCGGGGCCAGCTTAACGGGGAGCATCCGGCCGGTGAGACAGACCCGCAGGCAATAGCGCGGGCAGTCGGTGCCGAGTGCGCGTCCAGGGCGAGAAATCGCAGAAAATTCGCCCCCGACGCCCACTCGGCGAGGCGGCGTGGAATCTAGGCTGGCCCCATGAACCTCAAACAGCGGTTGCCCTTCCTGCGGTTGTCGACGTGGCGCCTCGCTGTGGGTATGCCGGCGTTCCTGCGCACCGGTCAAATCGGAGACGGACGGGAGGCCGCCTGCGCGTCCTACGTGGAGACCACCGCCCGCCGCGGTGACATCGATGATGTTCTCGCCACCATCGACAGGTTCGCCTACGAGAAACAGCTACTGGTCAACGTCGGTGACGAGAAGGGACTGCTTCTCGATGCGGCCGTGCGGCGCGCCGCGCCTAAACTAGCGCTGGAACTCGGTACCTACTGCGGTTACAGCGCGTTACGGATCGCCCGTGCGGCGCCCTCGGCCCGCGTCTGCTCGATCGAATTCTCCGCTGCAAACGCCGAAGTGGCTCGGCGCATCTGGTCGCACGCCGGCGTCGCCGACCGGATCAGTTGCGTGGTCGGCACCCTCGGCGACGGCGGGCGAACACTCGACACCCTGGCCGACGAACACGGCTTTCGGCCCGAATGCCTGGATCTGCTGTTCATCGACCACGACAAGCGCGCGTACCTTTCGGATCTGCAGAGCGTTCTCGACCGCGGATGGCTGCATCGCGGATCGATCGTGGTGGCCGATAATGTCCGGGTTCCCGGCGCGCCGAAGTACCGCGCCTACATGCGTGCACACCAGGGCGGCAGCTGGAACACCATCGAACACAAGACCCACGTCGAGTACCAGTCCCTGCTGCCGGACCTGTTGCTCGAGTCCGAGTACTTGGGCTGACTACCGCGCCCGGGGATGGGCGCCCGACCACACTTCGCGCAGCGCATTCACGGTGACCAAGGTGTAGATCTGGGTCGTGGTCACCGACGCGTGCCCAAGCAGCTCCTGCACGACGCGAACATCTGCGCCGCCGTCGAGAAGGTGGGTCGCGAAGGAGTGCCGCAGCACGTGCGGGGACACCGTCGCGGTGATGCCCGCACGCTCGGCAGCGTCCTGCAGCACCTGCCAGGCGCTCTGCCGCGACAATCGGCCGCCGCGCGCATTGAGGAACATGGCGGGGGTGCCTCTGCCGCGTCTGGCCAGTTCTGGGCGCCCGCGCACCAGGTAGCTGTCCAGTGCGTTGACCGCCGGGCGACCGATCGGAATGAGCCGCTGCTTGCCGCCCTTACCGCGCAGCAACACAGAGCGGGCATGGGTGTCGACGTCATCGAGGTCCAGTCCGACTGCCTCGGAGATTCTCGCGCCTGTCGAGTACAGCAGCTCCAGCAATGCGCGGTTGCGCAGCGTCAACGGCCCGTCCGCCTCACTGTCTCCGCCCGCTGCGTCCAGCAGCGCCAGCACATCGTCGATGGTCAGGCTCTTGGGTAGTCGGCGGCTGGGCGTCGGCGGCTTCACCGCGGCGGCGACGTCGATAGCGGCAATTCCTTCTGAGGCCGCAAAACGGTGCAGCCCGCGCACCGCGATCAGCGCCCGGGCGGCGGAGACCGCCGACAACGGCACAACCCCGTTGTCGGGGTCGCCCCGGCGCAACGCAACCAGGAACTCGCTGACGTCGACCTCGGCCACATTCGCCAGATCATCGAGCCCCCGGGAACTCAGGTGTTCGGCGTAGCGCCTCAAGTCGCGACGGTACGAGCTCAGCGTGTTCGCCGCCACGCCACGCTCGATCGCCAGATGGTCGAGGTAGCCCTGGAACTGGCCGTCAAGAGCGGTCCCGCGCGACAGCGACGTGTGGTTCACCGGCGCACCCCCCGACGCGCGAAGGCCGCCGAACGGTCCTTCCACGGCGCATCGACCGGGCGCAGCAAGCCGACGTCGGGCATCGCGTGCGCCGCCAGGATGCCGGCAACCGATATGGAGTTGACGATCTCGCCCGTATAGACCCTGGCGACGGCCTCGCCGAGTGCGAAACGACGCACCGTCAGATCGGCCTCTTCATCGTGAGCCACCGGACGGGGAACGTCGCTCAGGCCGGTGGCAAGGAAAACCCGCACGCTCTCGTCGCTGAACCCGGGCGCGGTGTCGAGGTCTAGCAACGTGTGCCAGGTTCGGGCGGCCAAGCCCGCCTCTTCGGCGAGCTCGCGGGCCGCCGATGCCTGCGGAGCCTCCCCGTCGAGGTCCAGAAGTCCGGCAGGAAGCTCCCACAGCCTCCTGCCGAACGCGTGTCGGTACTGCAAGACCAGGACGATGCGGCCCTCATCGTCGATCGCGACAACCGCCACCGCCCCGAAATGCTCGACGACCTCCCGGCGCGCTGTCCCCCCGCCCGGCATGCGCACCTCATCGGCGCGGATCGCGAATATCTTTCCGACGTAGGGAGTTTCTGACGCCGCGACGGAGAACTCGTGACTGCCGGCGTCGTTCCAGTCAGATTCGCCGTCAGCCACGGGCTGGGGTGTCCTCGCGGACATATTCGGCGCCGTTGGCCCGCTGCTCTGTTGCCTTGTGTTCGGCAGGTTCGGGGATTTCCACCGGCAGCCGCTCTTCGTTCTTGTAATCCAGCGATGCGCCGATGAACGCCGCGAACAGCGGATGCGGCCTGGTGGGACGGCTCTTGAGCTCCGGATGGGCCTGGGTGCCAACCAGAAATGGGTGCACGCTTGCGGGATACTCGACGAACTCGACGAGGTTTCCGTCCGGTGATGTGCCCGAGAACCGCAGCCCACTTGCGGCGATCCGATCCCGGTAGGAGTTATTCACCTCATAGCGGTGCCGGTGACGCTCAGATACCGCCGTTGCTTGGTATGCCTGCGCCACAACGGATTCCGGCTCCAGCACCGCCGGGTAGGCGCCCAGGCGCATACTGCCACCGAGGTCAGCTTCACCGGCGACCACCTCGCGCTGGTCGGCCATCGTAGAAATCACCGGATCAGGGGTCTCTGGGTCGAACTCCGACGAGTTGGCCCCTTCGAGGCCCACAGATCGGGCGGCCTCGATCACGATGCACTGAAGACCCAGGCACAAGCCGAACACCGGGAGCCCGCGCTTGCGCGCGTACCGAATAGCCCCGATCTTGCCTTCGATGCCGCGGATCCCGAAGCCGCCCGGGATCAGAAGACCATCGACATCGGCCAACGCCGCCGCGGCACCGCTGCCGGTTTGACAGTCGTCGGAGGCCACCCAATGCATCTCGACCTTGACATGGTGTGCGAAGCCGCCGGCCCGCAGCGCCTCGGCAACCGACAGATAGGCATCGGAGAGATCGATGTACTTGCCCACCAGCGCGATTCGTACCGTATCGCGGGGCTCATGCACGCGTTGCAACAAGTCATTCCATTGGGTCCAGTCCACGTCGCGGAACGACAGGCTCAGCCGCCTGACCACGTAGGCGTCGAGTTCCTCGCGATGCAGAACCTTGGGGATGTCGTAAATGGAAGGAGCGTCCGGAGTGGAGATCACACCGTCGATGTCCACGTCACACATGAGTGCGATCTTGATCTTCAGCGGGTCAGGCACATCGCGATCGCAGCGCAGGATCAGCGCATCGGGGGTGATACCGATACTGCGCAGAGCGGCCACTGAGTGCTGGGTCGGCTTGGTCTTGAGCTCACCTGACGGCGCCATGAAGGGCACCAGCGAGCAGTGCAGGAAGAAGCAGTTCTCCCGGCCCACCTCGTGACGAACCTGACGTGCAGCCTCCAGGAAAGGAAGCGACTCGATATCGCCCACCGTTCCGCCGATCTCGGTGATCACCACGTCGGGCTGGTTCCCGTCACCGTCGCCGTCCGCCATAGCCAGGATGCGCCGCTTGATCTCGTCGGTGATGTGCGGGATCACCTGGACGGTGTCCCCCAGATACTCGCCACGGCGTTCCTTGGCGATCACCGACGAATACACCTGTCCCGTTGTGACATTGGCGAAGCCAGACAGGTTGCGGTCGAGGAATCGTTCGTAGTGGCCGACGTCCAGATCAGTCTCCGCGCCGTCCTCGGTGACGAACACTTCGCCGTGCTGGAACGGGTTCATCGTGCCGGGGTCGACATTGAGATAGGGGTCGAGCTTCTGCATCGTCACCTGCAGGCCCCGCGCGGTGAGCAGCTGCCCGAGGCTGGAAGCAGTCAGACCTTTGCCCAACGATGACACCACGCCGCCGGTTACGAAGATGTGCTTGGTGGGGGCCCGCAGGTGCTTGCGAAACGGCTTCAATCGGCCAGGCATAGCAACCTCCGTGACGACGGGCAGGGCTTGGTTTCTATGGGCTCTGCTCGGAAGTTCGAACCCGATTCGGGGCCTGCCGACCCACGGAATCTCACCCTAACACCAGCATCGACAAGCCGTCGTTGACACGCGGAGGTGCCCGCTAGGCAACGGTCAGGGCTGTCCGATTCGGGCCGGATTTACCACCGCCATCGGCGACGGTGCCGGCACCCAAGCCTGGAGCCGGTAAAAACGCGAACCAGATCTAGGACGGCCGCGCCGGCTCCCCCGATATTCGCCCGTAATCACCAACTGAGTTCTCAATGAATTAGCTTGAGATCGTTCATTATTTTATTCAGAGTTTCCTCAAATTTGACGCATACAAGTTTTGCAGAAGTGTTCCCCTCGGCGCGACGAGCACTTTTCTGGGGGTCAGCTGTGAAGTTGCTGTGAGGCCTGAAGGTGGCGTCCTCCTGCACCGGAGAGACGTAATTGATGCAGTACACAGTTTGCAGAATATGTCTGTTATCGGCTGCGAAGTAACTTTTTCGTCTGAAATTACGGCTGCTCTTGACGCTCGGCGATAGCTAGTGTTCGATAGTTTTTCGTGCTAGTTGATATCGGTTCGTGATCTGCACGTGATCGGATCGAGTCCCGCGGAGATGGTCTCAATAGAGTGGACAGGGGTGCGTTGCCATGGGCTACGGACGATTTGTTGGCCGTGTTGGAGCGTTGGCTGTGGCGCTGGGGATCGGCCTGGCTGCCCCTGCAGTAGCCGGGGCTGATTCTGCCGACGAAACGAGCACGGGTGGCGCGAGCTCCGATGCCGCGAGTACCCGCGGCGAGTCCGCCGACACGGGCAGCTCTGAGGCTGAATCGACCGATGACTCCCCGGCCGATGAATCCCCGACCGAGACACCTCAGACAGATGACGCCGACCTCGAAGACACTGACCTAGACGCCGACCTCGATGACGCCGACCTCGATGACGCCGACCTCGATGACGCCGACCTCGATGACGCCGACCTCGATGACGCCGACCTCGATTACGCCGACCTAGATGACGCCGACCTAGATGACGCCGACCTCGATTACGCCGACCTAGACTCCAGCGAAGTAAATAGCCCCGAGTCAATCGACGAACCCGAATTGCTCGCTGACCCCGAGTTGTCGGAAGAATCCGACGCATCGGACCCCTCTGCATCTGCGGGTGACTCAGCGTCAGACCTCGAACCCACCGAGGACACGGACGACTCAGGTCCGCCAGCCCAGGTCGCTGCTTCCAACGCGGAGGTCGCGGACGTGTCGCCGGGCGCCGACGGTGGCGCGGATGTGTCACCGGGTGCCGACGGCGGCGCGGCCGCCTCCCGCTCCGAGGCCGATCCGGTTGTGCTGACCGAAACGCTGGATGCCGGCGACATGCGGGTCGACGATGCGGCGGATGTCGCAGCAGTCGCCGAGCGGAACTCGCGGCAGGATGTGGCGGCGCCGGACACTGAAGCCGATTCCGCGCAGGCAGATAGCCTCGCGGTGTCCCCCGTGGCCCTGTCGTATTCCTCGGCGGACCCCGAACCGGTTGCCGCCCCAGAGGTTGCTGCGCCCGCAACGGGACTGGCTGGAATTGTGTCAAAGTTCCTGGCAGCGATCGGAATAGGGCCGTCGGCAGCCAACAGCGGAGTGCCATTGCCGACGTTCGACGTCGTAACGGTGGTTCTTGGCGCTATTCGCCGGGAGATCGACCGGTTGTTCTTCAATGAAGGTCCCAGCACAGCGGTATCTCTGTCCGGTCAGGCCAGCCCGGGAATCGTCACCGGCGCCATGAATGCGACCGACCCGGAAGGCGATCGGTTGGCCTACGAGGTAGCCCAGGTGCCGTCGCGTGGCAGCGTTGTCGTCGATGCCGCTGGAAACTTCACGTACACCGCCGATTCGAACCTGGCCGCCACCGGCGGGGCTGACACGTTCGCCATTCAGGTGCGCGACGTCGGCTTCCACCTGATCTCAAAAAGTCCCACCAAAACTGAGATCCCGGTGACGGTGACCGTGAAACCCACTGCACCGCCCACAGACTCACCAATGGCACTCGCGGCACCGCCAGCAGACTCACCGACAACACTCACTGCACCGCCAGCAGACTCACCGACAACACTCACTGCACCGCCGGCAGACTCACCAATGGTACTCGCGGCACCGCCGGCATTAACGGACTCAGCCACCATCAGGGTCGCCGCGGCCGCCGCCAGCGCTAGCACCGGAACGATGTATCAAATCACAACATCCGGACCGGACATCGTCGGCTTCGACCCGGCGCAAGACAAGCTCGACCTTGGCGATGTCTCGGTGCACAACTTCATAGTCGTCGACACACCGGAGGGTGTGGGCTTCCGCAGTCCATGGACAGGCGATACGGCGATCGTCCAAGGTGTATCGCTGGGCCAGCTTACCGTCGACAGCTTCGCGCCGGTGATCAATGACCATCTACGCCAGGACCTTTCGGGAGCAATGGCCTGGGAACACGGCGTGACATCCGAACCCAACACCGCCTATGCCCGTTCTCACGAAATCGGGCAGATCGACCGGGTGGATTTCGATGCGGCGACCGATGTGGTCGATTTCCGCTACTACGGTTCACGCGAACAGATCTACATGACCGATAGCCCTGAAGGCGTGATCATCTCGAATGCCGGAACCGGGCAGGCGTTGATCCTGCAAGGGACCGCCAAGAACGAACTCACCGCCAATAACTTCGTGTTCCACGCCGCCCAAGTGCGCGAGGACGCGCTGAACACTCAGCTTGGCATCGGCCCGGTACTCGATTCGCAGGTCCTGCCCCAGGGAGTGCCCGTTGCCGGCACCGACGACTGGCCCACCGCCGCCGGCAGCGGCACCCCTCCAGTCGGCGAGACCGGCACGACCACAGTCATCGGCTGGCACTGGGGCACCGACACGGTACTTGACTTCGATCCAGCCAAGGACAAGCTGGACTTCGGTTGGTTCCAAGCAGACAACTTTGAAGTGACCGAGCAGGCCGGCTCGACCCAGGTCGAGATCGTCAACAACAGCCAGACCTACACCCTCAATGGTGTTGGGCTCAGCCAACTGCAGACCAACAACATCATCGCGCTCGACGACGCTACTCGCACGAAGTGGCAAGACCTGATTTTCAATGCGCTGCCGCAGGTTCCGTTGCCGCGTTTGTCCGTCGACGACGCCAGCGGGGCTGAGGGGGACGCGGGCGCGTCCAACATGGACTTCACCGTGACGTTGTCGAAAGCCTCTGATGATGAGGTGACGGCGAGCTACACCACGAGCAACGGCAGCGCGACTGCCGCTGGCCTGGACTATGTGCCGACCGTGGGCACCATCACGTTCGCCCCGGGCGAGACCGCCAAGTCCGTCAGTGTGGCGGTGACCGGCGACACGATGGTGGAGCTCGATGAGCAGTTCACGCTGAACCTGTCCGCACCGGTCAATGCGACCATTGGCGACGGCATCGCCACGGGCACCATTGTCAACGATGACGACGACGTCGCCCCGGCTACGCCGCCGGCGGTGTCGATCGCCGACCTATCAGTGGTCGAAGGCAATGGTCAACACAGCCATTTCATGTTCGTGACGACGTTGGATAAGGCCTCCACTGAAACAGTTACGGTGAACTATGCGACCGCAGATGACACCGCGGTGGCAGGTAGTGATTACAGCGCGACGTCGGGCACCATCACATTCACGCCAGGCGTGACAACACAACTCGTACACGTCGACGTCCATGGAGACACTGTCGCCGAGTCGAACGAGACCTTCACGGTGACGCTGTCAAGTCCGTCGGGCGCGACGATCGCTGACAGCACCGCGGTTGGCACCATCACTGATGACGACACGGTGGTTACTGATCCGGTTGTTGGTGGTGGGGTGAATTCGGGTAATCCGGGTGATGAGTTGTGGGGTGAGGAGCATTTTGCTCCTTATGTGGATATGGCGGGTTGGCCGGTTCCGGATTTGGTGGGGATTGCTGCTGATCGTGGGGTGTCGTTGTTGACGTTGGGGTTTTTGCAGGCGGCTCCGGATGGTCGGGCTGCGTGGGGTGGGTATCCGACGTTGACGCCGGGGTCTTCGGATTCGCAGGCGCAGGCCATTGATTCCTCGATCGCGGCGTTTAGGGCTGCTGGCGGGGATGTGATGATCTCGTTGGGTGGTGCTAGTGGGACGAGTTTGGCGCAGTCGCATGTTCAGAGTGGTTTGGGTGCGCAGGATTTGGCTGATGCCTATGTCGATATTGTGGATAGGTATTCGTTGAATCGGATCGATTTTGATATCGAGGGTGCCGCGGTTGCTGAGCCGGCGTCGATCGCGTTGCGTAGTGAGGCGATCGCGTTGTTGCAGGATGCCCGTCCGGATTTGGAGGTGTGGTACACGCTTCCGGTGTTGCCGTCGGGGTTGACCCATGATGGCCTCACGGTGGTCGGTTCTGCGTTGGAGGCGCAGGTGAACCTCGACGGGGTCAATGTGATGGCGATGGATTACGGGGAGTCCGCGGCCCCGACCAGTGGTCCGAATGCGAAGACGATGGGCGCTTATGCCATTGAGTCGGCGGTGTCGACCCATGGGCAGCTTTCGGCGTTGTTCGCCGAGCATGGGCAGGACTTTGGCTGGAACCAGGTGGGGGTGACCCCGATGATCGGGGTCAATGACGTTCTCACGGAGGTGTTCACCGTGGCTGATGCGCAGGCGTTGGAAGACTTCGCTCGCGCTCAGGGGCTGGGGATGTTGTCGATGTGGTCGGTGGCCCGTGATACCCCGGGCGCGTTGGGTCAGGCCTCACCGACGGCCTCGGGGCTCGATATCCCGGCGGGCAGTTTCAGCGATGTCTGGAATGACTACGGCACGATCAACGAGATGACTCTCGACGGGGGCGGCACCGGCGGGGGCACCGGCGGTGGTACCGGCGGTGGTACCGGTGGGGGTACCGGTGGTGGTGGTCCTGTGGAGGGCGGGACGACCACGGTGATCAGCTGGAACTGGGGTACCGACACGGTGCTGGATTTCGATCCGGCGGCCGACAGGTTGGATTTCGGCTGGTTCCAGCCGGCTAATTTCGCGGTGACCGAGCAGGCTGGATCCACCGAGATCGCGATCGTGAACAACAATCAGACCTACACCCTCGATGGTGTTGGCCTCACCGAGATGCAGATCGCCAACATCATTGCCCTGGACACCAACACGGTGGCCAAGTGGCAGACCCTGATCGCCGGCGCCAACCCGAACCCCGAACCCGAACCTGAGCCCGAACCCGAACCTGAGCCCGAGCCTGAGCCGCAGGTGCCCAGTGTGTCGATTGGGGATGCTGCTGGTGTTGAGGGTGATAGTGGGACTTCGGATCTGGGTTTCACGGTGTCGTTGTCGGATGCCTCG
>JAHZIT010000163.1 GCA_022601275.1 Actinomycetes bacterium
GGCGCGCGCCTCGTCCCACGAGAGCAGCTGGAACGGACCTGGCTCGGCGTCGCGTTCTGCGCCCAGTATTGCGACCAGCGCCTCCAGCCGCGTGATCCTTTCCTCGTCGGGCAACTCCTTCATGCTGTGCACGGCCAACCCGTAGGCTTCGCCACGATCTGCGGCACTCCTGAGGCTGCGCTTGCCCAGGCCGAGTTCGGTCAGATCGACGTCGAGCAGTGTCGTGTTCGCAAACGCGAGCCACAACCGATCGGGCCACAGCGCTTCCGCACTGCCCATCGGACCCGTAGCAAGAAAGATGGCCGCGGGTAACCCGAGACTGCGCAACACGGGTGCGGCGTATGTCGCGAGGTTTCGGGTTCCGTCGTCGAAGGTCACGGTCGCGGCCCGGTCTGGCAGCGTGCCGGTGCGCAACTGCTCGAGGGCCTGATCGAGCGGTAGGACATGAAAACGTCGCCGGACGAAGTCCAGCTGGCGCCGCAGCGTGGCCACGTCGAGTACGTGCCAACAGGGCGGCGAAAGCCTCTGCGCCTCGACGCCGTGAAACATCAGAATGGCGAGTTGCCCACGCCGTCGGCGACGCGCGAGCGCGCCTATGCCCGCCGCGCACAAGAGCCGGGCGGTGAGTTCCTTCATGGCATGGGCGATCACGCGGCGCACGCTACCTCGATCGGATTACCCCCGTGAAGATCTTGATCACACTCGTCCATGCGCGACCTGCCGTTGCTGACGCCGCTCAACGGGACGTTCCCCGTCAGGCGCTGACCTTGCGGCGAGCGCGCGCTTTGGCCGGTTTCCGCCGCGGCAGACCCAAAGACTCCGCCAGGAAACCGCCGGTGTAGCTGTCGCGGTTGGCAGCGACGTCTTCGGGGGTGCCCGTGGCAACCACGGTGCCGCCACCGGATCCGCCATCGGGCCCCATGTCGACGATCCAGTCCGAAGTCTTGATCACGTCCAGGTTGTGCTCGATGACGATGACCGTGTTGCCTTTGTCGACAAGGCCGTTGATCACCATCAAGAGCTTGCGAATATCGTCGAAATGCAGCCCGGTGGTCGGCTCGTCCAGGATGTACACCGTGCGACCGGTCGAACGCTTCTGCAGCTCTGAGGCGAGCTTCACCCGCTGCGCCTCGCCGCCAGACAGTGTCGGTGCGGGCTGGCCCAGCCGGACGTAACCCAGCCCGACGTCGACCAACGTCTTCAGGTAACGATGGATCGACGTGATCGGCGCAAAGAACTCGGCTGCCTCCTCGATGGACATGTCAAGCACCTCGGCGACGGTCTTGCCTTTGTAGTGCACCTCGAGAGTTTCCCGGTTGTAGCGGGCACCCTGGCAGACTTCGCACGGCACATACACATCGGGCAGGAAGTTCATCTCGATCTTGATGGTGCCGTCTCCGGAGCACGCCTCGCAGCGACCGCCCTTGACGTTGAAGGAGAATCGCCCGGGCTGGTAGCCGCGGACCTTGGCCTCGGTGGTCGCCGCAAACAGCGTGCGGATCTTGTCGAATACTCCGGTGTAGGTGGCGGCGTTGGACCGCGGCGTCCGGCCGATCGGTGACTGGTCGACCCGGACCAACTTGTCGACCTTGTCCAAGCCGGTCACTCTCGTGTGCCGCCCGGGAACCTGCCGGGCTCCGTTGAGCTTGTTGGCCAACACCGACGCGAGGATGTCGTTGACCAGGGTCGACTTACCCGATCCGGAGACGCCCGTTACCGACGTCAGCACTCCCAGCGAGAACGCCACCTCGATTTCCCGCAGATTGTGCTCGCGCGCACCGATGACCGTGAGCTGGCGCTTGCGGTCGGTGGGCCGGCGTAGCGCCGGGACCTGGATCTGCTCTTTTCCTGAAAGATAAGCTCCGGTAATCGAATTCGGATTCTTGACCAACTCTTCGTACGGACCGCTGTGCACGATCTGACCGCCGTGCTCACCAGCTGCCGGGCCGATGTCGACGACCCAGTCGGCGTGGGCGATGGTGTCGAGATCATGCTCGACCACGATCAGGGTATTTCCCAGGTCGCGTAGCCGCACCAGGGTGTCGATCAACCTCCGGTTGTCGCGCTGGTGCAACCCGATCGACGGTTCGTCGAGCACGTAGAGCACGCCCACAAGTCCGGATCCGATCTGGGTGGCCAGCCGGATGCGTTGCGCCTCGCCACCGGACAGCGTCGCGGCCGCACGGGACAGCGACAGATAATCCAAACCGACGTCGAGGAGGAACCCCAGCCGCGACTGAACCTCTTTGAGGACCTGGCCGGCGATCGCCTGTTCTCTGGTTCCCAACGTGAGCCCGTTGAGGAACGCGGCACAATCGGCGATCGACAACTGAGCGACCTGCGCGATCGATTTCGTCCCGGAGTCCCCCGCAGTCAATGTGACGGCGAGAATTTCTGGTTTGAGCCGGGTGCCGTCGCATTCCGGGCATGGCACGTCCCGCATGAAGCCCTCGAGACGCTCCTTGGTCTGTTCGGAGTCGGTCTGCTCCATACGGCGGTGCAAGAACGCCATGACGCCCTCGAAGTCCGCGTTGTAGGACCGGGTACGGCCGTACCGGTTCTTGTACCGCACGTGTACCTGCTCATCGCAACCCTCAAGTATTGCCCTGCGGGCCCTGACGGGAAGCTTCTTCCACGGCGTATCGACGTCGAACCCCAACTGGTCGCCAAGGCCGGACAGCATGCGGGTGAAGTACTCGGCGGTGTGTCCCATCGACCACGGCGCCACAGCGCCCTCGGCCAAAGTCAGGTCGGGGTCGGGCACGACGAGTTCGGGGTCGACCTCTTTCTTGATGCCCAGGCCGACGCACTCCGGGCAGGCGCCGTAGGGCGAGTTGAACGAGAACGATCGGGGCTCGAGATCGTCGACTGCCAGCGCATGGCCGTTCGGGCAGGCCAGCTTTTCAGAGAAGCGCTGCTCGCGGGGTGCATCGGTCTCGAGATCTCGATCGTCGGGGAACTCCAGCACGACGATGCCGTCGGCCAGGTTCAGCGCGGTCTCCACAGAATCGGTGAGCCGCTGCTTGGAGCTCGGCTTTACCGCCAGGCGGTCGACGACAACCTCGATGTCGTGCTTCTCCTGCTTCTTCAGCTTCGGCGGGTCGGCCAGAGAGTGCACCACACCGTCGACCCGGACCCGGCTGTAGCCCTGCGTGTTGAGCTTGTCGAAAAGGTCGACGAACTCCCCCTTGCGGGTGCGAACCACCGGTGCGAGAACCTGAAATCGCAGACCCTCGTCCATGGCGAGTACCTGGTCGACGATCTGCTGGGGAGTCTGGCGGGCGATGCGCTGTCCGCACACAGGGCAATGCGGTGTGCCGGCCCGAGCATAGAGAAGCCGCAGGTAGTCGTAGACCTCGGTGATGGTGCCGACTGTCGAGCGCGGGTTGCGGTTGGTGGATTTCTGGTCGATGGACACCGCAGGTGAAAGTCCCTCGATGAAGTCGACGTCGGGCTTGTCCATCTGACCGAGGAATTGCCGCGCATATGCCGACAGCGATTCCACGTAGCGACGCTGCCCCTCGGCGAAGATCGTGTCGAATGCCAACGAGGATTTACCCGAGCCCGAAAGCCCGGTGAATACGATCATCGCGTCACGCGGTAGGTCGAGATCGACGCCGCGCAGATTGTGCTCACGGGCGCCCTTGACGATCAAGCGGTCAGCCAATGCGTCCCTTCCCCACGAGATGTCCTTCCCAACAATCACTGGCGCTGCTCACTGGTAGGCCATATCGTCCGGCAGGTGCGACACAGTCCATGCACCTCGTCCGGCAGGTGCAACACAGACCATGCTAGGTGCCGGTACCGACAGGTCCTCGTCCAGCTGTCAGTAGGTGCTGACGGCAGTCTCGGCGGTACCTCGGCGACGGGCAGTAACCTGAGTCACCATGACCGTCGTCGATGACAACTACACCGGACACGTCGAACCCCAGAAAGCAGCTCGGCGCACACTCCCGGGCGCCTCGATCCTCAAGGTTTCCGTCGGCCCCATGGACAACAACGCCTACCTGGTGACCTGTTCCCGGACCGGCGATACCTTGCTCATCGACGCCGCCAACGACCCCGCCATTCTGCTCGACCTGATCGCTCAGCATGCGCCGAAGTTGTCGTTGATCCTCACCACCCACCAGCATCCGGACCACTGGATGGCGCTGGCGGAAGTCGCCGCTGCCACCGGCGCCCCGACCGCCGCTCACCGATTGGATGCCGGACCGCTGCCCGTCACCCCCGACCTGCTGCTGGCCGACGGTGACACGATCGACATCGGCGAGCTCAGTTTTGCTGTCATCCACCTACGCGGTCACACGCCCGGGTCCGTTGCGCTGGCATTGGGCGGCGAGGCCGCCGGCGATGACGTCCAGCTTTTCACCGGTGATTGCCTCTTTCCCGGTGGCGTCGGCAAGACCTGGCAAGAAGGGGACTTTGAGCAGCTGCTGGACGATGTGAGCAGCCGGGTGTTCGACGTCTTCGGCGATAACACCCTCGTCTATCCGGGGCACGGCGACGACACCACGCTTCAGGCAGAGCGCCCACATCTGGGCGAATGGCGCGCTCGCGGTTGGTGAATTGCGGTTGGTGAATTGCGGCTGGTGAATTGCGGTCGGTGAATTGCGAAGCCCCCGGGCCGCCAGATCACCGGCTCGGGGTCGCCCGATAATCGGCCTCCGGTTAGGAGGTGTGCACAATCAGCACGTCGCACTTGGATCGCCGCGCGACATTGGCGGGCACCGACCCGAGAAGCCGCCCGGCGATCGTGCTCAGTCCGACGTTGCCCACCACCAGCAGGTCCGCACCCACTTCCTCGACAAGATCGACGAGTGCATCCACCGGTGCGCCGACAACGGCCTTCTCCTCGACGTTCTCGGCGCCGGCTGCCTTCGCGCGATCCTTCGCATCCCGCAGGATCGCGTAGATCGGGGCATTGCCCGACACCATGTAACCCTCGTCCTTGAGAACGTCAGCGGCTCGCTGATCCTCGCTCTGCGGGAAGTAGGCCGTGGCGACGACAACCCTCGCATTGGCCCCGGCTGCGATCTCGCCGGCACGATCGACGGCACGCAGCGACGAATCTGACCCGTCAGTACCAACCACAACGGTTTGATAGGCGCTCATCCATATCCTCCCAGTGTCAGATGCAACGCCACAGACACTAACCCGGTATCGGCCGAACATGGGTACGAATCACTACACCGGGACGGTATTCGCCCAGGATCCGACCCTGCCACGTCGTCAAAGTCACATTGAAGCCGACAACGTGCCTGCGCCACATATGTCGGTCACGGACCACACCCAGAACCTCAACAGCATTTGGCATCAAGTCATTTGAGACCCGCGGCATCCATGCCACGCAGTTCTTTCTTCAGGTCGGCGATCTCGTCTCGGATACGGCCGGCCAACTCGAATTGGAGATCTCTTGCGGCGGCCATCATCTGCGCGGTGAGTTCCTTGATGAGGTCGGCCAACTCGGCGCGCGGCATGCTGGCGATGTCGCGGCCCTCGAACACACCCGCACTCACCGCCCGACCGGGCTCGCCTTGGGCACGTCTGCCCCGGGAGGCGTTGCGGCCGGAGCCGCCGACCTCGACGGACTCGGTGTCATCCGCTTCGCGGTAGACCTGGTCGAGGATGTCGGCGATCTTCTTGCGCAACGGTTTCGGGTCGATGCCCCGTTCTTCGTTGAAAGCAATCTGCTTAGCTCGCCGGCGCTCCGTCTCGTCGATCGCCTGCTGCATCGAGTCGGTCACCCGGTCGGCGTACATATGCACCTCACCGGAGACGTTTCGGGCAGCGCGCCCGATGGTCTGGATCAGGCTTCGCGGCGATCGCAGAAAACCCTCCTTGTCCGCGTCAAGAATCGCAACCAGCGATACCTCGGGCAGGTCAAGACCCTCACGCAGCAGGTTGATACCGACAAGCACGTCGTACTCGCCGAGCCGCAACTGGCGCAGCAACTCGACCCGGCGCAACGTGTCGACCTCCGAATGCAGGTACCGGACCCGGATCCCCATCTCGAGCAAGTAGTCGGTGAGATCTTCAGCCATTTTCTTCGTCAGCGTGGTCACCAGTACCCGCTCGTCGCGCTCGGTGCGCACGCGGATCTCGCCGATCAAGTCGTCGATCTGGCCCTTGGTCGGCTTGACGACTACCTGCGGGTCGACCAGACCGGTCGGTCGGATCACCTGCTCGACGAACTCCCCGCCGGCCTGGCTCAGTTCGAACGCACCCGGGGTGGCCGACAAATAGACCGTCTGGCCGATCCGGTCGGCGAACTCTTCCCACGTCAAGGGCCGGTTGTCGACCGCCGAGGGGAGACGGAATCCGAAGTCGACGAGGTTGCGTTTGCGCGACATGTCGCCCTCGTACATGCCACCGATCTGCGGGACTGTGACGTGGGACTCATCGATGACCAGCAGGAAATCCTCCGGGAAGTAGTCGATGAGGGTCGCCGGCGCCGTCCCCGCCGCCCTGCCGTCGATGTGGCGCGAATAGTTCTCGATGCCAGAACAGAACCCGACCTGGCGCATCATCTCGACGTCGTAATTGGTGCGCATCCGCAACCGCTGAGCCTCCAGCAGCTTGCCCTGGCCCTCCAACTCGGCCAGCCGCTCCTCGAGCTCGGCTTCGATGGTCGAGATGGCCTGCGACATCCGTTCCGGCCCGGCCACGTAGTGGGTAGCCGGGAAGACCCGCAGCGAGTCGACTTTGCGCACGATGTCGCCGGTCAGCGGGTGCATGTAGTAGAGGGCCTCGATCTCGTCCCCGAAGAACTCAATGCGGACGGCGAGCTCTTCGTAGGACGGGATGATCTCGACCGTGTCCCCGCGGACCCGGAACGAGCCCCGGGTGAACGCCATGTCGTTGCGGTTGTACTGGACATCGACGAGCAACCGCAGTAGCGCATCGCGCGGCACCTCGTCGCCTACCGTCAACTCCACCGAGCGGTCCAGGTAGGACTGCGGTGTTCCGAGTCCGTAGATGCAGGACACCGACGCCACCACCACGACGTCGCGGCGCGACAGCAGGCTGGAAGTCGCCGAGTGACGCAACCGCTCGACGTCGTCGTTGATCGAGCTGTCCTTCTCGATGTAGGTGTCTGTCTGCGCGATGTAGGCCTCGGGCTGGTAGTAGTCGTAATACGAGACGAAGTACTCGACTGCGTTGTGCGGCAACATCTCCCGAAGTTCGTTGGCCAGCTGGGCCGCCAGCGTCTTGTTCGGCGCCATCACCAGGGTGGGCCGCTGGAGACGCTCGATCAGCCACGCCGTGGTCGCCGATTTCCCGGTGCCGGTGGCGCCAAGCAGGACAACGTCGCGCTCGCCCGAGCGGATCCGGCGTTCCAGGTCCTCGATCGCGGTGGGCTGATCGCCGGCGGGCTCGTATTCACTGACCACCTCGAAGCGACCGCCTTCCCGGACGATCTCATCCACGGCGCGGTACTCCGAGTGCGCGAGCACGGGGTGTTCAGTCGCGAAGGCCATGTTCACCAGACTAGAACCCGGGCCCGACAAGATCCGGTCCATGCTCGACCCGACAATCACCCTGCGGCGTCCTATCAGCGCTTATCCTGGTCGGCATCCACCCTCCCAAGCACGAGACATTCGACCTCACGGCCAAAACCAACACTGACCCCAAAGGCATCGTCAGAGCCGTGGACGTCTACACCGTCCGGCCGTGGGGCCTCTACATGGCCCGACCTACACCCGGGCGCCTCCAATTCCACTACATCGAATCGTGGCTGCTGCCCTCACTGGGCCTGCGGGCGACGGTGTTCCACTTCAACCCGGGCCACGAACGCGACCAGGACTTCTACCTCGACATCGGTGAGTACGCCCCGGGGCCGACCAACTGGCGTGGCGAGGATCACTACCTTGACCTGATCCTGCGCACCGGCGCCGGCGTACAGGTCACCGACGTCGAAGAATTGTTTGCTGCGGTTGGGCAAGGGCTGCTCAGCCCCGAGCGCGGCAACCGTGCCGTTCACACCGCGATCGCCACCGTCGACGCGCTGGCCAGGCATGATTACGATCTTCACCGGTGGCTGTCGGGTATCGGCATCACCCTGACGTGGCGGGGGGCCGATTCGCGGTAACGATCGGTCGCTCGACGCAGATAACTTTGATGATGCCTACCGCGGTCCGCCGCCGAGATGCCTCGAGCCGGCTCCAGATTGTAATGTCGGCTGGCATGAGCGTCACCAAGCGAAGCTGGCCGATATTGGCCGCCGTCGCTGTAACCGGATCCTGGATGATCTGGACCCCGGCGGCAGCGCTGGCCGAGCCGACCCCCGAAACAACTACCGAAGCGCAGCCCGCCCAAACCGCCGAGGTGCTCCACAACGTCATCTACCGGGCCCGGGTGGACGGGGTATCCCGCGGAGCGAAGATCAGGTATCGGGCCGAGGGCAACCAGCTCCAGACCGCCGAACCGACGATGCTGCCGGGTCGGGTTTTCGAAGCCAACACCGTGCTGCCCGAATCTGAGATCGCCAACATGCGCGTTTCGATCGAATGGCCGTACTCAGCCAACCTGCACTGCGAGATCCTGGTCGACAACGCGCTGGTCGCGCAGGCCGACGACTTCATCGGCCCGCGGGCGACGCCCCAGCGGGACGACCCCGATTTCGGCACGCTGACCTGCCAGGTTCCGGTGAGCGGGATCGTCAATGCAGTGCCGGTGGACCCCACCGCACCGCCAGCGGAAGGGCAACCGCCCGTCGACGCAGCCCAACCCGGCGACGCAGCCCAACCCGGCGACGCAGCCCAACCCGTCGACGCAGCCCAACCCGTCGACCCAGCCCAACCCGTCGACGCTGCGCTCCCGTCGACGTAGTCGCGGGGACGCCGGCCCATGGCGGCCGGTCGACCGTGAAGACTTCGTCACGTTGGGCCACGGGAGTGAGGACAGCTTCACGGTCGCCAGCCGGTGGTGTCCGCCCACTCCCACGCCCGGCGATAGGCATCCAGGAACCACGGCTCTTTCGCCTCGGCATAGGCGCCGACGTCAGTCAGGCCCGGCACCGCCAGGGCGCGCTTCGACGCCGCATAGTCTGACCGGGCCGGCGGGTTCGCTTTCATCCAGTCGATGAACAGCAACGCAAACTGCTGGCCGGGCCAACCGTCCACCCGCACATGCACATTGGTCGGCCGCGCGGGATCGGCCGAGCAGTAGAGCCGTTTGGCCCACAGCGATTCGTCGTCCACGCGGTTGAACTCCTCGACGGTGCTGCGGCCATCCGGCTTGGGGACGTCATGGGTGATGGCGGTGCATGGGTATCCGGCCGAGAGTAGAGCGCCGGCAAGGTCGTCGGCGACCTCGATCGAAGCCACGGTGACCTGGATGTCGATGACATCCTTGGCGTCCATCCCCGGAATTGCGGTCGAGCCGATGTGGTCGATCCTTGCCGCTAGGTGACCGCACGCGGTCCGCAGCCGTGCCAGAATCCGTTCCGCCTGAGCAGGCCAGCTCGGGTCGGCGGGCACCAGACGCGGCTCGGAATGCGCGGGCCGGCCGGCATGAAGGTTGTGGGCAAATGGCTGGATCCGATCGTGCCACAGCGCGCGGGCCCGTTCGACCAATTCCCCGGCGCTACCGGAGTTGTCCAGCCAGACATCGGCAACCGCTCGGCGCTGCTCCTCGCCGGCCTGCGCGGCGATGCGTGCCCTCGCGTCCTCCGCGCTGAAGCCCCGGTGGCGGATGAGTCTTTCCACCCTCGCTTCGATATCGGCATGGACTACCACCACCAGCGGGAACATCGGCGCCATCTGCGATTCGACGAGCAGCGGGATGTCCTCGATGATGATCGGGTTCTCGTCGCCCTCCTGCGCACTCGCGATCAGCTCCGAACGTCGATGCGCCACAAGGGGATGCACGATGCCGTTCAGCGTTGCGCGCTTCTGATCGTCGCCGAAGGCGATCGCGGCCAATGCAGGCCGGTTCAGCGTTCCATCGGCCAGCAGGATGCTGTCGCCGAACGCGTCGACCAGGTCGGCCAGACCCGAGGTGCCCGGTTCGACAACCTCTCGGGCGATCACATCACCGTCGACGACGATGCCCCCAAGCTCCCTGAATGTGGCGGCCACAGTGGACTTGCCTGCACCGATTCCTCCGGTCAACCCGATACGCAGCACCGCATCAGTCTGACAGGAGCCGGGCTCGAATGGCTCAACGGTTGCCTCCGCCCCGTCGGAGACACACGATGCCGAGGCCAACGCGGCCGGCCCTGACGCACCCGCATCCGGTTGCACGTCATTGCCGCCAGGAACCGTAGGCTGGAGGACCACCGACCATCTCCTCGGAGGCTGGACAACCTCGTGCACGCCGCTTCTCGCTCCGCTGGGATGCAGTCATGACCACTATGCTCGCCCTGCTCGCCGGGCTGCTACTGACCGCGATCATCATCGCCGCCAACGGGTACTTCGTGGCGCAGGAGTTCGCCTACATGTCCGTGGACCGTGTCCGGTTGCGCGCGCAGGCCGCCGAGGGCGACGCCGCGGCCAAGAGGGCGCTTTCCGTAACGCAGCGAACGTCGTTCATGCTGTCTGGCGCACAGCTCGGCATCACTGTGACCGGTTTGCTGGTCGGCTTCGTCGCCGAACCGTTCATCGGGAAATCGCTGGGCGCACTGATCGGTACAGCGGGGGTGCCGACCGGGGTCGGCATCGCCGTCGGCACGGTACTCGCGCTGATCCTCGCGACCGTCGTCCAGATGATCTTCGGCGAGCTCTATCCAAAAAACCTCGCTATCGCCAACCCGGAGCCGCTAGCCCGGTCGCTCGCCAGATCGACGCGGGTGTACCTGGCCCTCTTCGGGTGGCTGATCGCGTTCTTCGATCTAGCCTCAAACGCGGTGCTGCGAATGCTGCGGGTGCAGCCGGTGCACGACCTCGACAGCAGCGCCACCGCCGAGGACCTCGAGCACATCATCGACGACTCCCGAGCCAGCGGAGAGCTGCCGGAGGAGCTGTCGATAATGCTCGACCGGATCCTCGACTTCCCGGACCGCGACGTCGGGCATGCGATGACGCCGCGAGCCCGGGTGGACGTGGTGGAGCCCGGGACGTCGATCGCGCAACTAAGAGCCCTCATGGCAACCGGGCATACGCGCTACCCGGTTATCGGTGAACTCGAGGAGCCACTGGGGGTGGTGCAGCTCGTCGACATTCTGGCCGTCGAACCCGACGACGAGCGACCGGTCACTACCGTCATGCGGGCACCGCTCGTTCTCCCGACACCCATGCCGCTCCCCAAAGCACTTGAACAACTCGCGCGAGCCAGGAACGAACTGGCCTGCGTCATCGACGAGTACGGCGGGTTCTGCGGCATCCTCACGATGGAAGATCTCGCCGAGGAGCTGGTCGGCGAGATCAGCGACGAACACGACACGGCCGTAGAGGTCTCAGCCCAGATCGACGGCGACGGGTGGGTCATGGACGGCGACCTGCCCATCGACGAGGTGGAGCGCACCATCGGGCGCGACCTGCCCAGGGGTGACTACGAGACCATCGGCGGGCTCGTCACCTACCAGGTGGGCGGTCTCCCCGCAGAGCGGGACACGATCCACATCGGGTTGCCTGCGACCGCGGACGACCTCGTCGGGGATACGCCGGTGAGCTGGCAGCTGCGGATCGAGGTGGTGAGGGTCGAGCGGTATGTGCCGAGCCTGCTGCGGGTTCTCGTCGTCCGGCAGGGTTCCGGGGCCGGGCAGGAGAACCGAGGATGAACGGCTGGGCAGTTGCCGCCATTACGGTCGCACTCATCGCCCTCAGCGCGTTCTTCGTCATTATCGAGTTCGCCCTACTCGGGGCCCGCCGGCACCGCCTCGAGCAGAGCGCCGTGCATAGCCGCTCCTCGCGTGCCGCGCTGCGCGGAATGAACGAGTTGACGATCATGCTCGCCGGCGCCCAGCTCGGCATCACGGCGTGCACTTTCGCACTCGGTGCGGTCACCAAGCCGGCAGTGGATGCCCGGCTCGGTCCGATTCTGGGCTCCTGGGGCGTGCCCGACTGGCTCGCCGGCGGTGCTGCATTCGCCTTGTCTCTGCTGGCCGTGACGTTTCTGCACCTCGTCATCGGGGAGATGGCGCCCAAATCCTGGGCGATCGCCCACCCCGAGCTCGCCGCCCGCATCATCGGCATCCCTTCGCGCGGGTTCGTCTGGATATTCCGGCCGTTCCTGCGCTGGGTCAACCGCATAGCCAACTGGCTTGTCGCGAGGTCCGGCGTAACGCCCGTCGACAGGGCCGCCGTCAGAGGCCGCGACGCCGAGACCATCCGGCATCTCGTCGAGTACTCGACGCAGGCAGGCACGCTCAAGCCCACCCTGCAGGACCAGATCAGCGAGGTCATCACACTGGAAGGGCTGACCGTCGAGTCGATCACCACACCGAACGCAGCGCCCACCTCGGTCGGGCCCGAAGCCGTGGTCGCCGATGTCCGTGCGGCAGTGCTGGCTTCCGGGCACCTGCGGATTCTCTTGAGGGACGACGCCGGCCGGTTCCGGCGGGTAGTGCACGTTCGAGACACCCTCGATGCACCCGACGATCAGCGTGCTGAGGACTTCGCACGCGCGGCCTTCCGCGTAAACGCGACGACCCCGGTCTACGAGTTGCTCCGGCTGATGCGGGACCAACGGGTCCAGCTAGCGGTCGTCGAGCGAGGCGACCAACTGCTGGGCGTCGTAACGTTGACCGACGTGGTGCGCCGGGTACTGCCCCGAACGAGCACCTCCGCCCAGAACGACTAGCCCCGACCGGGACCCTCGTTCGCGGGGGGGTCAGGCGTTGCCGGCGAGCTTCTCACGCAGCGCGGCCAGCTGCGCATCGCTGGCGAGCGACCCTCCCGAGGAGGGCTCCTCGGATCGCGAGGAGCCGTTCGCGGCGGGTGCTGCGGCCTCGGCAGCTTCGGCAGCGGCGAACTTCTCCATCTGCGCGGTGTGCATCTTGTGGCGACGCTCTGCCTCGGCGTAACGCGCCTCCCACTCGTCACGCTGCTTCTCGAAGCCTTCGAGCCACTCGTTGGTGTCGGCGTCGAAGCCCTCGGGGAAGATGTAATTGCCCTGTTCGTCGTAGCTGTCGGCCATGCCGTACTTCCAGGCTTCGAACTCTTCGGTGTAGTCCTCGTTGGCCTGTTTGAGGCTGAGCGAGATACGGCGACGCTCCAGGTCGATGTCGATGACCTTGACCATTGCGTCGTCGCTGACCTGAACTACCTGGTCGGGAACCTCGACGTGACGCTCTGAGAGCTCGGAGATGTGCACCAGGCCCTCGATGCCCTCTTCGACACGGACGAACGCACCGAAGGGCACCAGCTTGGTGACCTTGCCGGGGACGATCTGGCCGATCGCGTGGGTACGCGCGAAGTGCCGCCAGGGGTCTTCCTGAGTTGCCTTGAGCGACAACGAAACCCGCTCGCGGTCCATATCCACGTCGAGAACCTCGACGGTGACCTCATCGCCGACGTTGACGACCTCGGAGGGATGGTCGATGTGCTTCCAGGACAGCTCGGACACGTGCACCAAACCGTCCACGCCGCCCAGATCGACGAACGCGCCGAAGTTGACGATCGACGAAACCACACCCTTGCGGATGGCGCCCTTGGTGAGCTGGTTCAAGAATTCGCTACGCACTTCTGATTGCGTCTGCTCCAGCCAAGCGCGGCGCGAGAGCACCACGTTGTTGCGGTTCTTGTCCAGCTCGATGATCTTGGCCTCGATCTCCTTGCCGATGTACGGCTGCAGATCGCGGACACGCCGCATCTCGACCAGCGAAGCGGGCAGGAACCCGCGCAGACCGATGTCCAGGATCAGGCCGCCCTTGACGACCTCTATGACCGTGCCCTTGACGGCCTCGTCCTTTTCCTTGAGCTCTTCGATGGTGCCCCAGGCACGCTCGTACTGAGCGCGCTTCTTGGACAGGATCAGGCGCCCTTCCTTGTCCTCCTTGGTCAGGACGAGGGCTTCGACATCATCGCCGACGGACACCACCTCATTGGGGTCGACGTCGTGCTTGATGGAGAGTTCGCGGGACGGAATGACACCTTCGGTCTTGTAACCGATGTCGAGCAGGACCTCGTCGCGGTCAACTTTGACGATGGTCCCTTCGACGATGTCGCCATCGTTGAAGTACTTGATGGTCTTGTCGATGGCGGCGAGAAAATCCTCGGCCGAGCCGATGTCGTTGACGGCTACTTGCGGCGAGGTGACGGAGGGACTTGGCATTTGGTGGGTTGCTCCGGACAGGTGTGATCGTAGGGACGGGTGTTTTTTTCTGGTTGTACCCGCGAATCGCACACACAGGTACCGGTAGAGGTTACTCGACGGGGCACACGCAGGACAAACTCGTGCCGGGCCCGGCGGTTAATCTGCTGACGTGTCAAACGCCGGTGCCCGAGGACAGCCCCATCGACTCCCTGCGCCGTTGGCTCGCCGCGTCCGCACGGTCGGCGCGCCGCTGGGAGTGATCATCGCGCTCGGCACCGTCGCGGGTCTCATCATCATCCTGCTGACTGCGCTCAATCCGGTCGGCACCGCAATCGGCTTCGTACTGTCCAGTATCGCGATGACCATCGTGGTCCTGGCCTACGTGTGGCTCGACAGATGGGAGCCCGAACCGCCGCGCCTGCTCGTTTTTGCGTTCATCTGGGGCACCTCGGCGGCAGTCGTCATCGCCGCTGTCCTGCAGATTTTCCTCGAGGCCTGGCTCTATCCCGGGATGGGGGACGCCGCCGCGACTACCGGGAGCAACGCCGTCACGCTGGTGATCGGCGCACCGGTCACCGAAGAGGCGGCCAAGGGAATGTTCCTGCTGCTCATGATGACTGGTGCGCGACGCAACGAACTGAACTCATTGACTGATTGCCTGGTCTATGCGGGTCTGGTCGGGGCAGGTTTCGCTTGGCTGGAAGACATCCTCTACATCGCCAACGGTGAATCGACTGCCGACTCGCTGGTCACCGCGGCGCTGAGGCTGATCATGGCGCCGTTCGCACATTCTCTGTTCACCACGCTGTTCGGCCTGGGCGTGTGGTTCGCGCTGCACAGGCGAAGCGGCATCGGAAAAGCGGGCTGCATTCTGCTCGGCTACTTCGGTGCGGTGCTACTGCATGCCCTGTGGAACGGGTCCTCACTGCTGGGCGTCGAGGCCTACTTCAGTCTGTATGTGTTCTGGATGATGCCGATTTTCGGGCTGGCTATCACCCTGGCCATCGGCAGTCGGCGCCGCGAACAGCGGGTGGTCGCCGCCAAACTGCCCGGCATGGTGGCCGCGGGCGTTGTGACACCCAACGAGGCGACCTGGCTGGGTTCCATCCGAACGCGCAAGCTGGCCGTCGCCGAGGCGACGCGATTCGGCGGTAAACAGGCCGGAAAGTCAGTGCGGAACTTTTCTCACCAAGTCGTCGAATTGGCGTTCGTGCGGGACCGCATCGACCGCGGTTTCGGTGACCAACGGGTGGCGGCACTGCTCAACGAAGACACCTACGGGGTTTACGCGGCGCGCAACGCATCGCCCGCGCTGGCTCGGATGGCGGGCTACCGCGTTCGGTGAGCAGCGCTCAGTGCAGTCGGTGAGCAGCGCTCGGTGGGGTCGTTGAGCAGCGCTCGGTGGGGTCGTTGAGCAGCGCTGAGGGCCCCCTGGCTCAGTGCGCCGCGGCATCCCAGCTGCGGCCGTAACCGACCGACACCTCCAGCGGTACATCGAGGGGATAGGCATTACCCATGTGCTCGCGCACCAGCGCATCGAGCACGTCACGCTCGCCGTCGACCACCTCGAACAGCAACTCGTCGTGCACCTGCAGGAGCATGCGTGAGGCCAGCCCGGCGTCTTTGATCGCCTGATCGACGTTGATCATCGCGACCTTGATGATGTCGGCGGCGCTGCCCTGGATCGGCGCGTTGAGGGCAGCCCGTTCGGCCGCTTCGCGCACATTGCGATTGCTGCTGTCCAATTCCGGCAGGTAACGCCGCCGACCGAACACGGTCGATGTGTAGCCGTCCTTGCGGGCCTGGTCGACAACGTCCCGCAGGTAGTCGCGCACCCCGCCGAAACGGTCGAAATACTGCTCCATCTGCACCTTTGCCTCTTCGGTCGAGATCTTGAGCTGCGCGGCAAGTCCATAGGCGCTCAATCCGTAGGCCAATCCGTACGACATCGCTTTGACCCGACGCCGCAGTTCGGCGTTGACCTGGTCGATGGCTACTGAGAATGCCCGCGACGCGACGAATGAGTGCAGGTCCTCGCCGGTGTTGAACGCTTCTATCAGGCCCTCGTCCTGCGACAGGTGCGCCATGATCCGCATCTCGATCTGGCTGTAGTCCGCCGTCATCAATTCCGAGAATTGCGGCCCGCTGCCAACGCCCGGAGTAGGGCCTCCCACCACGAACGCATCACGGATGCGGCGTCCGGCCTCGGTGCGAATCGGGATGTTCTGCAGGTTCGGCTCGGTGGACGACAACCGACCGGTCGCCGCGATCGTCTGGTTGAAGGTCGTGTGAATGCGCCCGTCGGAGGCGACCGCGTTCAGCAACCCGTCCACCGTCACCTTGAGGCGAGTGGCATCACGGTGCGCCAGCAGATGCTGCAGGAAAGGATGGCCGGTCTTGTCGAAAAGTGACTGCAGCGCATCCGCGTCGGTGGTGTAGCCGGTCTTGGTGCGCTTGGTCTTCGGCATCTCCAACTCGTCGAACAGCACGACCTGAAGCTGTTTGGGTGAGCCGAGATTGATTTGTTTTCCGATCACGGCGTAAGCGGCTTCGGCGGCGTCGCGGATCTGGCCCGCGAACTCACTCTGCAACTCCGAGAGCCGTTCCAGATCGACGGCGATACCCACCGTCTCCAACTGCGCGAGCACCCGCTGAACCGGCAATTCCATGCTGCTCAGTAACGCCGAGGAATCGATTCGAGCCAGCTCTTCGTCGAGCGCCTCCGCGAGGTCCTTGACCGCGCCGGCCCGCAACAACAACGTCTGTACCGCCTGATCATCGACGCTGCTGTCGTCATCCAGCAGCGAAAGTTGCTGCTGCTCAGGGCGATCTGCGCGCAACTCACGTTTCAGGTAGCGCAGCGACAGGTCGTCGAGCGCGAAGCTGCGCTGACCGGGACGAACCAGGTAGGCCGACAACGCGGTGTCCGCGATGACCCCGGCCAGCGTCCAGCCGCGGCCCTGCAGGTCATGCATCGCGAGCTTGGCCTCATGCAGCGCCTTCGTCTGGCCAGGGTCCGCCAACCAGGCAGCCAGCGCGGCCTCATCCTCGGGGTTCAAGCCCGAGGTGTCCATGTAGCGGCCGTCACCGTCGGCCGCAACGATCGCCACCGCGGAGGCGTCGCTGTCGAAAGCCAGGTGGCTGCCCACCACCGCCAGGCCGAA
>JAHZIT010000164.1 GCA_022601275.1 Actinomycetes bacterium
GTCGGCACCCACCGCGTGCTGCAGACGGACACAGGCGGGGAGGCACGAACCGGCGAGCTCTACAACTACGTCGCAGGCTTCGGCAATTTCATCGTGATCGTCACCGCCAATCCAATGGTGCAGCCCGACGCCCCCATGGTTCCCGTGGACACGCTGCGGGCCCGCGAGCTCGTCACCCGGGCGGTGGCCCTGGTCAGAGGTGGCAGCTGAAGCGGCGAGCCGCGTGTCCGAGTCCGTTAGTGGCAGTTCATCCGGTCGCAGCTCACCGTACGTCGTGGGGCCGGAACTGAATGCTGATGCGCGGTCCGGTAGGCCGCGCGGTCTTCGGGATGGAGTGTTCCCAGGTGCGCTGGCACGATCCGCCCATCACCAGCAGATCCCCGTGGCTGTGTCTTAATCGCAGCGGTCTTAGTCGTTGCGCGGTTCCGCCCCCGCGCGGCCGAAGCGCGAAAACCCTTGTCGCGCCGACGCTCACGATGGCCACCATGGTGTCCTCTGCACTGCTCCGGCCGATGTTGTCGCCATGCCAGGCGACGCTGTCGTTGCCGTCGCGGTAGAGGCACAGCCCGGCGGTCACGAACGGTTCGCCGAGCTCGCCGGCATATATGTCGTTGAGGCGCCTCCTGAGTTGTGTGAGTCGGGGATGGGGTGGCGCCGCGGATTGATCCCTGAAATCGTAGAAGCTGACCAGGCGGGGAACATCGAGGACTCGGTCATACATCTGGCGGCGCTCGGCGCGCCACTGGACCGCATCGCGTAGTTCGCCGAACAGTGAATCGGCTTGCGAGTCGCCCTGAGGCAGCCACCCGGAACGAACCTCAAGCCACGCGCCGTCGCCGAGGTTGCGCCGATCCGCGTGATCGAACAAAGAGCTTTGCAGTGCCGGCTCCATGTGGCGCAGTTTATCGCACAGACGTTCGAATCTGCGGGATCTCGACGTGAGGCGACTGGGCCCTTTCCTGCTCGGCCTGCGCGCTCATCACGCCGGCCGTCGCGCGGTCGAGGTTGACTTTTTGTTGTGACTAATTGGTTTTGGAGTTGACCATTGGGTTTACGGTGCTAGATGTGGCAGCGGCGGCGTTGGGGTGCAATTCGGAAGTTGGCACGCTGCGTGCGGTCATCCTGCATCGGCCTGGCCTCGAACTGCAGCGGCTGACGCCACGAAACAACGACACGCTGCTGTTCGACGGTCTGCCCTGGGTGGCCAAGGCGCAGGAGGAACACGACGCGTTTTCAGCACTGCTGCGCTCTCGAGGCGTCGAGGTGCTGCTACTCGGTGACATGTTGACCGAAGCGCTCGCCAACAGTGGTGCAGCACGTATGCACGGCATCGCCGCAGCCGTCGACTCTCGGCGACTGGGTTCGCCGCTTGCCCAGGAGCTCTCGACCTACATGCGCACTCTCGATGCAGGTGCGATGGCCCAGGTGCTCATGGCCGGAATGACATTCGATGAGTTGCCGTTCGGGAGGAACCAGAAGAACGAACGGTCGCTGGTGCGCCGCATGCACCACGGCGGGGACTTCGTCATCGATCCGCTGCCCAACCTGCTCTTCGCCAGGGATTCATCGGTGTGGATCGGTCCGCGGGTCGCCATAACGTCGCTGGCATTGCCCGCGCGAGCCCGCGAGACCTCACTGACCGATGTGATCTACGCGCATCACCCGAGGTTTCTCGGCGTCCGCCGCGCATACGAGTCGCGATCGGCGCCGGTCGAAGGCGGCGACGTGCTACTGCTGGCGCCCGGCGTGGTGGCCGTCGGAGTGGGGGAGCGAACGACTCCCGCAGGTGCGGAGGCGCTGGCGCGAAGCCTTTTCGAAGACGACCTCGCCGACACGGTTCTGGCGGTGCCGATCGCGCAGGAACGGGCTCAGATGCACCTCGACACCGTGTGCACCATGGTGGACACCGATGCCGTCGTGATGTACCCGAACATCGTGGACTCGCTGACGGCGTTCACTATTCGGCCCGCGTCCGATGGCGTGAAGATCGATAAGGCGGCACCGTTCGTCGACGCCGCGGCCGACGCGATGGGCATCAGCAAGCTGCGTGTCATCGACACCGGACTGGATTCCGTCACAGCTGAGCGCGAGCAATGGGACGACGGCAACAACACGCTGGCGCTGGCCCCCGGCGTTGTGGTTGCCTACGCGCGAAACACCGAAACCAATTCTCGGCTAGTCGATTCGGGTATCGAAGTGCTGACGATCGCGGCCTCCGAGTTGGGTACCGGCCGAGGTGGGCCTCGCTGCATGTCGTGCCCGGCAGCCCGCGATCCGCTCTAGTCGCCCGGACCGCAGTGCCGCAGTTCGCTGTGTGAATTCCGAGCGTGAAGTTGCCTTCACGCTCGGATGGCGAGCGTGAAGCTGCCTTCACGTTCGGCCGTGGGCTGACGCGCTGCCTTCACGCTCGGCCGTGGGCTGACGCGGGCATGCGCGTTTATCGCCAGGAGGGCAGCCAGATCTGCAGGTTCCACGTGCTCTGCGAGATCGGCAGACCCGTGAGGATCGGATACATCCAGGCGAAGTTGGTCATCACCAACGCGACATAGCAGCACACCACAAGAAGGCCGAGTGTTCGGCGCTCGGAGTTCTGCCCCGGTTTATAGAGGATGTCTCCGAGAATCATCGCGATCATCATCACCAGGAACGGCGCCATCGTTGCGGCGTAGAAGAAGTACATCTGCCGGTCGATGTCGGCGAACCAGGGTAGGAATCCCGCGCTGTAGCCCACCAGCAGTGCGGCATATCGCCAGTCCCGCTTGACGAACGCCCGCCACAGCGCCCACACCAGCACCGGCACCGCGATGAACCACATTGCCGGCGTGCCGACCAGCATCACGGCTTTGACACACGACTGCGCGCCGCAGCCCGGAATGTTCTCGGTGTCTATCGCATACAGCACCGGCCGTAGTGACATCGGCCACGTCCACGGCTTGGACTCCCACGGGTGATGGTTTCCATCGGCGTTGGTCAGCCCGGAGTGAAAACGATAGGCCGCGTAGGTGTAGTGCCACAGCGACCGAACCGCATCGGGCATCGGCACGACGCTGTCCGGTCCGATCGACCGGCCGACCTCGTAGCGGTTGGTCGCCGTCTCGGAGGCGAACCACGCCGTGTACGACGCCAGGTACACCCCGAACGGGATGAGTACCAACGCGTACAGCGACGGGCCCACGTCGCGACGAAAAACGCCCAGCCATGGTCGTGGAACGCGATACTGTCGGCGCGCGGCGACGTCGAATGCCACCGTCATCACGCCGAAGAACATCACGAAGTACAGTCCCGACCATTTGGTCGCGCAGGCCAGCCCCAGAAGAACACCCGCGCCGAACCGCCACCACCGAACCCCCAAGCGTGGACCCCACGGCGTCTCGCCGATGCGGCCCTCCAGCAGGGCGACGTGCATGCGCTCACGAACCTGGTCACGGTCGACGATCAGGCAGCCGAACGCTGCGACGATGAATACCGTCAGGAACCCGTCGAGCAATGCGGCACGCGCGGTGACGAAGCTGACACCGTCGGAGATCAGCAACAGGCCCGCGATGCCACCGACAAGCGTGGATCTGCTGATGCGCCGCGCTATGCGGGCCGCGAGCAGGACGAGGACGACCCCGCATACCGCCCCGGAGAACCGCCAGCCCAGCGAGTTGTAGCCGAACAGCGCCTCGCCGATCGCTATCAGCTGCTTGCCTACCGGCGGGTGCACGACGAGCCCGTAGCCCGGGTTGTCCTCGACGCCGCGGTTGTGCAGCATCTGCCAGGCCTGCGGCGCGTAGTGCTTCTCGTCGAAGATCGGAGTTCCGGCATCGGTCGGTGACCTGAGGTTGAGGAGCCGCGTCACGGCGGCCAGCGCAGTGATGACCGCGGTCATCGCCCAACCCTGCAGCCGGTCGAGCGGACCGAAATCGGCGACTGGCACCAGCGGGCCTGGGCTGATGACCGGAGCCGCGCGGTGGCGAACAACGAGTTCGTCGGCCGGGGCGCTCACGCCTGCGATCGTAGGCTGTGTTGATGGAACTCCCCGGGTCGCTACGCTCCTGCCCGCCGAAATGACCGCTGGCCGGCTCCTCATCGCGGCCACGCCGCTGGGCCAGCCGTCGGACGCGTCGGCCCGGCTGGTGCGGGCTCTGGGCAGCGCCGACGTGATTGCCGCCGAGGACACCCGGAGGATCCGCGCGCTGGCCCAGGCTCTGGAGGTCCGCCTCGCCGGCAGGGTGGTCAGCCTGTACGACCAGAACGAGGCCTCCAGGGTGCCGGCACTGGTCCGAGACATTCGTGCCGGTGCGACGGTGCTGCTGGTCAGTGATGCCGGCATGCCGCTGATCAGCGACCCCGGCTATCGGCTGGTGGAGGCGTGCATCGAGCACGAGCTGGCGGTGTCCTGCCTCCCCGGCCCGTCGGCGGTGACAACGGCGCTGGCGGTCGCGGGCCTGCCCTCAGAACGGTTCTGTTTCGAGGGCTTCGCGCCTCGCAAGCAGGGCGCGCGGGTGTCGTGGCTGCAGTCGCTGGCGACAGAACCCCGCACGAGCGTGTTTTTCGAGTCGCCCCGCCGGCTCGGCGACTGCCTGCGCGACGCTGTGGAGGTTCTCGGTCCCGAGCGCCCGGCGGTGGTCTGCCGGGAGCTGACCAAGACCCACGAAGAGGTCGTGCGTGGCTCGCTGGGCGAACTCGCCGAGTGGGCTGTCGACGGCGTACGCGGGGAGATCACCGTGGTGCTGGCCGGCGCGAGGCCCAGGGTTGACCCAGATGACCTGGTTGCCGACGTCAACCGCCTGGTCGAGGCCGGCGTACGGGTTAAGGACGCCTGCGCGCAGGTGATCGCAGCGCATCCCGGCGCCCCCTCGCGCCGTGCGCTGTATGACGCGGTTCTGCGTGCGCGGGACTGAGCGCTCTCCAGGTCATCGGGCGGAGGCTACCGGCGGAGATTTTCCTCGGGCGCGGTGGCCGGCCCCGCCGATGATCGGGATCGCCTTGTCCAGGCACTCGTCCCATTCGCGTTCCGGACTGGAATCCGCGGTGATGCCGCCGCCGACGCCCAGTGTTGCGCTGCCGTCGGCCGCGAACTCCACCGTGCGGATCGCCACGTTCAGTTCGCAGCCCGCCACCGGAGAAGCCAAGCCGACTGTTCCACAGTAGATTCCGCGCCGGTGCGGCTCCCAAGTGGTGAGCAGCTCACGGGCCCGCGTCTTCGGTGTGCCGGTCACCGATGCGGGCGGAAAGGTCGCGTCTAACACCGTGGCCATCGGCAACTCGACCGCCACCTGTGCCGATACGGTCGACACCAGATGCCACACACCCGGCGCTGGGCGCACCGCGAGCAGCTCGACTACCGAGACCGTCCCGGTGTGCGCTACCCGACCGAGGTCGTTGCGCACCAGGTCCACGATCATGATGTTCTCCGCGACATCTTTGACCGATGCCCGCAGCCCGGCCGGATCGGCGTGAGCCGGTAAGGTGCCTTTGATCGGGCTCGACGTCACCGCGTCACCGCACCGGCGCAGGAACAACTCCGGCGACAGCGACGCCACCGCGCCCCAGTCGCCGGCGAGAAAGGCCGCGCGGGCCGGAGCAGTACGCGAGACGGCGTCGACGAAGAAGTCGACGGGGTCGCCGTCGAGCGCTCCGACGAACTGCGTGCACACACACGCCTGGTACACCTCTCCGGCGCCGATGGCGTCCAGGCAGGCGAGCACGCCGCGGTGATGTGCCGCCTGGTCGGCCTCACCCCAGGCGATGACTGCGCTTCGGTCCTCTGGTGCCATCTGCAGTGCCTCGGCAACCCAGTTCGACAGTGCTGCTCCTGAAAGGCTTTCGTGCCACCAGGTGCCGCTGTCGTCGCATCGCAGCACGGTGTCTGACCAGCCGCCCGCCGCCGCCGGTATTCGCGGGCCATGTCCATCGGCCCCTGAGTCGGGGTAGGACAGGTATCCGAACCAGCCGCCCCCGACGGGCCCGTCATCGCGGCTGCCCGGGGCCACGTCAAAGACATCGCCCGTTGTCGCCTTGGATGTCGGCAGCGAAGGAGCGATGACCGCGCGTGATCCGAACCATTCACCGATCAGGGCGGCGGGCGCGGGCAGGCCGAGGCGCGTCGTCGCCGCGGCCAGGAGACCGAGCACCGATGGTGCACTACCCAGGTCGCCCAGCCGCTCAATGCGCACCCGCTCAGCTTGGCAGACGCCGGTCGAACCCGCTTTGGCGTGGGCTACCGGCCGATCTGTCTGGGCACGTCAAAGTTGTAGGTAGATCTGCGTCAATCGGTTTGGTGGCGAGGGAAGACTCCCACCGGTGGGGGTAGCCGCAAGCCGGGTCTCAGGCGTACCGGCACCGCCGAGAAGGTTCGCTGATCATCGGGCTGGCCGAGCAGGTCGAGCAGCTGGGCCATCGACCCGGGCATCACGGGTTGGGTCAGCAGCGCCGCGATGCGCACGACCTCGAGCGTCGTGTAGAGCACCGTGCCGAAACGCAGCCGGGCCTCTTCGGTGTCGGTCTTGCGCAGCACCCACGGCTCCTGCGCCGAGAAGTATCGGTTGGCCGCACCCAGTACCGACCAGATCGCTTCCAGGGCGAGATGCATGGCCGGGACGTCGAAGTGCGCGCGAACTTTGGGCAACAGGTCATCGGCGAGGGCAAGAACCTCGCGGTCGGCGTCGGTGAACGCGCCGGGTTCGGGTACCACGCCGTCGAGGTTCTTGCGCACCATCGACAGCGACCGCTGGGCCAGGTTGCCGAACTCGTTGGCGAGATCGGCGTTGATCCGTCCGATGATCGCTTCTTCGCTGTAGCTGCCGTCCTGGCCGAACGGAACCTCACGCAACAGGAAGTAGCGCACCTGATCGAGTCCGAACATCTCGATCAGGGCGATGGGGTCGACGACGTTGCCGAGCGACTTGCTCATCTTCTCGCCGCTGTTGAGCAGGAAACCGTGAACGAAGACCCGGCGCGGCAGTTCAATCCCGGCTGACATCAGGAACGCCGGCCAGTACACCGTGTGGAACCGGATGATGTCCTTGCCGATCATGTGCAGATCCGCGGGCCAGTACTTGCCGAACGTCTCCGACGTCGTGTCGGGGAAGCCGGCTCCGGTGAGGTAGTTGGTCAGCGCGTCCACCCACACGTACATGACGTGGTCGGGGTGCCCGGGGACCGGCACTCCCCAGTCGAAGGTGGTGCGCGAGATCGAAAGGTCCCGCAGCCCCCCCGACACGAAGCTGACGATCTCATTGCGCCGCACATCGGGTCCGATGAACTCGGGATGGGCCTGGTAGTGCGCCAGGAGCCGCTCGGCGTAGGCCGACAGCCTGAAGAAGTAGGTCTGCTCCTCGGTCCAGGTCACCTCGGCGCCGATTTCGATGGCAACGCGCGACCCATCGGGTCGTTCTTCGAGTTCGTCGTCGGTGAAGAAGCGCTCGTCGCGTACCGAGTACCACCCCGAATACGAGTCGAGATAGATGTCCCCCGCGGCGGACATCGCGTTCCACATTGCGATGGAGGATTCAATGTGGTCGACGTCGGTGGTGCGGATGAAACGGTCGAAGGAGCTTCCGAGTTGCTCCTGCAGTGCCTGGAATGCGTCGGAGTTTCGCCGCGCCAATTCGGCGGTCGGGATGCCTTCGGCGGCGGCGGTTTGTGCCATCTTGAGTCCGTGCTCATCGGTACCGGTGACAAAGCGGACGTCGAAGCCGTCGAGGCGTTTGAACCGGGCGACCGCGTCGGTGGCGATGTACTCGTATGCGTGGCCGATGTGCGGCGTCCCGTTGGGGTACGCGATCGCTGTGGTGATGTAGTAGGGGGTGCGCGTCCCCGCGCCGGGGGCGGATTCAGTCATCAGGAAGTCACCTTAAGGTGTTTGAGTGCGA
>JAHZIT010000165.1 GCA_022601275.1 Actinomycetes bacterium
CACACGGAGCGCCCGCTCTACTTGGGCCGCCAGACCCGCATCGCCACCACCGACCAACGGATGATCTGCTACGCACGCGATGGGGGCTGCACCAGGCCTGAGTGTCTGACGCCGGGGTACCAGTGCGAAGTGCACCACAGTCCTGACTGGACTCCTGGCGGCCGCACCGACGCGGATGCGTTGTTCTTCGCCTGCGGACCCGACCACAAACTCCTCACCACCGGGCAATTGAGCGCTGCGGTGACCGACACCGGGCGGCTGGCGTGGACCAACGGTGAGTCGCCACCGCGGATCAACATCGCCCACCACCCCGATGAACTTCTGCGCGGTCACCCCGCCCCACCCGAAACTAGGGGTGGCTGAGGCCTGGGATGAAAACTAGGCCTGGGATTACCTGAGGCCTGGGATTACCTGAGGCCTGGGATTATGTCGCCAAGGTCGAAGGCCACGGGTCGCTCTAGCTGTTCGTAGGTGCACGAGTGGGGATCGCGGTCAGGCCGCCAGCGGTTGAACTGTGCTGTGTGGCGGAACCTCTGGCCTTCCATGTGGTCATAGCGCACCTCGATCACCCGGTCGGGCCGCAGCGGCACGAACGACAGATCCTTGCCAGCGTTCCAGCGGGAACCACCCTGGTAGCTGCGTCGATCTTCCGGGTTGTTCGCGACCGGGGCCGACCAGTTCCAAGGGTGGCCCTCCAATGTCGTGACCCAGGCTTGCAATTCAGCAAACATGCGCTTGCGGGTGGTCATCGGGAACGCGCCGATCACGCCGACGGGTGCCAGCGTGCCGTCGTCTTTGTACAGCCCCAACAGCAGTGAGCCGATCGCTTCGTCGCCGGACTTATGCGGCCGGTAGCCCGCCACCACGCAATCGGCGGTTCGAGCATGCTTGATCTTGAACATGGATCGCTTACCCGGTAGGTAGAGCCCGCCGAGCGGTTTGGCGATCACCCCGTCGAGCCCCGCGCCCTCGAACTCGTCAAACCAACGCTGCGCGGTATCGGTTTCGGTGGTTGCGGGCGTGATGTGGAACCGAGAACCCGATCTGCCCAGCGCGTCAACCAGTGCAGTACGTCGTTCTACGAAGGGGGCTGCCGTGTAGTCATGGTCGCCGAGCGCGAGCAGATCGAAGGCGATGAACGCCGCCGGGGTCTGTTCGGCGAGCATCCGCACCCGCGTCGCTGCCGGATGCAAGCGCAGCTGCAGGGCCTCGAAATCCAGTCCTGAACCCGCGGCGATCACGATTTCTCCGTCAATCACGCAGCGGGTCGGCAACTCGACGCGAGCCGCCTCCGCGAGTTCCGGGAAGTACCGTGTCATCGGCCGTTGGTTACGGCTGCCCAGTTCGACCTCGTCACCGTCGCGGAACAGGATCGATCGGAAACCGTCCCATTTCGGTTCGTAGGACGCTCCGCGGGGGATCGCCGGTACTGCCTTGGCCAGCATCGGGGAGACCGGCGGCATGACGGGAAGCTGCACGCCACCATCTTGGCCTTTGTCAGCCCGCGTGGGTTCGATGGGTGGTCGGGGGACAGGCCCAGGAGTCCAGTCCAGGAGTCCAGTGCAGGAGGATGGAAACCATGGACGTCCCTGCGCAGCCCTCGCTGCAGCCCACGAGGGTGAAGGCAAAGATCGAGGTGCCCACCGAGCTCGACGAATTCCAGCGCGTCCTCGTGTGCTGACATGGCTAGCACTGCAACCGAACTGGACGTCGACGGCGTCAAGGTCAGGCTCACCAATCCCGACAAGCCGTATTTCCCCGAGCTCGGTGATTCGGGCACCAAGGGCAGGCTTGTGGACTATTACCTGGCCGTCGCGGATCGGATGGTGGTTCTGCTCCGCGACCGGCCGGTGCATCTTCAGCGTTTCCCCGACGGGATCGATGGTGTGGAGATTTACCAGAAGCGGGTTCCGCGGAAGCACCCCGATTATCTGAAGACCTGCACCGTCACTTTCCCTTCAGGTCGTACAGCCGACGCGCTAAAGATCACCCATCCGTCGGCGATCATCTGGGCCGCACAAATGGGCACGGTGACGCTGCACCCCTGGCAGGTTCGTTGTCCAGACACCGAGCATCCCGACCAGCTACGCATCGACCTCGACCCTCAGCCCGGCACAGGCTTCAGGGAAGCCGTCGAGGTCGCTGGTGACGTGCTCAAGCCGGTGCTCGATGAACTCGGGCTGATCGGCTACCCGAAGACTTCAGGGGGTCGTGGGGTGCACGTCTTCCTGCCGATCAGAGCAGACTGGGATTTTCTCGCAGTCCGCCGGGCGGGAATCGCGCTCGCTCGCGAGGTCGAGCGGCGGGCGCCGGACGAGGTGACGACGAACTGGTGGAAGGAGGAGAGGGGCAGGCGCGTCTTTCTGGACTACAACCAGAACGCCCGCGACCGTACCTTCGCCTCGGCCTACTCGGCCCGAAAAACCCCGATCGCCACGGTGTCGACTCCGCTGACCTGGGCCGAGCTCCGCGACGCGGATCCTGACGATTACACGATCACGACTGTTCCGGGTTTCCTGACCGGAAGGCCAGATCCCTGGGCCGGCATCGAGACGGCCTGCCAATCGATCGAACCGCTGCTTGAAATGGCGGCTGCCGACGAGGGCCGCGGCCTCTCAGACCTGCCGTACCCACCCAACTACCCCAAAATGCCCGGTGAGCCGCCGCGCGTGCAGCCCAGCAAGAAAGTCAGCGCGCATTGGGACGAACACGGTAACCGCGTCGCTGACTAGACCGATACCCTGCTCTGGTGTCCTTCCGCAAGCTGCTCGCGATCATCGGGATCGTCGGGATGGTGGTGAGTGGTCTTGGCGTCGCGTCATTGGTGATTTTCAGCGACCCTACGGAGCAAGAGTCGGAGGCTCCGCGTCGCACACCGCCGAAACCGCCGCCCCCGTCGGTCCCCACTGCCGAGGAGTTCCTGGTCGGGGTCAACGTCACCGCGCAGGATTGCGATCCTGCCGATGTGTGCCGGTACACCTACACGATCGACCCAAAATACGTTGGGCTGCATGCTTTTCCGGAGGAGCCATTCACCGTTGAATATGAGGTCACGGGCGGTTTCCAGCCCCAGCCGGGTGCATTCACCGTCACAGGTGAGAGCGCCGAGATCCTCATAGACGTCACAGTGGAAGGGCCGCCAGGGGCGGTTCTGGAGGCCAACGTGCTCCGGACATTCGAGTCGCCGCCACCGCCGCCGGATGCGCCGCCGGGACCGGATGCGCCACCGGGAGCTGAATCGTCACCGGATACGCCGCCAGGGCCGGATGCGCCGCCGGGACCGGATGCGCCACCGGGGCCGGGACCGGATCCGGAAACGCCACCGGAAACGCCACCGGGAGCTGAATCGTCACCGGATACGCCGCCGGGGCCTTCATCGCCGTGACACCGCCGCAGTACGACCGCAGCCCCTGGATCCGCAACTTTCGACCCGCGCCCGCCGCCCGCATGCGCCTGGTGTGTTTCCCCCACGCCGGTGGTTCAGCCAGCTATTTCTTCCCGCTGTCGACAACCTTGTCCCCTGAGTTCGACGTGCACGCTGTGCAGTACCCAGGGCATCAGGACCGCTACAGCGAGCCGTTCGTCGACAACATCGAGGACATGGCCGACGAGGCCTTCGCTGCGCTGGAGCCGCTGTTTGAGGCGCCGGTAGCGCTGTTCGGCCACAGTATGGGTGCGGTGCTGGCCTTCGAAGTCGCCCGCAGGCTGGAGAGGTCAGCTGGGCGCCAGTCGGCTGTGGTGTTCGCTTCCGGGTCTAGGGCACCGAGTCGCTATGCACCCGAGCGCGCACTCACTGAGGATTCTGACCTCATCGGCGTGATGCGCGACCTCGGCGGTACCGATCCGCGGGTGCTGAACGACCCGGACATGCTGGCCACGTTCCTGCCCGCGTTCGGCAATGACTACCGGGCTCTGCAGCGTTACCACCGCGGCATCGAGATCGGAATCAGCGCTCCCATCGTCGTGATGACAGCCACCGATGACCCGAAGACCAGCGTGGCCGACGCCAGCGCGTGGCTTGAACACACGTCCGGCGGCGGCACGGTGCACACCTTCGAGGGTGGCCATTTCTATCTCGAGAAGCAGCCGCAAAAGGTCATCGAGGTGATCGCGCAGAAGATGCGGACGTCCGAATGCATTGAGGACGTCAATTGACACCAGGCGTCAGCGCCGCCTTGCCGGTACGTACCTGACCTGTCGCATCGATCCAGGCAAGGTCGATCACATCGCCCGGGTAGTGTCTGTCGAGCACCGATGTCAGGGCGCTCGCCGAGTCCAGCGTGACTCCGTCGAGAACGATGAGGATGTCGCCGTCCATCAACCCCGCTCGGTCGGCGGGGCCGCCGCGCATCACTTCCTGGATGTACACTCCCGGCTCGTCCCTCGGACTGGTGCGCACGCCGACACCGAGCAGTACCGGTGGACCGATGTGGACGGTATCGGACGGGATTCCGGCGCGTATCTGGTTGGCCACCCCCATCGCATCATTGATCGGGATCGCAAAGCCCTTACCTCCGGGGCCCATTCGGAAATTCACCGAAGCGGCCGTCGTAACCCCAACGACCTGACCGGCTCCGTTGACCAGGGGTCCACCGGAGTCGCCGGCGCGCACCGGCGCGGCGAACTCGATGAGGCCGTTCAGCTCATCGGTGGTGCCGGTCAGTAGGTCCTCGGCATTGACCGTTCGCCCGAAGCCTGTCACCGTGCCGACCTCCCTGGTGAGGGCGGCGTCGGTGCCCATGGCGTTACCGAACGCCACGACCGGCTCACCCGGGATCAGCGTGTTCGAGTCCCCGATGGCGGCTGCCGGTAGACCAACAGCGCCGAGCAGCTGGATGAGCGCGATGTCGCGCCCGCGGTCATAGCCCACCAGGTTCGCCGGATAGGACCGGCCCCCGAGTGTTCCGGTGATGCGGTCAGCGCCCTGCACGACGTGGAAGTTCGTCAGGACTTGCCCGCCCTGATCCAAGACGATGCCGGTACCCAGCCCGACAACGCCCTGGTAGTCGACTGCGGTGTCGATGCGCACCACTGCCGGTTCCGCCTGAGCTGCCGCTACGAGGACATCCTCTGGCGAAGCAGCCGCGGGGGCTATCGGAGCAACGACCGCCAGTATCGCCAGGATCGCGGCCAGCATGACCGGCAGGCGTCGAGGCGACGGAAACAAGCCCATAGCTGTCAATAGTGACCGGCTTGCGGGCTGCTGTCGACGTCTGGCCGTCGGCTCAGCGCTGGATGGCGACGCTGCCATGGGTCCGCTGGTGCCCGACCAGCACTTTCCTGGTAGTGGCGGGGCGGCGGTTCTGGATTGTGGCACGGACGCGTTCAGTGTCGTTGCTCTCGCTGTTCTCCGAGGTCTACGGTTCGGGTTCGGTATTGGTATCGGTCTCGGCGGTCGGACCGACGTCATCCTCGGGGCCCTCCATGGGTTCGGCGCCCCCCGGGGTCCTCTGACGATTCAGTGACCGGTGCGGAGTCTTCGATCTCCCTCGGCTCCGCGACGGTTCGCCCCATACCCCTCCTCGACCTGTAGCCCGGGGTGTGACCGAGTGTCGGTCAGCCGGTCACACCCCGTGCTGATTGCGGAGGATGCGGGATTTGAACCCGCGAGGGCTATTAACCCAACCCGCGTTCCAGGCGAGCGCCATAGGCCACTAGGCGAATCCTCCGTCGGCCATGGTAGCCGACCCGCCTGGTGACCCCATGAATCCGACTGGTGGTCGCGCGGCGGCAGCGCAGTGCGGCCCGGGTACTACACTTCTCGGTGGACCCCGCGCGGCGTCCATCCTGTGAACTCCCCCAGGGCCGGAAGGCAGCAAGGGTCAATGGGCTCTGGCGGGTGCGCGGGGTCCCCTGACCCTTTCAGAATCCAGGTACGACGGTGAAAGGCGCGCGGTGTCGCTTCAGTCGCTGGGCCGTGACGGTCTGCTGGCGCAGCACGAAATGCAACGGCGCAACTACGCCGATTTGCAGGCCAAGGCGCTCCATCTGGACCTGACACGCGGGAAGCCGTCGTCTGACCAACTCGATCTGTCCAACCGTCTGCTTGAGCTGCCCGGAACTGGACCTGACGCCTTCCGCGACGGGGCGGGCACCGACACTCGCAATTACGGCGGTCTGCACGGTCTCCCGGAACTGCGGGCGATCTTCGGCGAATTACTCGGTATTCCGGTGCCCAATCTGATTGCCGGCAACAACGCCAGCCTGGAGTTGATGCACGAAGTCGTGGTGTTTTCGCTGCTGTATGGCGGCGTTGACTCGCCGCGGCCCTGGATCCAGGACATCCAGGGCGGCTCCGGTATCAAATTCCTGTGCCCCTCACCGGGTTACGATCGTCACTTTGCGATGACCGAGAGTTTGGGCATCGAGATGATCAGGGTGCCGATGTGCGAGGACGGCCCGGATGTCGACCTGATCGAAGAACTCGTCGCGGCGGATCCGGCGATCAAGGGCATTTGGTGCGTTCCGGTGTACTCGAATCCGACTGGCACCACCTATTCCTGGGAGGTGGTTCGCCGGTTGGTTCAAATGGAGACTGCGGCGATCGATTTTCGGATCCTGTGGGACAACGCCTACCCCGTGCATACGCTCACCCACGATTTCGTTCGACAGGTCGACATTCTGGGCCTCGCCGAAGCCGCCAATCACCCCAACCGGCCGATCGTCTTCAGCTCGACGTCAAAGATCACCTTCGCCGGGGCGGGAATCAGTTTCCTGGGCGGATCGCTGGGCAACGTCGCGTGGTATCTGCAGCACGCCGCCAAGAAGTCGATTGGCCCGGACAAGCTGAATCAGCTGCGTCACCTGCGCTTCTTCGGCGACGCCGATGGCGTCCGCCTGCATATGCAGCGGCACCGGGACGTATTGGCCCCGAAGTTCGCGTTGGTGCTGGAAATCCTCGAGGACAGGTTGGGTGACGCCAAGATCGCATCCTGGACCGAACCCAAGGGCGGCTACTTCGTCAGCTTGGACGTCCTGCCCGGCACTGCCAAGCGGACGGTGGCCCTGGCCAAGGACGCAGGTATTGCCGTGACCGAGGCCGGGGCAGCATTCCCGTACCGGAAAGATCCGGCGGACGAGAACATCCGGATAGCTCCGACATTTCCCAGCATGTCCGACCTGCGTGAGGCAATTGATGGACTCGCGACGTGCGCGTTGCTGTCGGCCACCGAGTCGCTGCTGTCACCGTCGGCTCAGGAGTAGTCGGACCGGCGGGTCTGCGGGTCGGTCCCATTGTCTGCCTACCTGGTCCGCTGGCGCGTCGATCGTCGGACCGACTGGGTAGCCTGCTTGAGTGGCCCTCTATCGCAAGTACCGACCGGCGACGTTGGCTGAAGTCGTCGGTCAGGAACACGTAACCGAGCCGCTGTCGATAGCGCTGAACTCCGGTCGCATCAACCACGCCTATCTGTTCTCCGGTCCGCGCGGCTGCGGAAAGACATCGTCGGCGCGGATCATGGCACGCTCGCTGAACTGCATACAGGGGCCCACTGCGTCCCCGTGCGGCGTCTGCGATTCCTGCGTGGCGTTGGCGCCCAATGGGCCGGGCAACGTCGATGTCGTCGAGCTCGACGCGGCCAGCCATGGCGGCGTGGACGATACCCGCGAACTGCGCGACCGGGCCTTCTACGCGCCCGCACAGTCGAGGTATCGCATCTTCATCGTCGACGAGGCCCACATGGTCAGCACTGCGGGTTTCAACGCACTGCTCAAGATCGTCGAAGAGCCACCCGAGCATCTGATCTTCGTGTTCGCTACCACCGAGCCGGAGAAGGTGCTGCCCACCATCAGGTCGCGCACTCACCATTACCCGTTCCGGCTACTAGCACCCCGGACGATGCGCACGTTGATCGAGAAGATCATCGCGGCGGAGAAAGTGGACGTCGACGACGCGGTGTTCCCGCTGGTGATCAGGGCTGGTGGCGGTTCGCCCCGAGACACACTGAGCGTGCTGGATCAGTTGCTGGCCGGCTCTGAAACTGGTCCGGAGGGAAGCCGCGTCGCTTACCAGCGTGCGCTGGCTCTGCTGGGTGCAACTGATGTGGCCCTCATCGATGGTGCCATTGACGCGTTGGCCGCCGGTGACGCCGCGGCGTTGTTCGGTGCGGTGGAGGCCGTGATCGACGCCGGCCACGACCCCCGTCGGTTTGCCACCGATCTGCTTGAACGGTTCCGAGATCTGATCCTGCTCCAGGCTGTGCCTGACTCGGTCGCGAAAGGTGTGGTCGACGGTCCGCAAGACGTGTTGGACCGCATGCGCGACCAGACGGCTCGCTTCGGGACGGCCACGTTGACGCGCTACGCCGAGGTGGTGCATGCCGGGCTGGGTGAAATGCGGGGAGCGACCGCGCCGAGGTTACTTCTGGAGGTGGTATGCGCCAGGCTGTTACTGCCGTCGGCAAGCGACACGGAAGCGGCCCTGCTGCAGAGAGTGGAGCGCATCGAGACCCGGCTGGAGATGTCGATTCCGGCCGGTGACGCCAGCGCAGCCAACCCAGCCGTCGCCACCCCGCCCAAGCAGTACGTCCGGAAGGCTACGGCGGCCACCAAACCCGAGCTGAAACCCGAACCGGCCCCGATGCCCAAGGGTGCTCGGCAAACGCAGACACCACCGGCATCGCCATCTCCGCCCGCGGCGGCTGCGGTGCCGCCAGGCCCGGCGGCTGCACACGCGCCCGCGTCGGCTACGCCCGGGCCTGGGGCGGCTACGCCCGGGCCTGGGGCGGCTACGCCCGGGCCTGGGGCGGCTACGCCCGCGCCCGCGTCGGCTACGCCGGCGTCGGCTAAGCCCGCGCCCGCGGCGCAGGCCCCGCCGCCCGAGGGTGAACCCGACGCCGCGGCGGTGCGCAGCATGTGGACGACGGTGCGGGAAAAGGTACGTGAACGCAGTCGCACCACCGAAGTGATGCTCGCGGGTGCGCTCGTACGCAGCATCGAGGGCGACATCCTGGTCCTCAGCCACGAATCGGCGCCGTTGGCCAAGCGATTGACCGAACCGCGCAACGCGGACGTCATCCGGGAGGCGCTGAAGGACGCGCTTGGCGTGAACTGGAAGATCCGGTGTGAAACCGGCACGGCGCAACCGCCGTCGGCGACAGCTGCGGAACCGGAGAAGGTCCCCGCCGAGCCGCAGCGGACGCACGACGACGTGGAGAGCATGCTGGCCGAGGCTGGCAACCTCGACCCCCAGGTGCCGCGGCGCGATCCCGAGGAGGCCGCGCTGGAACTACTGCAGAGCGAACTTGGGGCACGCCGCATCGACGGCTGAATTCGGCGCGGGGATCGCGCCAGGTTCAGTCGGTCTTCTTCTCCCGAAGCACCAGGGCCGGAAGGATCATCGTCGCTGCGGCGGTGAACAGCCAGACGACCACTGTGGCGCCGATCCATGATCCGACGCCGCTGATGGTCAGGCCGTTGGACAGCAGCGACGCCACGAGCAGGGCGACGAAGGTCGACACCAGCCCGATGCCACCCAGAAAGGCCGATGCGTACCGGTTGGCGATCTTGAGGAAGAAGGGCGCCAAGATCGCCTGGGCAACTGTGAAGATCACCACCGCTGCGACGAAACCCCACGCGGAAACCGACACGCCGGGCACTAGCAAGTCGGCGGCGAGCAACCCGATCGCCGAGGATCCGAGGAAGACAGCTATGCGCAGCAGGAAGCGGCTCACCTGGGTGATCCTACGTGGTTGGTCGGACTCCTCATCGCTGCTGGTGCTTCGCCGCTCGATCGTCGTCCGACTGGGTGGTTGGTCGGACTCCTCATCGCTGCTCGTGCCTCGCCGCTGGATCGTCGTCCGACTGGGTGGTTGGTCGGACTCCTCATCGCTGCTGGTGCCTCGCCGCTGGATCGTCGTCCGACTGGGTGGTTGGTCGGACTCCTCATCGCTGCTGGTGCCTCGCCGCTCGATCGCCGTCCGACTATGTGGTCCACCAGGGCCGCAGCGGCAGCCCGCCATCGTCGCCATGCTCGTCGAGTTTGACGGCGAGTACCTGGTGCAGCTGAATCGCGTTCTGTTCGAAGCCGACCCGAGAAGCCGCCATGTACAGACCCCACACCTTGGCGGTCGGCAGACCCACTTCCGCGACAGCTTCGTCCCAATGTTCGACCAGGTTGGCGCTCCAGTCACGCAGAGTCATCGCGTAGTGGTGACGCAGATTCTCCTCGTGCAGCACCTCGAGCTGGGCGTTCTGTACCTCTGTGATGATGCGACCGGATCCCGTGAGTTCCCCGTCTGGGAACACATAGCGGTCAATGAAACCTCCGGCGTTCGAACCGTGCCGGTTGTCGTGGCGGGTGATGCAGTGGTTGAGCAACAGCCCGCCGGTGCGCAGCTTGGACCTGAGGAAGCCGAAGTAGGCGGGGTAGTTCGCAACCCCGATGTGCTCGGTCAGCCCGATAGAGGACACCGCGTCGAACTGCGCCTCGCGCACGTCGCGGTAGTCGCTGTGGCGCACCTCGGCCAGGTCGCCCAGACCCTGATCCTCGATAGCCTTCTGGGCCCACGCCGCCTGCTCTTTGGAGAGCGTCACGCCGATCACCTTCACGCCGTGGCGCGCGGCGTACCGCACCATGCCGCCCCATCCGCAGCCCACGTCCAGGAGGCGGTCGCCCGGCTTAAGCCGCAACTTCTCGAACACCAACCGGTACTTGTTCTCCTGCGCCTCTTCCAGGGTGGCATCCGTGCGGGGGTAGCACGCGCAGGTGTAGGTCATCGATGGGCCGAGCACCCACTCGTAGAAGGTGTTGGAGACGTCGTAATGGTGCTGGATCGCCTCCGCATCGCGGGCCTTGCTGTGCCGCAACCCTTCGGCGACGCGGCGCCAGCGGGGCAGCGCCTCCTGCGGAGGCGGCGCGATCGGCTTGAGGTGCTCGATCCCGATGGAGCGGACGATGTTGGCCAGTACACGCGCGCGTGGGCGCCTGAACACCAGTTTCTCAGTCAGCGCCGCGAGCAGGTCGTAGGGATCACCCGGATGCACCCCCTGCAGGTCCAGGTCGCCGGACACGTACGCCCGCGCCAACCCCAGGTCTCCCGGAGCGGTCGCCAGGTAGGTCGTTCCACGCGGCGTCAGGAGATTGAGCCCGAGAGTTGCGTCGTCGGGTCCGGCGCTGCTGCCGTCGTAGGCCGTGAACTTCAGCGGCAGTCGGCCGGCCGCGAGGATTTCCAGTATCTGCGCCAGGGAGAGTTTCCCTTCGGAGTTGTCTGCCGTGTCAGTAACACGTTCGCGAAATGTCGTCATGGCTGTCCTTCTCTCATCTGCTCTTCGCGCAGGCGCTCATCGCTGCTGTTCTGCTCTTCGCGCAAGCGCTCATCGCTGCTGTTCTGCTCTTCGCGCAAGCGCTCATCGCTGCTGTTCTACTCTTCGCGCAGGCGCTCATCGCTGCTGTTCTGCTCTTCGCGCAGGCGCTCATCGCTGCTGTTCTGCTCTTCGCGCAAGCGCTCATCGCCGCTGCACCGTCTTGGCATACAGGTCGAGGAAC
>JAHZIT010000166.1 GCA_022601275.1 Actinomycetes bacterium
CGACCGTGTTCGCCCGTCACGCCGCGGCTTGACGGGCGAACCTGTCGGCAGCCTGCGATCTTTCTCGGCCAAGGGCGCTACTTGCTCTCGACCGCGATGCGCTGAGCTTCGAGGCCCTGGTGGGCTCCGCTGACCCGCACGGTCAGTACGCCCGCCTGGTAGGAGGCGGAGATGGCATCGCCGGAGACATGCGCGGGCAGCCTGAACGAACGGTAGAACGAGCCGTACCGCACCTCGCTGAGCTTGCGGGTCTCGCCTGTTTCCGGGGTCTCTCCGCGGTGCTGTTCGCCGTGCTCTGCCGAATGCTCGTCGCGGCGCTCACCGCGGACGACGAGCCGGCCCTTGTCCACCTCAACGTTGACGTCCCGGTCGGCGTCCACGCCGGGCAGGTCCAGCCGGATCACCGCGTCGTCGCCGTCCCTGGCGACCTCCACCGCGGGATCGATGCCCAGCCTTTCGCCTTTGGCCCAGTCGCCGGCGGTGGCGGGGCCAAAGAACTCGCGCACCCAGCGATCGGCGTTCCACGCGGGCTGGGTCCACAGGGTCACGTTGCTCATGTTCGTCTCCTTGTGCTGTCGACCGGCTCCGTACCGGTTCGTCTGCCCTAAAGAACTTGAGTTGAGGCCACTCATGTTCCACCAGGGCGTTCACTGTCAGAGAACGGGCTCACAGACGAGCTCCCACGCCGGTGAGGACACCGTGATAGGGGCTTCACACAAGGCGACACGGTGGCAATACCGGCTTTCTACCATCACGGCCATGGCGCCAACTTCGCATGTAGTGGTCGTCGGCCACGGAATGGTTGGCCATCGGTTCGTCGAGGCCCTGCGGTCGCGCGATACCGACGGCGACTGGAAGGTGACCGTCTTCGCCGAAGAGGCCGACGCGGCTTACGACCGCGTCGGGCTGACCGGATACACCGAGCACTGGGACCGTGCCCGGCTGGCGTTGCCCGGCAACGACTACCTCGGTGACGGGCTGGTCGAGGTCCGGCTGGGGACCCGGGTGGCCGCGCTCGACCCCGTGGCGAAGTCGGTAGTCACCGCAGACGGCGACCGCCTCGGCTATGACGCGTTGGTGCTCGCGACCGGGTCGTATGCTTTCGTGCCGCCGGTGCCCGGCCGCGATCTGCCGCACTGCCACGTTTACCGAACTTTTGACGACCTCGACGCGATCCGCAAGGGTGCCATGCGCGCCCGGGAGGGTGGCCGAGCGCCGGTCGGCGTCGTGGTCGGCGGCGGCTTGCTGGGGCTGGAGGCCGCGAACGCAATTCGAGGGTTCGGGCTACGACCTCACGTTGTCGAGATGGCGCCCCGGCTGATGTCCCACCAGCTCGACGAGGCAGGCGGCGCGTTGCTGGGCAGAATGGTCACCGAGTTGGGCATCACCGTGCACACCGGTGTCGGGACCAGCTCGATCCAGCCGACCCAACGTAATCGGCCGGTCCGGCGCGCCGCTGAGGACGACAGCGTGCGGGTGACGCTGAGCGACGGGACGTGCATCGACGCCGGTCTGGTGGTCTTCGCCGCGGGTGTGCGGCCTCGTGACGAGCTGGCCCGCGATGCGGGGCTGGAGATCGCCGACCGAGGTGGCGTGCTCACCGACCTATCGTGTGGGACAAGTGAACCCAACGTCTTTGCGGTCGGTGAGGTAGCCGCAATCGAGGGCCGCTGTTACGGCCTGGTTGGTCCGGGATATACCAGTGCTGAAGTGGTGGCGGATCGGTTGTTGGGTGGCGCCGCTGACTTCCCCGAGGCCGACATGTCCACCAAACTCAAGCTCCTCGGTATGGACGTTGCCAGTTTCGGCGACGCGATGGCCAGCGCGCCGGATTGCCTGGAGGTGGTGGTCAACGACCCGGTGAATCAGACCTACGCCAAGCTGGTGCTGTCCGATGACGCCAAGACCCTCCTCGGCGGCGTCTTGGTGGGCGACGCGTCCGCCTACGGCCTGTTGCGTCCGATGGTCGGGGAGAGACTTCCAGGTGATCCGCTCGCGCTCATCACCCCGGCCGGGCCCGAAAGCGGCGTGGGGCTCGGTGTCGGCGCACTGCCCGCAGGCGCACAGATCTGTTCCTGCAACAACGTCTCCAAGGGTGATCTCACCGACGCGATCGCCTGCGGATGCGCGGACGTGCCCGCCTTGAAGAGCTGCACCAAGGCGGGCACGTCATGCGGGTCGTGCGTGCCGTTGCTCAAGCAGCTGCTCGAAGTTGAGGGCGTCGAGCAGTCCAAGGCGCTATGCGAGCACTTCACCCAGTCGCGAGCCGAGCTGTTCGAGATCATCTCGGCCACCGAGATCAGAACTTTCTCCGTGCTGATCGAACGGTTCGGCACCGGGCGAGGTTGCGACATCTGCAAGCCCGTGGTGGCGTCGATCCTCGCCTCGACGAGCTCTGAGCACATCCTGGACGGGGAGCAGGCCTCGCTGCAGGATTCCAACGACCACTTCCTGGCCAACATCCAGAAAAACGGCAGCTACTCGGTGGTGCCCCGGGTGCCTGGCGGCGACATCACCCCTGAACAGCTGATACTGATCGGCGAGATCGCCCGGGATTTCGGTCTGTACACCAAGATCACCGGCGGCCAGCGTATCGATATGTTCGGGGCGCGGGTGGACCAACTCCCCGAGATCTGGCGCCGACTCGTGGAGGGCGGCATGGAATCCGGGCACGCATACGGGAAGGCGCTGCGCACCGTCAAGAGCTGTGTGGGCAGCGACTGGTGTCGCTACGGCCAGCAGGATTCGGTGCAGATGGCCATCAACCTGGAGTTGCGCTACCGGGGTTTGCGTGCTCCCCACAAGATCAAGATGGGTGTGTCCGGCTGCGCCCGCGAGTGTGCGGAGGCGCGCGGCAAGGACGTCGGCGTCATCGCGACCGAAACCGGCTGGAACCTTTATGTCGGTGGCAACGGCGGCATGACGCCGCGGCACGCGGAGCTGCTGGCCGGTGATCTCGACGACGACACCCTGGTGCGCTATATCGACCGTTTCCTGGTCTTCTACATCCGTACCGCCGACAGGCTGCAGCGCACCGCGCCCTGGGTAGAGGAGATCGGGGTGGGGCACCTTCGCGAGGTGGTGTGCGACGACTCGCTGGGCCTGGCCGCGGAGTTCGAGGCCGCCATCGTCCGTCACGTCGAGGGATATGCGTGTGAGTGGAAGGGCGTGCTCGAGGACCCCGAGAAGCTGAGGAGATTCGTTTCCTTCGTGAACGCACCCGGGCTCGCCGACCCGACAGTGGCGTTCACCGAGAACTCGGGGCGCAAGGTGCCCACGCTGATCGGCATGCCGACGTTGCGGGGGGTGACTGGACTATGACCCTGCTCAACAACATCGGGGCGAGCGACCTCCAGGGGAACGACATTGCGGCCTGGACCACTGCCTGCGCCGTTGACTTCCTGTTGCCGTGCCGGGGCGTCGGGGTACTGCTGGCGGGCGGTGCACAGGCCGCGCTGTTTCGTCTCGACGACGGAACGCTGCACGCGGTCGGCAACATCGACCCGTTCTCCGGCGCAGCGGTGATGTCGCGGGGCATCGTCGGTGATCGTGAAGGCCGCGCAACCGTGCAGTCTCCTCTGAAAAAACAGACCTTCGCCCTCGACGACGGCGTTTGTCTCGACGATCCCGACGTGGTTCTACCGGTCTATGTGACGCGGGTCACCCCGGATGGAGACGTCCAGATCGGCTCCTGAATTGTTCGCAAAAACTGCAGCTGTGCAGGGACTACTTCGAAATTCGGCTGCGGGGCATCCCGGTGGGTAGGGCAGAAAGGGACTTTTGGCCCCATGCCTCGGGCGCGCGCAGGCGATACATTCGCCGCCATGACCTACGTGATCGGCAATGCGTGTGTGGACATCCTCGACAAGTCCTGTGTGCAGGAGTGCCCCGCGGACTGCATTTATGAGGGCGCTCGGGCGATGTATATCAACCCCAACGAATGCGTGGACTGCGGCGCATGCAGCATCGCATGCCGGGTGGACGCCATCTACTACGAGGCCGACCTGCCTGGCGAGCAGGCGGAGTACCTCGAGGACAACGCCGCCTTCTTCACTTCGACGTTGGCTGGGCGGGACGCACCTCTCGGCGATCCGGGCGGTGCCGAGCAGTTGGGGCGCGTCGGAGTTGACACCCCCTTGGTGGCGAGCCTGCCACCGTCTGAGATCCCTCACCCCTAGGCATGTCGGCGAAACGGCATTCCAGCGGCAGGATCATGGCTGAGGGGTCTGCTGGAGTGCGACGCCGGCAGGCCCAGGGCTGAGGGTCCGGAGGCGTGGGCGCGTAGGAACCGGCTGGCGATCAGGCGCGCCACCCCCGGATGTGTGCCCAGTGGGTCTGTCACCAGATCGGCCCCGCTGCTGCGCAAGCGATCCTGGAACAGGCCTTCGGACAACAGGTAGGACGCGATGACAACACGTCTGCCCCGGTGATGCTCGCGCATCGCCGCGACGGCGTCTGCCACCCTGGGCTCGCCAGTGGCGGCGAACGCCAATTCGACCCTCGACCCGATCGTCGCCGACAGCCACGTCGCTGTCGTGTGCAGATCGCGCATGGCGGCTGGGTCTGATGTTCCTGCCGCAGCGAGGAGCACCGCATCCCCGGGTCGCCAGCCGGACTCGATCAGCCGGTCCACGAGTACCCGGATCAGCTGCGGATCGGGGCCGAGAGCCCGGCTGATGGTCACCTCGCGGTGTCCGCTGGCCTGCACGTGCGCCGGGATATCGCCGGTGACGTGGTAACCGCGGGCCAGGAAAGCCGGCACCAGCACCGTCGGCCGGTCCGGTGTCGCGCTCAACAGTTCGCGGGGAGTCGGACCGAGGACGTCGACGAACGCGACGCGCACGGGCCGAGCCAGCGCGTCGGACACCTGCGCTGCGAGGTCGCCGATCAGCGATACACCGCGCTGCTTGCGGGTTCCGTGCGCTACCAGGAGGAAGTTCACGGCTCGGGCGCCTCGTCGACGGCCAGCCGGTAACCACGTTTGACCACGGTGGACACCATCGTCTTGTCGCCCAGCGCGGTACGCAGCCGCAGCACGGCTGTTTCGACGGCGTGGGTGTCGGTGCCGTTGCCCGGAAGTGCATGCAGCAGGTCGGCCCGTGGTACCACCGCCCCCGGGTGGTGCGCCAACGCGCGGATCGTCGCCATGGCCGCCGGAGGCAACTCTTTGACCACACCGTCGACCAGCACACACGTGCCGCGGATCTCGAGCAGGTGGCCCGCCACGCGGATTGTGCGGGATTGCAGCAGGGGAAGTTCGTCGGTGATGTGACGGGCCAGTGCACCCAACCGCATCCGCTCGGGCGCTGAGGTGGGCACCCCGAGCCGCACCAGCGGTCGTGCCGTCACCGGGCCGACGCACATCGCGTGCACGTTGCTGCGCAGCGCGGAGAGCACTTCGCTCTCGATGCCCAGTTCCGCGGCGCGCATCAGTACCGACGCGACCGCGGGCGCCGAGGTGAAACTGACCGCGTCGAACTTCTGCTCAGCGATACCTGCCACCAGTTGATCGAACTCGCCGTTTCGCGGTGCCGCATGCCAGCGGTACACCCTGATCGGGACGACCTGCGCTCCGGCGGCGCGCAACTCGTCGAGGAATTCTGGAAAAGGGTCCCAATCCGCGGTGGCGCCGTGCAGTTGCACGGCGATACGGGTTCCGGAAATACCGCCTTCGACCAAATAGTGCAGGACCTCGCGGGAGGACTCCGACTCTGGCGACCATTCCTCGGGCAGGCCGGCGGCGCGCAGCGCGCCGGTGGCCTTCGGGCCGCGAGACACGATGCGAGCCTTCCCCAGGGCCGTCGTCAGCTCGGTGGCCAGGCCCCATCCGTCGGCCGCCGCGATCCAGCCGCGGAAGCCGATGCCGGTAGTGGCGATGACGATGTCGGGCGGGGCGTCGATCAGGGAATCGGTGTGCTCGCGCAGCTCGTCGTCGTCGGGTAGCGCCACCATCTCGATGGCGGCCGCGCTGGTAACCGACGCGCCGCGACGCCTCAGCAGTGCCCCGAGTTCGTCTGCGCGACGCGCTGATGTCACCGCCACTCGGAATCCGGTGAGCGGTGACCAGTCCGGCTCACTCATGTCCACTCACTCATGGCCACTGATTCATGCCCAACCTCATGCCCAACCTCATGCCCAACCTCATGCCCAACCCATGCCCACCCGCACATGCCCACTGTCTATTCAGGTGGCGTTTCGTCGTGATTAAGCAGCGGTTGCGCGCGGGTGTCTCCCCCGGTCAAGGGATGAATTTCCGCTCACCGCCCGGGCGCCCCCGCTGTGAAGTCGCCGGTTTCGTGACCTCACCAGACGTCGCCGTTGCGCCAGTCGCAGGCGATCGCCGCGGTGGTGTCGAGCATCAGGCCGGGCGGCAGCTCGCCGGGCAGGACGAACAGTGAGCCGTCGTCCTCGGGGGTTCGGGTCGGTCCGTCCGGCGCCAGCACGGATGTCGGCCCGGTCCACGGCAGCCACCCGCGGGCGGTGTACAGCGGCCTGCCCAGGTCGCTCGAATCCAACGCGCCCACGTGGTATCCGCCCCGCACCACTTGTTCGACGGCGTCCATCAGCGCGTTTCCCAGCCCCTGACCGCGGTGGTCCTCCCTTACCGCGAGGCCCTCGACGTATCCGCACCGCAGCGCGGTGTCGCCGTAGAGAAGTCGCCGCTGCACGACCGCCGCGTGCCCGATCAGCGCGCCGCGCTGGCAGATCACGGCATGCATCCCGCCGAGAGCGTGCTCCCAGTCGGCGTCGGTGAAATCCCCGCCGGGAGCCGCACGGAATGCTTCCATCACCATCAAGCGGGCATGTTCGCGCATCTCGTCGTCGAGATCGGAGCTGTGGACGAGGCGGGCACGCACACCTCGGTTCTACCAGCGTCGGCCGCAGCGCGCATCGGCCCCGGCAGGTCAGCTGGCAGTACCGCCCGAGCCCCGCCTGGGCCGCGACCAGTGCAACCGCGCCTTCTGTCCGGGACGTGCCTGGGCGAGCTTGTCGATGTCGTGGTCGACCAGCACGCCGACTACCGGGTAGCCCCCGGTCACCGGGTGGTCGGGACCCAGAATCACCGGAAGTCCGTTCGGCGGAACCTGGATAGCGCCCCGGGTGGCTCCCTCACTGGGCAGTTGACGTTCGGGCCGGCAGTACTCCAGCGGCGTCCCGACCAGCCGGATGCCCACCCGGTCGCTGCGGCCGGTGACCTGCCAGTTGGTGCGAACCAGGATGTCGGGGTCGACGAACCAGTCATCGCGGGGGCCCGGCACGGCCCTCAGCTCAAGCATGTCTTCGGCGATTGCGGCCACCGGAGCCTGGTCCAGCTCAGGGAAAGCGGCTACAGGCTCGCCGATGGGCAGCACATCGCCCGGCTGCAGCGGTGGCGGGCCGATCGCGGACAGCACGTCGTGGCTGCGCGAGCCCAGCACCGGGGCGACGTCGAAGCCGCCGCGCACCGCCAGATACGAGCGCAGGCCCGCGTGCGGCGGGGCCAACGAGATCACGTCGCCCGGCCGGGCGTGGTGAATGCTGTTGTTACCAATACGGACTCCGTTGACGGTGGGGTCGCAGTCAGCCCCGGTCACCGCGATCGTCACGGTGTCTTCGCCGGTGCCGCGGATCAGGGCGGCGAACCCGCCCAACGTCACCTCGACGGTCGCCCGGTCATCCGGGTTGGCGACCAGCCGGTTGGCCAGCGTGTGCGACCGCCGGTCGGCCGCTCCGGAGCGGGTGACACCCAGGTGGGACAAACCCGGTCGGCCTAGGTCTTCGACCAGGGCCAGAGCGCCCGGTTGCAGGACCTCCAGCGTTGCTCGGCAGGCTCCGCTCACGAATCCACCGCACGAAACTGCACCCACATGCCCGGAGTCAACAACGCCGGGCTGTCCCGGTCGAGATCCCACACCACGGCCGCCGTGCGCCCGATCAGCTGCCAGCCGCCGGGAGACTCCCGCGGGTAGATGCCGCTGAATTCGCCGGCCAACCCGACCGAGCCGACGGGCACCCTGGTGCGCGGGTCCGATCTTCTGGGCACGGCCAGTCGCTCATCACCGCCCACCAGGTAGGCGAAACCCGGGGCAAACCCGCTGAACCCAACGCGCCAGCGTCGTCCGGTGTGCGCTGTGACGACCTCGTCGGGCGCAAGGCCGGTCAGCCGGGCCACGTCCGCGAGGTCCTCGCCGTCATAGGCGACGTCGATGACGATGTCGGCCCGCCCGGCCGATTCGGCGGGCGCTGCAATCCTCGGCCGCAGCTGCGTGAGTCGCTGCCGGGTGGGGGCCTGATACCGGGATGCCGCCAGTTTCAGCAGAACCGTCCGGGCGGCTGGGACGATGTCCACGACGCCCGACAGGCCGGCCTCCCGTAGCGCGTCGGTCCACGCCAGAACATCTGTGGTGCCGTCGAATGTGAGCAGAAGTGCCCGATCGCCGTAGTCGAGAACGCTGTGGGGGCCGCCGCCCGAATGCGTCGCCTCCATCACCGCGGCCATCGACGGGTCACGGGACGGGCAGATAGGTCGGCTCACGACGTTTGATGAAGCCGATCACTCGGTAGGTGATGGGTAGCAGGAGTACCTCCACCGCGGTCTTGTAGAGCCAGCCCAGCGCCGTGTAGGTGACGAAATCACCGAAGCTGGTGATCCCGATCACGCTTGCCGCGATGGCGCAGAACACCACCGTGTCGCCCAACTGCCCGACGAACGTCGAACCGATGAGCCGGGCCCACAGATATTTCTCCTTGGTGCGTTCCTTGATCAGGACCACCACCCAGGCGTTGAGGGTCTGACCGACGATGAAACCCGCCAGACCTGCCACGATCAGCCCGGTGTAGGCACCGGCGATGTTCTCGAAGTGGTGTTGGTTTTCGTAGAAGTCGGCGGCGGGCAGGTACACAGTCACCCAGAACGCGGCTGCGGCGAGAATGTTCATCGCGAACCCGGTGAAAATCGCCCGTCGCGCGGCCTTGAACCCGTACACCTCCGACAGCACGTCGCCGATCACGTAGGTCAAGGGGAACACGATGAACCCGCCGTCGGTGATGATCGGCCCGAACGCCACACCTTTGGTCGCGGTGAGGTTGGAGACGATGACCAGTGCAGTGAACACCGCGACGAGAACCGGATAGTAGGCCGACCCCACTCGGGCGAAGGCGGCGTGGCTCTCCGGTGCGGCGGGCTGGTCGCTGCTCACCGGAACATTAGATCAGTCCAGCGCCGTAGCGATCACCCCCGGCAGCCCTGGGATCGGCGTCTTCCCGCAGGTCCTAGGGCGCGGGGAGCGGCACCATGCCCACCGGCGGCCACACCGGCGGGGGAGCGGGAGCCGGCGCGGCCGGCGCCCCGGGCGCGGCCGCTGGCGGGACGACGCCCGGAGGCAGTTCGCCCGGGGCCAGCATCGGCATCTGCCGCACGCCCATCGCATCGGCCATTGCCGGGTCCAATTGCGACGGGTAGAGCGCTTCGAAGAAGTCATTGGAGTTGCGCATATTCCACAACTCTCGCAGATAGCTCATTTGACCAGTGTTGCCGAAGCTGCCGTTCTCCACCGGCGCGACGTACGGGGCGCCGGCCGGCGGGGGCGCCGGGGCAGGGCCCGGGACGACGCCGCCCTCCCCGATAGGTGTGTAGGTGAAAACCTGGTTAGGTGCGGGTGCGGCGTCCCCCGGTCCGGGAGGCAACGCCGGATCGACCGGCGCCGGCTGCGCGCCGGCCTGACCGGCCGCGGCCAGAGCGCCTCCGGCCACGAGCGCGCTGAGGACGGCGATCTTGATGCGGGGAAATGGGGCCATAGTATGAAGGTTATCGGGTTGAGCGCCGACACGTTACTTCTCGGTGCTGCGCTCGGTGTCGGCGTCTGTTCCCATCCGAGCCCGATGACTGCAGAATTGTCCCATGGGCTGCTGCGAGCACATCAATGTCGCTGGCGCGAAGGCTGCCGGCCCGACTGCCGCCGATGAATTCGATACCGATGAATTCGATACGGCGTTCACCGTCGACGCCTCCCGGGTCACCTTCGGTCGGGGATGTCTGCGAGAAGTCGGCGACCGGGCACGAGCCCTGGGCATCACCCGGGTGGCGTTGTTCTCCGATGCCACCGTCTCCGGCCTCGCCGTCTTCGACACGGTTGCCCGATCGTTGCGCGAATCGGGTATCGACGTCGTGTGCTTCACCGAAGCGCGCGTGGAACCCACCGATGAATCGCTGAGAAAAGCAGCAGCTTTCGCGTCGGAGGTCCGGCCGGACGGCTACGTTTCTGTGGGCGGCGGATCGGTTCTCGATACCGCCAAAGCGGCCAACCTCTACGCGAGTCATCCCGCCGAATTCCTCGACTACGTGAACGCGCCCATCGGCGCGGGAAAGGCCGTGCCGGGCCCGCTGCGGCCGCACATCGCGTGTCCCACGACCTCAGGCACGGGTAGTGAAGTCACCGGCATCGCGATCTTCGATCTGCTGTCGATGTCGGCCAAGACCGGAATCGCCTCTCCGGCGCTGCGCCCCACCGAAGCGCTTGTTGACCCGGAAAGCACCGACACCCTGCCCGCCAACGTCGTCGCGTGCAGCGGACTCGATGTGCTCTCGCACGCTCTGGAGTCCTACACCGCCCGCCCCTTCGACCGGCGCGCGGTGCCGCACCGGCCGATCCAGCGTCCCATGAGCCAAGGCGCCAACCCGTGGAGCGACCTGGGTAGCCGGGAAGCCCTGCGACTGCTCGGCCGGTACCTCGAACGAGCGGTGAGCGACGCATCGGACCGCGAGGCCCGGGAGCAGACCATGTGGGCGGCGACGCTGGCGGGCATCGCATTCGGCAACGCCGGGGTGCACATCCCGCACGCCATGGCCTACGCGGTGGCCGGTCAGGTGCGCGACTTTCACCCCGCCGGCTACCCGGGAACCGAACCCCTGGTACCCCATGGCATGTCGGTGATTCTCAACGCGCCGTCCGTCTTTCGGCTCACCTCCCATACAGATCCAGCCCGGCACCTCGACGCGGCGCGGCAGCTCGGCGCGAACCCCGAGGACGGCACCGCGCCCAGCGAGGCAGGCGACGTCCTGGCCGAACAGCTGATCCAAATCATGCGCGATGTCGGCATGCCCGCGGGTCTGGCCGGCGTGGGCTACAACCGGACCGATGCACCCGCTCTGGTCGGCGGGGCCTGGCCGCAACAGCGGTTACTGAAAAACGCACCCGTCGAGGTCGATGAAGCCCTATTGGCCCGGGCTTTCGAGCAGGCGCTGACCTACTGGTGAACGCGATCCGGGACCGCGCAGACCCGCCGACCTGATACCGCCGACCTGATATCGGGAGCGCGAGCCTCCCGTATTTCTCGTCGATGAGGTGGTAGCCATCCATCAGTACGGTCACGAGTTGGCACCGGGCGGACGCTCTGCGGGCCTGCACCGCCGACATTTCTTCGCGCCCCGACGACAGGCGCGCTTCAACGACAGGATCGAGATCGATGCGGGAAGCGACGACCGGCACGGCGGCTGCGGCGCGCGGCCGGCACTTTCGCTGGCCGCTGCGGCGACTCTCGATCGAGGACCGGCATTCAGCCATGGACCACCTCATGGTGGCGCCGTCGGGCACCGCAGTGTGGCGATTCGCTGTCCTGATGTTCTTGTCCAGCATGGTCGCGGCGGTAGGGCTGGTGCAGAACTCGGTGGCGGTCGTGATCGGCGCGATGATGATCGCCCCGCTGATGGCGCCCATCATGGGCATCGCTGCCTGC
>JAHZIT010000167.1 GCA_022601275.1 Actinomycetes bacterium
CGGAGTCCCCTTCGGATACCCGTTCCACGATCCACGAGGCCACCGTCGCGGTGATGACACCGATGAGGCTGATCCCGCCGATCATCAGCAGCGCGGCGATTACCCGCCCGGTATTGGTCACCGGGTAGGTATCGCCGTAGCCCACGGTGGTGACCGTGGTAGCCGCCCACCAGAGGGCGTCGCCGAAATTGGTGATATTGCTGCCGGGCGCGGAGCGCTCGGTCTCCAGCATCGCCAGCGACGCGACATAGACGAACAACAACGCACTGCCTGCGGCGTAGACGGCGACCCGGCCGCGGATGGCGTCGCCGCCGGCCCGCTGCACCACTTTGATCAGGACTATCAGCCGCAACAACCTCAGAGGGCGCAGGAACGGCAGGGCCACGATTGCCAGGTCGAATAGGTGAGTGAAGAACCATCGGCGGCGCTGCGGCGCGAGTGCCAGGCGAACCGCGTAGTCCACCAGGAAGATCACGTAGAGCAGCGTCATCGCGCTGTTGAGAACGGTGTTCACCGCTTGGGTTGGATTGGCCAGAACCTGGTATGAGTACATGACCAGGAAGGCCACCGCCACGGCGGCCAACACCCACTCGCTGCGGGATTCCCATTGCTCGAGCCGCTCGGCTGAACCCATCAATCGCTACCCAACCTTCCCATCATCGGAGCGCTGCGACCGCACCGTCGGCGTCGCCGGCAGAGCATGCAGGCGGCGGATGACGGTCAGCCTCCACGTTTTCCGGTGGCACATTCATCGGCGGCCGCCGAATCTCTGCGGCGGCGTGCCTGTCGCGGAGCGCCGGCGCCCGTGAAGTCGGGCCCAGCAAACCTGAGGTCGCACACCCGGCTCGGCCAGGCTGCAAGCGCATCAACGGATAAACCCAACCATATCGACGTGGCGAACGCTAACGTCGATGACGCTATGGATGTACTGCGAACCCCTGAAGCCCGCTTCGCGAACTTGACGGGCTATCCGTTCGCGCCGCACTACACCGACGTAATGGCCGCTGGCACCGAAGCGTTGCGAATGCACTACGTCGACGAAGGGCCGCGTGACGGGGCGCCCATCGTGCTGCTGCACGGTGAGCCGACCTGGAGCTATCTGTATCGCACGATGATCCCGCCGTTGGCCCAGGCCGGCCGCCGGGTGCTGGCACCGGATCTGATTGGGTTCGGCCGCTCGGACAAGCCGGGTCGTATTGACGACTACACCTATCTGCGTCACGTTCAGTGGGTCACCTCATGGTTCGAGGCGTTGGACCTGACCGACGTCACAGTCGTCGTGCAGGACTGGGGCTCATTGATCGGGTTGCGGATCGTCGCCGAGCAGAATGCCCGGTTTGCCCGGGTGGTCGTGGCCAACGGGTTTCTGCCGACTGCCGACCGTCCGGTCCCGCCGGCGTTCCGGATCTGGCGTGCGTTCGCGAAGTACTCACCGTGGTTGAGCGCCGGCCGCATCGTCGGCGTCGGGACAGTGACGAAGGTGCCCGCTGCGGTGCGGGCAGGCTATGACGCGCCGTTCCCTGACAAGAGCTACCTGGCTGGGGCACGCGCGTTCCCGCAGTTGGTCCCCACCTCGCCCAGCGACCCGGCAGTGCCGGCCAACCGCGCCGCATGGGAGGTGCTGGGCCGGCTCGACAAACCGTTGCTGGCATTGTTCGGCGCCAAGGACCCGATTCTGGGCGCTGCGGATCAGCCGCTGATCGAGCACGTCCCAGGCGCGGCGGGCCAGCCGCACGCCCGACTGCACGGCGGCCACTTCGTGCAAGAAGACTGCGGTCCTGAGCTGGCCGAACGCATACTCGGGTGGTAGCAGAGCGGCACCACTCAGTAATAGTGACCTAGGTCACAAAAGGCAAGAAAAAAGCGTAGCCTTGAGTCATCTCTTACGAAAGGAGAACCGATGAAAGGCGCGCACCACGATCCCGTGGATCATGCACGTACGACTCTTCCGCACTCCGGTGAATCCTTTATCGACACCCTCTGGTTGCCCGGACTCATCCTCATCGGTGTGGGCACCGTGCTGATCGCCGCCACTGTGGCGGCCACGGCGTACGGCGAAAGCACCGTGTCGATAATCCTCGGCCTGATCGCCGGGGCGCTTGTCACCGCCGGAGCACTGCTGGTCGCTGTGGAACACCAGCGGGTGAAGCGGGTGGAAAGGCAGTGGCTGGACGAACATCCCAGTCCTCGGCACCTCCGCGTCGGCTAGGACCGTCCAGGGCGCGGACCCCAGAGCATCGCCGGAGGTCGTTTCGCTCGACGACTAACCGGGGAATTGATCGACTTCCCACGGTTGCGCACGGTCCGGGCCCGTATGTCGGTTCCAAACGGTAGTGTCAGCGGTCAATCGCAATCAGATCGGGGGGCCGATGAATTTTGTGCTCGGTTTCTCGATGACCTGCGCATCGGTGCGCTGGGTGCTCGTCGAAGGCACGAAGGGCGACGGGGCCACCGTTGACCGGGGCTCGCTGCCCACCGGCCCCGATCAGGAGTTCGACGCTGACGCACTGCTCAGCTCGTTGTTGGACAAGGCTGGAGATGAGCAGGTGCACGCCATCGGGCTCACCTGGACCGGCGCAGCCGAGGAAACTGCCAACGCGGTGTGGCAAGCCCTGACCGATCGTCAGATAGAGAACGTCATCGCGGTCTCCGACCTTGAGGCTGCGGAGGCGCTGACCTGCGGCATCGCTGAGATCTCCGGGTACGAGCGGGTCGTAGTGTGCCTCGTGGAGCCCAGTGGCGTGATTGTCGCCGCACTCACTGCCGACGGGGTAACCGCTGACCGGGTCGACGCCGCGGCCCTCGGCGACGTCGACGGCTACTCTCCCGACGCCATCTTCGTGGTCGGTTCCGGCGACATTGCCGACGTGGTGGATGTCCTGGAACAGAACACTGATGCCCGGGTCATCTCCGCCGACGAGGCTGACCTGGCGCTGGCCAAGGGATCCGCGTTGGCGGCGGCCTCGGCTGTGTCGCTCCTGGACGCCGAGATCACCCCTGCCCGCCATGAGCTGTCACGGACGGCGACGCTGGCCTCAGTGCTCGTCGCGGCGGTCCTGACCTTCGTCGTCTCGCTGTCGGTGGCGCTCGGCATGTCCCTGGTGCCCGACAACGAGGCTCCGCAGATGGCGCATTCGGAGGCGTCGGTGCCCGAGTCGACCCCGGCCACCCCTGCCCCGCCGGCCACGGCGGCTCCGCGCCCTCCGAAATCGGCCGAGCCCCAGACTCCCGAAGCGCCTGCATCGGCCGAACCCGTCGCTGTCGCGGTCCCTGTCCCCGACGCGGCGCTGATCATCGACCGGCCCGAAACTCCGGTGGTGTTGCCGCCGGAATTCCTGGACGACCCTCTCGCTCCGCCGGGCTTTGCCGAGCCCGCGCCGGCCTATGTTCCGCCGGCTCCGGCACCCAACTTCCTGCCGCCGCCCCCGGCTCCGCCCTACGTTCCCCCGGTATTGCCGGCCGGCCAGATGCCCACCGCGTCAGCGCAACAGGAGCCTCGGCTGCGTGATCGGATCATCGAGAGGATCCCGGTGATCAACCGGTTCCACGAACCGGACCCCTACGGCCAGTAACGTGCGCCGAGGTGGCATTGCAGCAGCGAAAGTTGGCTCGTTCGCAGATGGTCGAGGAGACGATGTGGCACACCCCAACCGGCGCGCGGCCAGCCGAATCGCCGCCGTTTTATCGATGATCACGCTGTTCGGCGCCGCGAGTGGGGTTGCGGGAGCGGCAGTCTGGGCGTCGCCGGGATTCCCCCTGCAACCGCAGTGTGGTCCCGACCCGGTGACCCTGATCGACCCATGCGAAATTCTGCCTCCGCCAGCGGGGGGCGGGCAGGCCGCCGGCCCCGCGGTGGAGATCCCGTGGGACTTGGTCGACAGCGTGCTGTTCGGCTAAGCGCGGATTCGGCTCAGCGCGGATTCGGCTCAGCGCGGATTCGGCTCAGCGCGGATTCGGCTCAGCCGCGGTAGCGTCTCTCCCGGCCGTCGCACCTGGAGCCCCTGCAATGTGTTCCAGACCTGCAGGGGAAGCAGTTGCAGCCGCAATCGCTAGCACGGTGGCGGTCGTGTAGAGCCATGACAGTCTCCTTCGCCGGATGCCTTCTAGGTTAGCCCTGCAAACCCGCGCGCGTGGGTTATCCGAGCGCTTGCATGCGACGGCCCGGCAAACATGAGGTAGCTTCAAGCGACATGCCGATTGGCCGCAGCCGAGGAGAAGACCGGTGAATGCGACACCGTTCGGGCACTACCAGCTCCAGAAGCTGATCGGCCAGGGCGGCATGGGTGAGGTCTATCAGGCCTTCGACACCAAGACCGAGCGTGTTGTCGCGCTCAAGGTGCTCCCACACCGCATGGCGGTGGACGAGACCTTCCAGGCCCGGTTCCGGCGCGAATCGCAGGCGGCTGCGGGCATCAACGACCCGCACGTGGTGCCTATTCACGGGTACGGGGAAATCGACGGCCGGCTATATCTGGACATGCGGCTTATCGAGGGTCGCAACCTGGGCACCATGCTGGCCGAAACGGAGAAGCCGCTGGGGGCTGCGTTCGCCGTCACCATCGTGGAGCAGATTGCGCATGCGCTGGATGCCGCGCACAAGGACGATCTGATCCACCGCGACATCAAGCCCTCCAACGTCCTTATCACCGGACGTGACTTCGCCTACCTGATCGACTTCGGGCTGGCCCGCACCGCCGGCGAGGAGGGGCTGACAACCGTCGGTAGCACCCTGGGCACCCTTGCCTACATGGCACCGGAACGCTTCGAGGCCGGCGAGGTCGATGCCCGTTCCGACATATATGCGCTGACCTGTGTGCTCTACGAATGCCTCACTGGCTCAAGGCCTTACCCGGCCGACACGCTAGAACAGCAGATCGCCGGGCACATGGTTTCCCCGCTGCCGCGTCCGTCCGACACCGACCCGCGGCTGGCCGCATTCGACGAGGTCATCGCCAAGGGCATGGCGAAGAAGCCCTCGAAGCGGTACCAGAGTGCCGGCGAGCTGGCCGTGGCGGCGCGTCGTGCGCTCAATGCGCCGGTCCGCCGGGCGGGCAGTAGGTCCCGGCATTCGGCTCGTCCCCGGCGTAAGCGGCCGGCGAAAGTGCTGGCAGCCTCGGGGGCGATCCTGCTGGTCCTGGCTTTGGCCGCCGCGGCTGTGTGGCAGTGGGCCCCGTGGCGTGACGACGGCGGCGACATACCCGGCGGGGCGGTCGAGTCGATTGCTGCGACCGTGCCCGCAGACATACGTGAGACGGGTCGCCTGGTGATCGGGGTGAACGTGCCCTACGCCCCGATGGAGTTCAAGAACGCCGACGGCCAGCTGGTCGGCTTCGACGTCGAGCTGATGAACGCGATCTCCGAGGTGCTGGGCCTGGTGCCGGATTTCCGCCACTCCTCCTTCGACGAGATTCTGCCGTCGGTGCAGAACGGGACGGTTGACGTCGGGGTGTCCTCGGTCACCGACACCAAGGAACGGGAGGCGTCGGTGGACTTCGTCACCTACTTCGAGGCCGGCACCCAGTGGGCGAAACGATCGGGTACCGCGCCGAACCCCAACTCGCCATGCGGTGTCAGAGTCGGTGTGGCAGAAGGGACTTTGCAGGCAACCGAGCAACTACCGCGCAAGAGTGATGAGTGTGTGGCCGCGGGCCAGCCCCCGCTGGAGCTCATCGTCATGTCCAGTCAGGACGAGGTGACGGACGCGCTGATCGCCGGCGAGGTGGATGCGATGTCGGCAGATTCGCCGGTGACGGGCTTCGCGATCAAGCTCAGCGGCGGCGAGCTCGTTTCGGCGGGGGATGTGTTCGATTCGGCTCCCTACGGCTGGCCCGTCGCCAAGGGGTCGGAGTTGGCGGAGTCGCTGAGGCTAGCGCTGGAACACCTCATGGAGAGCGGCGAGTACCGGGCCATCGCCACGATATGGGGAGTCGAGCGCGGCATGATCGAAAATCCGGTGATCAACGGCGCCACCAGGTAGGAATTGGCCCCCTACCCTGGAGACGTGACTTCGACGTCCCTGCCGCCAGGCCCCCGACTGCCCCGCGGGGTCCAGGCCGCACTGTTGCTGCGCTTCGGGCCGCGTTTCCTTGCTGCGTGCCGACGTCGCTACGGTCCCACATTCACCTTGCGGGTCACGTCGATGGGCACGCTGGTCTACCTCACCGACCCCGCCGACATCAAGACCGTCTTCAGCGGCGATCCGCGTATTTACCATGCCGGCGAAGCCAATTCGATGCTCAAGGGGCTTCTCGGTGACACGTCTGTGCTGGTGATCGACGAGGACGCACACCGCGTCCGGCGCAGACTGATGCTCGCGCCGTTCGCCCGTGACGCCGTGGCGCAGCAGGTTTCGGTGATCGCCGAGATCGCAGCGGAGAACATCGCGGGCTGGCCCGTCGGCAGGACATTTCCCGTCGCGCCACGCATGTCGGAGATCACCCTGGAGGTCATCCTGCGGACTGTGATCGGCGCCAGTGATCCCGCCCGGCTCGCCGCGCTTCGCGAGGTGATGCCGCGGCTGCTCAGCGTGGGACCGTGGGAGACGCTGGCGCTCGTGAACCCCGGCCTGATGGACCGCCGCCCGTGGCGGGGGCTGCGGGACGCTATCGCCGAGGCCGACCGCTTGTTATACGCCGAGATCGCCGATCGCCGCGCCGACCCAGACCTGAGGCAACGCACCGATGCGCTGGCGCTGCTGGTTCAGGCTGGTGATGTCGCCGCCGGGGCGGCTGCGGGTTCTGATGTCGCCGCCGGGGCGGCTGCGGGTTCTGATGTCGCCGCCGGGGCGGCTCAGATGACCGACCGGGAACTGCGCGACCAGTTGATGACCCTGCTGGTTGCCGGACATGACACCACCGCGACCGGGCTGTCGTGGGCGCTCGAGCGGCTGACCCGACATCCGGCGATCCTGGCCAAGGCGGTGCGGGCCGCGGATGAGGGCGATGGCGCCTACCTCGACGCCGTAGTCAAGGAGACACTGCGGATCCGCCCGGTGGTGTTCGACGTCGGGCGGATCCTCAAGGAGCCCGTCGAGCTGGCCGGTCACCGGTTGCCTGCCGGAGTAATGGTGATACCGGGCATGGTGGTGGTGCATGCCAGCGAGACGGTGTACCCACAGGCAGACCATTTCGACCCGGGGCGGATGCTCGACGAAACCCACAGCCCGTCGTCGTATCTGCCGTTCGGCGGCGGTAACCGGCGCTGTCTGGGCGCCACGTTCGCGATGGTCGAATTTCGTGTCGTGCTGCGCGAGATACTGCGCCGCGTCGAATTGGAGACGACGACTGACGCGGGGGAGCGCAGACGCCTCAAGCACGTCATCTTCGTGCCACACCGGGGCGCGCGGGTCCGCATTCGATCACGGCGGGCCGTACCGGCGCGCACCGAGTAACAGGCGCCGTCGTGTTCTGCGCCCGGGTCTGCGCAATGCCGCCGAGGCGTGCTCGCGGCTCCTCGAGGAGCAGGTGGGTGTAGTCTGAGAGGCAGGCTAAGTTCGCGCCGACAGTCGAATGCGACAAATCCCGACGTGAAATTGCTTCAGCCCGCGACGCGATTCTCTTCGCTCGGACAATGTGCGCGGTACGCCTCGCACCACTCAAGGACGTTGCTTATGGATTCGTCTGATCTGTTTTCACATCGTCAGACGCCACATGTCTCTCAGACCGGCCCGAAATCCCAAGAGCCTGTGCAGGCTCCTGTCTTCTCCGATCAGCCCAAAAAAACCACCCCTGCTGATTCGCCACCCCAGTGAACGGTCTAGCGCGGTCTCGCCGCGCTTCTCGACCGATCAGAGTTATGCTCGCCGGCCAGTTGGGTGGCGAAATCGACGGCGCGTGGTGGCCACACACGGCATCGGTGGCCACCGAACTACCTGAGCTTGTGGGCGTCCTGCACCGACCGCTGGGTGAGATCATCGACATCCGCATCAATTGGGCGGTGACCGAAGGGCAGCTAGACCTAGAAACAATTGCCACCGGCGCGCGCTTGATGCGTGCCGGCGAACACTACCGACGCCCTCGACTGATGGTCGTTGTCGGCAAAGCCGGCAGCGCGAAACTGCTTGTCGTACCCAGCATGACGTCCCAAGCGCTCGGATTGATGGTGTTGCGCACCGCCGCGCGGCTGCCCACCTCCGGCGGCACCGGAGACGCTCGGCTGTTTGAGACGGCCCGCGTAGTGATGCGACTTGCCGAGGCCGAGAGCTTGAAGTGGTGCGAGGCCATCAATTCGTGACGACCTGCGGCGTTCTTGCGATGTTCTTGCGATGAAAAAAACTCGGCAACCTACCTGCTAGGTGAGTTGGGACGCGTACGGTCCGCCGTGCTAGCGTGACCGGGGATGTCTGTCTGACATCCATTCAGAATGACGGAAGTTGAAAGAGTATGGCACAGGGAACTGTGAAGTGGTTCAACGGCGATAAAGGCTTCGGTTTCATCGCCCCCGATGGCGGCGCAGAAGATGTGTTCGTTCACTACTCGGAGATCAGTGGGAGCGGATACCGGTCGCTCGAGGAAAACCAGCGCGTTCAGTTCGACATCGAACAGGGCGCCAAGGGACCTCAGGCGGTCGGCGTAACTGTCGTTTAGTAGGCGGCACAAACCCGTAATGTGGGCTGGTGGGATTTCCCGCCAGCCCACATCTCGTTTAACAGCGTTGTGCGCGGAAATCGAGATCCTGCCGCTGCAGTGTAGTTATCGGGGCAGTCGTCGGGGCGCGAAAAGCGCTGCCAAAGGACATGATTCAATCCCACTCTGATGGCCGCCGGGCTGCTCACGTGGGGGCCCGAGCGCTCCCGTTGCCCCGGCCATGCTCCCCGTCCCCAGCGGGTCGGCCACCTCGCACCCGCAGGTGCCAAGGTGTAGCCTCGAAGCTGTTGGGAGCCCAGCCAGTCCGGGATGCGTCAGCCGTTCTCCGCTGATCTCGCCGAGCAACCGCTCACACCGGAAGCGCCGGAAGCAACCGTACGTCTGGATTTCCGTGAGCCGTGTACACGTAATCGAACCGATGCCTTTTGCCGTTGCCCGGCAACCGCTTACCAAGCCCTTGTGCTTTCTCCGGACTCGTTCGGTGCCGTTGTTGATTGGGCAAACTGCGCAACCAGGGACCGGGTTGCGAATGACTTCGCCTGCGCGCTTATGAAGCGACATGTGGGCGCAGAGCTCGGAATTGCCATCACCGCGCCGACAACACTGGAGTTCCAGATCGCCGTCGCGCCCCATCCCAACGCCGAGGTATCCGAGTCGTTGTCGTTCCTGTTGAACGGAAAGCCCGTGCAGGCCTTGGAAATCAGCGGCACGCACGGTGACCGGATCCATAAGATCGATGTGCCGGTAGGTGCCCTTGAGGTCGACTACACCGCAACGATCATCGGTCAGGCAGACCCGGCCCCGGTGACTGAATACGATCTCTCGATGTACCTGCGGCCCAGCCGCTACGCCGAGGCGGACAAGTTCTACGGTTTTGCCGCTACCGAGTTCGGCAGCTATCTAGATTCGACGACCCTGTTGGAGAAGGTTTCCCGGTGGGTTGGCGCCCGGCTGAATTATGTCCCCGGTTCCAGCGATCCCATCGATGGTGCGGTGGACACGTTGCTTTCTGGTGCCGGGGTGTGTCGAGACTTCGCGCATCTCGTGGTGGCCATGCTCCGCGCCGTCAACGTGCCTGCCCGCGTGGTCTCGGTCTATGCGCCGGGTCTGTATCCGATGGACTTTCACGCGGTAGCCGAGGCCTTCGTCGAGGGGCAATGGCGGGTGGTCGACGGAACGCTGCTGGCACCAAGGCAATCCCTGGTGCGCATCGCCACCGGACGCGATGCCGCCGACATCGCTTTCCTCGATAACCATAAGGGCGCGATCATTCTGAACAGGCTCGCGGTGACGGCCATCGTCGACGGTGGTCTGCCCAGGGACGCGATCCACGAGCTGGTGTCGATCACTTGAACGGCGCCCGACAGGGCATTGCCCTGATGATTGCCGATATACGTTGCGCCACCACGTGTTCAGTAACCTGGTCGGCATGGACGGCGACGGGTACTGGGCCTTCGGGTCGTCCCCTAGAGGCGCGATCGGCTGGCTCCCGATATCACAAAGGCGGCCTGGGACCCGAACGAGGTGGCCCAGGACCAGCGAGACGTGTCCGGAGCAAATCGCTTGCCACTCGGTCAAGGACTGCTTGCTGTTCCGGTGCCGAGCCGATCGCGCTGGCGCCGAGATCTGGCGCCGAAATCTGGCGCCTAAATCTGGCGGCGAACGCGGCAGCCAACGGCAGCCATGGGCCCCTTTCGATGCGAATGAGGCGTAGGCTAGGCACTGTCGGGCAACTCGTTTCCCAGTAGAAATGCCCGACTGACAAGGACATCAACCATGGTGGCGCCAAGACAGATCACACCCACACAGCTTCGAAGCGCCCACGACCGACGTGGCGAGCTTGGCGCGGACACCGTCAGGGGTTACTCCAAGCTTGGTGACAAGGCGGCGGGCAAACTTGCCGTTCACGTGATACCCGTTCTGAACTCGATCCCCAAGAGGGTGCGCTGAGCGACGCATTCGTTCGCACGTACCGTTGGAATTTACCGATGATCATGGGGCGTCGGCGCGCGGACCGACAAAGGCGCGGGCATCGGCTTAGGCCGGGGGAAGCTGGAGGATCAGAACATGACGGTTACCGGGTCGCTCACCCCGGCGGGACCGACGTGTATTCGCGCACCCATGACACTTTCATTAAGCAACGCGACGGCAGCCTCGATGTCGCGTGCGGTGGTGCCGTCTGCCTGTTCAGCGACCCCAGCGAGCAGAGGGCAGAAGTGGAAGACCACCAAGATACGAGAGGCGGATTCTCGCGCCGACGGTCGTTCGAACGAGAATCAGATCGGTTGAAAGTGGCAATCCGCGAACAGCTTCTGGCCGCTGTCGACGGCAGGCGTGGCATAGATGCCGCCGACCGGCTCTGTGAGGCGTGCGTGACCTTCCTCGACATCGATGCCGCAGCGATCTCGCTGGTGTTCGATGGCGCCAACACCGGGACACTGGGGTCCAGCGGAGTGCAAGCCAGGATGTATGACGAGCTTCAGTTCACGCTGGGCGAGGGTCCGTGCCTTGAGTCGATCACCCGGCGCGCGCCTGTCATAGCGACCGACCTCGCCGACCCCAGCGACGTGCGGTGGCCCCTCTATGGCCCAGCGATGCTCGACATGGAGATCCGGGGCGTTTACGCGATGCCCGTAGTGGTCGCCGGCGAGTATGTCGGCGCCCTCGATTTCTTCCGTACGCTGCCCGGCTATCTGGCCGGAAATCAGCTCACCGGGGCCGTGGTAGCTGCTGAGCTCGCCGGCATCCCGCTACTGGATTTGCTGGACGCCGACCTGCAGGCCGCCGTCGCCGAGCCCGGTAGCAATGCCTGGACTGAGTTGAACCTGCTCTCGCGCGCGGAGGTCAGCCAAGCCACCGGGATGCTTGTCGCGCAGCTGCACGTCGAGCCCGCCGAGGCGCTGATCCGACTGCGTGCCCAGGCCTACGCGACCGGCCGTCCGGCCACGGACGTGGCCCGCGACATTCTTGAGCACCGCCTCGAATTGGACGCTGACTGATGCGCCCGGCACAAACACCTGGATGGAGGGCAACGTGACCGAGAACTCTCGCGAGACCAAGGTGCTGGATGCGGTGGTGTCCCTCGTCGACAGTCTGCTCGCGGACTTCGACGTGATGGACCTGCTGACCGAACTCACAGAGCGCTGCGCACAATTGGTCGACGTTGCCGCTACCGGATTCCTGCTGGCCGACCCGTTTGATCAGCTGCACGTACTGGCCGCCACCACCAAGCAGGCCCGCGATTTGGAGATCCTCCAGTTGCAGGCCGAAGAGGGCCCGTGTTTGGAGTGTTACGGCACCGGACAACCGGTCTCGGTCTCAGATCTGGAAGCAATGGCGAAACGATGGCCCGTCTTCGTGCCCGAGGCGAGGAAAGCCGGCTTCCGATCTGTGCATGCGGTCCCGATGCGTGCGGCAGGCATCGTCCTGGGCGCGCTCGGACTGTTCGGCTCCGAGCCAGGCGAACTCCGCGAGGAAGATCTGCTGGTTGCCCAGACCCTCGCCCACATCGCATGCGTGGCGATTCTGCAGGAGCACGCACCGACACCGTCGACTGTGCTCCCACAGCTGCGCGCCGCGTTGGCCAGCCGCGTCGTTGTGGAACAGGCGAAGGGTTTCCTGCGGCAGGAGCTCGACATGCCTGTGGAGGAAGCCTTCGCGCTGTTGCGTTCCTATGCACAGGCCAACGGGGAACACCTGACCGATGTCGCCCGCCGCCTGATGACTGACAAGCATTCCCGCCCGGTTCTGGTTGCTGCGATCTCCGAGTTCGCCACGTCCTCAACAGGTTAGAGGTCAGGGACGGTGCCGCGCCTTTGCGCGCCGCACTGCCTCATCGACGAGCTGGGTGGCAAGGAGGGCGAGCTTGACGTTCTCGGCCTGGCTCATCTGCCTCAGACGCTCGATCCCCTCTTCAGCGCTGGCGCCTGTCCGACTGCGGATGATCCCGATCGCCTGATCGATCACCGCGCGGTTGGTCAAGGCTCGCTGCAGATGTTCGGTCCGCTCCCGGGTGCTGGCCAGTACCTCCGCGTTGTGTACCGATACCGCTGCCGGGCCGGAAAACTGGGATCCCAGCGCCACAGCATGATCGCCGAATGCGTCACGGGTGCGGGCGTAGGCGTTGATAGCGCCGAGTACCTCGCCGCCCACGACGAGCGGCAATGACAGCGCGGAGTGCACGCCCATTCGGGCCACCTTGCCGCCGAAGCTTGGCCAGCGGCTGTCACTGCCCAGCGAACCGCTGACGATGGCCCGGCCTGTCTGCATGCAGGTGATACATGGACCCTCGTGTAGGTCGTCGTACTGGATGACGTCGATTCTGCTGACGAATTCGTCGGTGGCAGCACAGGTCCGGATCTTCTGCTCGACGTGTGGGGGTGACAGTAGCGCGACGCTGGCACCATCGACACCTGGAATCGCGTGCGTCGCGAATGCCGCCACCTCGCCGAGAAGCTCATTCACGCCGCGGGCATCGGCCACCAAACCCGCCACGCCCCGGAGCCCGGCTTGAAGGTCGATCTCGTCCGCGTCGCGCTGAGCTAACGGCAGAGTCTCGTATTCAGCCCGGCCGGGCTGCGGGTCATAATCAGCCATTGTTGATTGTGATGGTACTCGCCCCGAAGCGGGGTCAAAATAATCTTGGGTCAACCGACCAGGGAGAGCGCGTGCGCCCGCCGCAACTTGCCCGATGGAGTCTTCGGGATCGTGCCCGGCGCGAGCACTACCACGTTGCGGGGCCGCACATCTACCTCGGCGAAGACCTCATGGGCGACCTGCCGCTCGATCTGGCGCACCTGGGCTTCGTCCGCGAAGTCTTTGGACTCCACCGCGACCGCGAACGTCTCCCGCGAGCGGCCCGCGTCCAGTCGCACCGCGACTGCGCACCCCGGCCGAACTCCCTTGACCCGGCCGGAAGCTCGTTCGATATCGGTGGGGTAGATGTTGCGGCCCGCCATGATGATCACGTCCTTGAGGCGCCCGCACACGACCACGTCGCCGGTCTCGGTGAGATAGCCGAGATCGCCGGTGTCGTACCAGCCGCGGTCGTTCTGTGCGGCGATGAATCCACCCACCGTGGTGTAGCCCTTGGTCACCGGGTCGCCGCGTACTTCGATCACGCCGACGCCGCGGGCAGGGAGCTCGGCGCCGTCTTCGTCGACGATGCGCAGCTCCAAGCCCTGCAGTGGCTGACCGAGGGCGACGAGCCGGCGGGTATGTCCCTTGGTCGCCGGCACTGCGCGGTGCAGGACGGCGAGCAGGACGGCGTCGACTTCGTCGACGACCATGCCCCCGCCGCACGCCGAGAACGACACGGCCACCGTCGTCTCGGCCATCCCGTAGGCAGGAATGACCGCCTGGGAATTCAAGCCGAACGGCGCGCCGGCGTCGCACAGATCCTCGACGTCGAGCGGATCCACCTGCTCGGCACCCGACAATGCCCACCGCAACGAGGAAAGATCGAACTCTCCGGGTGTCGCCTGCCGGCGCAGGCGCTTGGCCAACAGGTTGTAGGCAAAGTTCGGTGCGGCCGTCATGGTGCCCTGGTACTTATCGATCAGCTTGGGCCACAACAGGATATCGCCGAGGAAGTCCATCGGGGTGATCTTCACCAACTCGGCAGCGTAGTACATCGGTACCGTCAGGTAACCCGTCATGCCCATGTCGTGAAAGCACGGCAGCCAGCTGACGATCACGTCGTTGTCGGCGTCGAAGTTGCAGCCCACGGTCATCGCGTCGGCGTTGGCGACGATGTTGGCGTGGGTGATCTGTACTGCCTTGGGAGATCCGGTGGAACCGCTCGTCAATTGCATCAGCGCGACGGCGTCCTCGCCGGTGTCGACCGGCGCGATCGGATCGCTGGCCAGGAGCTGCTCAAAGGTCAGCACCGTCATGCCCAGCCCGGTCAGGGCCGGGACGGCTGCCATGAAGGGGTCGGAGATGACGACGGCTTTTGCCGAGATCATGTCGATGACGGCGGCGGTCTCCTCAGCCCAGCGCACCAGGTCAGTGCGTGGTGTGGGCTGGTGCACCATGGTCGCGCTTGCGCCACGCATCCAGATGCCCTGAGCCGTCGGCGCGATCTCCACCGGCGCACCGGCCAGCACCGCGACTGCGTCACCGGGTCCGATGCCCGCAGCCGCCAGACCGCCCGCCACCTGGCGGGCCCTTTCGTGCACCTCTGCCCACGAGTGGCGGACTGGTGTGTGCGGCTCTCCGGTGACCAGGCCTTTCGTACTGCGCTGGGCGTTGGCGTACATGGTTTCGGTAAATCGGCTCATAGAAGCCCCTCTTACATTGGCGGGAAGGCACCCGTGGTCTGTCTCCCCGGGTCCACTCCAGATGGACTTCGATCCGAACGGGTTGAGGGTCGCTTTGAGTGGTCAGACCTGCTGACCGTAGCGGGCGGACAGCCATCCGCCCGACAGGCGCGTCCGGTGCGAACCGGATCGTGACAGCCCGCGAAAAGCGGAGCGAAACTTTGCGACACCAAACCCCCAGAGTTGGGGACGAGAACCTGGATGGTCGGCTGACGTCAAGCTCTCGGCAGGGACAATAGATCGCCGCCGCGACGTTTCCGTGAGGCTGGGAACCAACCTGGGTCGATTCTACCGCGTGCGGCGTTAAGCTGCGCCAGCGCGGTTCTGAGCATGGTGTCCCTACGTGTGGCCGTGCGACGATTATCGAAAGGGCGAGGTTGATGTCGACACCGGCGCAGTATCTGAACGGCGGTCGCCAGGTTGGCGAGTTGAGCCCCGACGATCTGGAACTCCTGCGATATCTGCTGGATCTGTCGCTGCAGCCCCTCGACCGTTTCGACGGGTTCTCCCACATCGAGCAATACCTGCTGTCGGCGTTGCGATACCAGCTCAACTACGCCTGCTACGCACTAGCGCTCACGCAATATGGCTACACTCCGGCGTTTACCGGCTACCTCACCCAGGCGCAGGCCAACACCATCGAGAAGATGCGCGACAAGCGAGTATGGGGCTACTGGGCGCACGAGTGTCTCGTCGGCTACCAGAGGTGGAATCCCGATCCCATCGTCTTCGCGAACGTGATGTACACGGGTTTCTTCGGAGTGATGCTGGGCGTCTTCGAAACGCTGAACGATCGCCGATTCTCCGAGTCGGGCGCATTGACCCTGAAGTGGAGCGACGACATCCAGTATCGCTACGATTTCGCCTCGCTGTGCGAAGCGATCGTCCACAACATGGACATCAGCGGCCACGGGCCGTTGTACCCGTGCGAGCCGCGGCTTATCTACCCGATGTGCAACGCCTTCTCGTTGTCGACCCTGCTCATGCATGACCGGCTGCACGGCACCGTGTTCGGCACCGACCGGGTCGACCAGATGGCTCGGGCCTTCCGTAAACACCGCTACCTGGGCCCGGACAACCGGTTCACCGCCGCCCGCGGCCCCCTCAAGTTCTCGATGGGCCCGTCGGTGGGAAACGACGGGGTGATGTCCTACTGGCTGCATTTCTCCATGCCCGAACAGGCGATGAAGACGTGGGAGAACCTGCGCGAGAACCTCGTTCGCATCGAGGATGACGATGTCAAGATCGAAGCTACCCGGTGGGAGATGCTTGATCCGGGCAACTACACCTTGGGTACCGGGATGAGCCGGGTGTCGGTGATGGCCGCCGCCAAGGAGTTCGGCGACGACGAGTTGGCCAACGCGTTGGAGATGTCACTGGACAACCGCTACGAGGTGGTGCGCCAGAATGGCGCGCGGGCCTACAGTGGCATCTCCAGTTGGGGCAATGCCGGCCACGTCCTGGCGCGGCTCACCACCAAGGACTCCATGGCCGACTTGCTGGCAGGAAAGGTCCCGGATGCGTGGCGAACCGGGCCCATCCTCGCCCACGCCGCCTACCCCGACGTCCTGGTGACCCGGGCGGTGACAGACGGGCAGGCGTTGGATCTGGTGCTGCGGCCCGGAAACGGCGGCGGGCGAACGGAGCTTGGCGTGCAGCGGCTGGCTCCGCGGCGCGACTACGTGGTGACCGGGGCGGTGGATGAGACCGTGACCGCCGACGACGGCGGCTGCGCACTGGTGACCGTCGAACTCGACGACCGGCGCGAGGTTCTGCTCCGACCGGCTGCGCCATAGAGCAGCACGAGGCTGCCGATCACCATCAGGGCGGGTCCGAAGTTATGGAAAGCCAAGTCCCCCAAGCTGTTTCCATGGTGATGGTGGATCTCGAAGAGCCGGAAGACGTGCATGTCAACGACGCCCAACTCGAAGATCACCGCCCCGACAACCACAAGCAGTGTGCCCGCGCCGCGGTGGGCCCGCAGGATCGTCGCCGATCGGCTGAGCTTGATCATCACGACGATCAGCGCCACGTAGCCGCTGCTGCGCAGCAGCCATATAGCCGGCGAACCGGTGTTCTCCACGACGCCACTCCACACCAACATCGGGGTCGCGATCAGACAGATGGCGATGCCCAGGGCGCCGTAGCCGAACACGGCGGAGGTCTTGGGCCGACGGTCAGTGTCGGCCCCGGCGGCTGTGGTTGCCGACACCGTCTGCCCAGGCCCCGGCCATTGTGCGACCGGCGCGAAGAGCGTGGTCGCGTCGCTGGCGCCGCCACCGAACGCCCGGCGCACCCGCCCTACGACGGCGAAGATCAGCAGGCCGACAATGCAGCAGGTCATCGATGCTCCTGTGTATCGGTGTGACCTCAGCATGGCAGACGGACGCGTGTTCGGACTGATGGACGCCAATGTCTCTGGCTGACGCATTCAGATGGTTTCAGCGCCGGGACCTACTCGCAATTGGTCGCCGTCAGCACAGTCTCAACGCACGTCGAACGCACGCTGTGGATAGCTCAATGCGGCCTGTGGATGGATTCAGCGGCAGGCGCGAGAAAGATGACAGCCTTTTCCACTATGGCGGGGGTAATGCTGGGCAGCGAAGTGCTGGCGCGCGGGGTGTTAACCCGTCATGAGCTCCGAACTTTCTATACCAGGGTGCTGCCTGATGTGTACGTGCCCAAGAGGGCTGTGCTCACGCACCGGGAGCGGGCGGCGGCGGCCTGGCTGTGGTCGCACCGGGAGGGCGTCGTCTCGGGGGCTTCGGCATCAGCGTTGCTGGGCGCCAAATGGATTGACAACGACGTCGTCATCGAACTGAATTGGCCCAATCACCGCTCTCCGGCTGGTGTTCTCACCCGCAACGACACATTGTTGGATGACGAGGTCACGATGGCGTGGGGCCTGCCGGTCACCACGCCGGAGCGGACGGCGTTCGACTTGGCCCGCCGGGGCGGCGTGGGCGAAGCGGTAAGCCGGCTTGACGCGCTGGCCCGGGCCACCCACTTCAAGGCTGGGGATGTGCAGCTGTTGGCGCAGCGGCATCCGCATGTGAGAGGGCTGCGCCGAGTGGATCGCCTGCTGGACCTGGTGGATGCTGGCGCCGAGTCCCCGAGGGAGTCCTGGCTGCGGATGATGTTGATCAACGCGGGGTATCGGCGGCCGACCACGCAGATACCGGTGCGCGCTCCAGACGGCTACCCGCGCTACTACCTCGACATGGGCTGGGAGGACGTTATGGTCGCTGTCGAATATGACGGTGAGCACCACCGCACGGACCAGAAGGCCTACCGCAAAGACATCCTCCGGATGGAGTACCTCGCGTCCGCGGGATGGGTAACCGTACGGGTGGTGAAGGGCGAACAGCGCCATCAGATTCTCGCGCGGGTGGACCGGGCGCTATCAGGCCGAGGCGGACTTTCATAGTGCGCCGGTGGACTTTGGCGCTGCGCTCACGGTGCAAATTACGCGCATTGTGGCGCCCTGGATGCAGTATGAACGCGTTAAACCCACTTCCTGGGCTTGCGCGTGGCCGCCAGGACGTGCTGGGCAGGCGATGCAGCTAAGCTGGGAGCGACCCGCCAGTTTCTCGCTAGAGCTACGCCGGCCGGTCTGCACCTACTTCGGCTAGAGGGTTGAGATCCAAGCCCCTTGCGCTGGATCGACCAAGGACACCGACATGGCCATCACAGACATCGCGGCATACACCCACCTCAGCGCTCGGGATATCGAACGCCTCGGAAGCGAGCTCGACGCGATCCGCAGCGATATCGAGGAATCGCGTGGTGCCCGCGACGCCAACTACATTCGGCGGACCATCACGTTTCAGCGGACACTCGACATCGCCGCCCGGCTGCTCATCGCCAGCACCCGGTCCAGGGCAAGCTGGGTTTTGGGCACTGCTGCGCTCGGCTTCGCGAAGAGTGTCGAGAACATGGAAATCGGCCACAACGTATCCCACGGCCAATGGGATTGGATGAACGACCCGGAGATCCACTCCTCCACATGGGAGTGGGACATGGCGGCTCCGTCGGCCCAGTGGAAGTCCTCGCACAACTACCGCCATCACGTGTTCAGCAACGTGCTCGGCGTCGATGATGACCTCGGGTTCGGGGTGATGCGGGTGACCCGCGACCAGCCGTGGAGGCCGAGATATCTCCTGCAGCCGCTACAGAATCTGCTGTTGGCCGTCACATTCGAATGGGGCATCGCCCAGCATGGCATCGAAGAGGACTGCACTCGCGTTGAAAGAGTCGCACAGGCAAAGGCAGCGGTTCGCAAGATCACCCGCCAGGGGGTCAAGGACTACGTGATGTGGCCCGCGCTCAGCGTCAAGCGGTGGCGGCGGACCCTCGGGGCGAACGCCGTCGCCAACCTGGCGCGCAACCTGTGGGCGTACGTGGTGATCTTCTGCGGGCACTTTCCCGACGGCACTCAGAAGTTCAGCCCCGACGTCTTGCAGTCCGAGACCAGGGCGGAATGGTACCTGCGCCAGATGCTGGGTGCGGCTAACTTCAAGGCCGGCCCGCTGCTGGGATTCGCCAGCGGCAATCTGTGTTACCAAATCGAGCACCACCTGTTTCCCGACCTGCCGAGCAATCGCCTGGCCGAGATTGCCGAACGGGTGCGGCCGTTATGTGAGGAGTACGGCCTGCCCTACCTCACGGGTTCAATTGCGCACCAGTACGGCTCGACGTTTCGGATCATTCACCGCCTGGCGCTGCCCGACAGGTTTTTTCGCAGCCGCGGGGAGGCTTCCGCTGTCGCCGGTACCCCTCCGCGGGCACGTTGGCCGAGGGTGCAGTCGCGTCGTCGCTCTGCTTCTCGCGCGGCTTAACGTCGAGTTCGCCAAGCGGTCGAGACTGCGCTGACGGCGGGCGCCACTCGCACTTTTTCGCCCGCAGCGCAGCCTGAACACTTGGGGGAAGATCGCCTACTACTTCTTCTCTGAGTGGCCGCCGAACTCGCTGCGCATCGCCGAGAGGATCTGGTCGGTGAACTCACCGAGCCCTCGTGACTCGAACCGCTCGTAGAGCGCGGTGGTGATCACCGGGGCGGGCACGCCCTCATCGACAGCGGCAAGCACCGTCCAGCGGCCCTCGCCGGAGTCCGAGACCCGTCCGCTGAAGTCGTCGAGGCCGGGGGAGCGGGCAAAGGCATCGGCGACCAAGTCGACCAGCCATGACCCCACCACCGATCCGCGTCGCCACACCTCGGCGACTTCGCCGACGTCGATGTCGTACTGGTAGGCCCACGGGTCGCGCAGCGGCGTGGTCTCGGCATCGATGGTCCGGTCCGCCCTGCCGGCGTCGGCGTGTTTGATGATGCTCAAGCCTTCGGCAATTGCGGCCATCATCCCGTACTCGACACCGTTGTGAACCATCTTGACGAAGTGTCCGGCGCCGCTGGGTCCGCAATGCAGGTACCCATCCGGCGAAGTTCCGTCCATTTTGTTCCGGCCCGGGGTCGGCTCGGCGCTACCCTGCCCGGGCGCGATGGTCCTGAAGATCGGATCCAGCCGGGTGACCACCTCAGTCTCGCCGCCGATCATCAGGCAGTAACCCCGGTCCAGACCCCACACCCCGCCGCTGGTCCCACAGTCCACGTAGTGCAGGTTCGCGGTAGCCAACCGCTGGGCGCGGCCGATATCGTCGCGATAGTAGGAATTGCCGCCATCGATGACCGTGTCGCCGGGATCGAGCAGCGGAACCAGTTGGTCCAGTGTGGAATCCACGATCGCAGCCGGGAGCATCAGCCACACCGCGCGAGGCTTCTCCAACTTGCCGACGAAGTCCTCCAGCGAGGACGAGCCGACGGCTCCCTCCTTGGTGAGTTGCCCGACCGCGTCGGCGTTTACGTCGTAGGCGACGCAGCTGTGCCCGTCGCGCATGAGCCGGCGGACCAGGTTGGCCCCCATCCGGCCCAGTCCAACCATGCCGAGTTGCATTGGGTTCGTAGTCGCCATGTCACTCCATCGTTGGGCCGCATGGGCAGCCGTTGGGTTTGAGGATGCGCGTGCTCTACCCTGCCCGCTGCGGCGGGCAAGGTCCAGGGTTTGCTGATGTTGGGCCGTGCGCGTCCTGGCTTTGTGACTAATAGCGTTGTCGGGCAGTGTCTCTGGGAACGATGACTGCCTCGGCGCTCCGGGGCGTTCTCGCTGTGTAAGGATAAGGGCCGTGCTTTCCCGACTCGCAGTGACGGTGCTTTCCGCCATGTCCGTGATGTTGGCGATGCCCCCCAGCGCATCGGCCGCCCCCTGCCCCGACGTCGATCTGGTATTCGCGCGCGGCACTGGTGAACCGCCTGGTATGGGTCGGGTCGGTGACGCACTTGCAGCCACTCTTCCGTCGGTGCTCGGCGGTCGGACTCTGGGGACCTACGCAGTGAGCTATCCGGCGAACCGCAACTTCCTATCGACTCGGGACGGCGCTGACGACGCGGCCGGGCACATCGCGTGGATGGCCGGGCAATGCCCCTCCACCCGGATCGTGCTGGGGGGTTTCTCGCAGGGCGCCTCAGTGATGTCGATGCTCGCCGGGGTGCCTCCGGTCGGGGATCGGATCGGCACCATAGGTTCGGCTCCTCCGCTCGATGCGGCGCTGGCCGGCAGTGTCGCCGCGGTGGCAGTGTTCGGCAATCCGGGCAACCGCTTCGGTAATCCCTTGTCGACGACGGGGCAATTCGCCGGCCGTGCGATCGAGCTGTGTAGCCAAGGCGATCCGATCTGCTCGGAGGGCCGCGACCGGTCCGCTCATAGCAATTACGAGATGCCGCCATATCCTGGACAGGCGGCGGTGTTCATCGCCGGCTTGGTGTGATTCGAGTCGGGCGGGGCAGGCCAGCTGGACGGACTGCGTCGCGGTGCGACGGGGATGCTGCGTCGCGGGCGACGGGGATGCTGCGACGCGGTGCGACGGGGATGCCACGCTTTAGGTGGCGGGTGGCCGCCGCCAGCGTGTTCTGCGGGTGAACAGTTCCGCAGGTCTTCCCCTGGCGCCGACGGACATGGTGCCGGTGGCTCGCAGTTTGGATTTCATTTCACGGCGGAACCAGTCGCGGTCGACCTTGTGCCCGGCGATGGCCTCGTGAAGCAGGCGCAGTTCACGCAGTGTGAAGGTTTTCTCGAGTAGTCCTTCTGGGTCGGGTTCTTTTCCATAGCACTCACGGACATGGGTTACTGCGGCGCCGATGATGAGCCGGTGGTCGTAGATCAGGCGTCCCGGACTGTCCACGGGGACGAGTCGGGTTTGGGTCGCCAATCGGGGCGCCAGCCTTTCGGGGGGTACCACGGCCCAGTGGGCGACGCTGAGTACCCAGCCGCGGTCGTCACGGTCGGGCTGGTCGAACACCCGCCATTGGTGGGGCGACACTCCGCTGACGCCGGCCTTGTCCAGCAGGCAGCGTCTGACGGCGTCGGCCAGTCGTTCGTTGGGGTGCAGGAAAGTGCCCGGCAGGCCCCACCCCGACGTGTTGGCGCGCTTGACTTCCAGGACCATCAGACCCCGGTCCGGATCGGCGGTGAGCAGCGCAGTGTCGACGGCCACCGATGGTCGGGGGTAGTCGGCCAGAGCCTTGCCGGAGCCGTCGCGGAAATTATTGTCGGGCACGACCGGTACCCTATCGCGAACAAAGTTGTTAGCGTTGATAGCGCGCTAAAGATGCGACGGGACTGTTGTCCGCAGTGTGGCGATCGACGAGCCGAAGTGGAAGGACGAGCCGAAGTGGAAGACGGGAGCCCCGCGCATCCCCTGGGCCGGTAGGGCGTCCTAGCTGGCTCCGGCTCTGTCCATCATCAATGTCGGACCCACCCGCTATCCTGGCTTCGTAAACGTTGTTAGCGTGATTTTATCGCTAAAGCTGTTTTAGAAATAGGATTGCGCTAAAGCAAGACGGCATGGAATGCCCTAGGCGGTCTCATTCGAAGAGGCCGGCTGTCACGCCCACTGGAGGGACGAGAAATGGCGAGTTTTCCCTACGCCGGCAGGTCGGTAATCGTCCTCGGCGACCATGGCACCGGCCAGAGCGTCCAAATGCTGGCAACCAAGGCGGCTGAACACGGCGCAAGCATCGCTGAGGTCCACACCTTCGACGCTGGCGACGCCGCTTCTCACGACGATCTCGGCCAGGTTGACGCCGTCGTCTCCGCACTGAGCCGGGCTCTGGCGATCCGGGCCCATATCTGGGTGCCCTTTTCGCACATGGATCTCGCCCGCGAGGAGCACGTGCGCAGGCTGAGCCTGGTACTCCAGCGCCACGGCCTCAACCTGGTTCTGGGGCCAAACCTTTGGGCATGCCCGCTGGCTGGCGGGACTAACGAAATCGATGCTGCACTCCGTCGAGAAGTCCGCGCTGTCGACGACCTCGATCACACCGCGATCGCCGCCGCAGGGCTGCACACCCTCAGCAGCGAGGTTGAACAGGCGCTGCACTCCGGTCAGGGCCAACCGGACTCGCACCCTGCGCAACACTCTGCCGAGCAACAGTGCGAGGTGCTTGAGCACATCAAGGCAGACTTCGGGCCACACCCGGAATTGCCGGCGGCTACCGCGCAGTGGTCGCAACGGCGCCCCGCGCTCAAACGTTTCGCAGGCTGGCTAGTGCACGAATGCGGCCTGACACAGGCCGAGGCCGCACACCTGCTCAACACCACGGGACATCGAACTGCCCAAGGTCGACTGTGGCAGCGGTCATCGGTGTCAGCACTGGTAAACGGACGGTACGACCGGCGGTCTGCAGCGTGACACCGCCCCTCCGGGCAGCAAGGGATCGGGAACGTCGGGTTCTCGGCGACTCTGGTTCGGCGTGCCATGATGATTGTCATGACAGTGGTGTTCGTCCATGGCAACCCCGAGACTGCGGCGATCTGGGGTCCATTAGTCGATGCACTCGGACGCGAAGACGTCGTGCTGCTGTCGCCGCCGGGCTTCGGTGTGCCACTACCCCACGGTTTCGGCGCGACCTACCTCGAGTACCGGGACTGGCTCGAAGATGAGTTGCAGGCAATCGACGGACCGATTGATCTGGTCGGTCACGACTGGGGCGGAGGCCACGTCGTCAATGTGGTCATGCACCGTGCCGAGTTGGTGCGCAGCTGGGCAAGCGACGTCCTCGGACTCTTCGACCCGGACTACGTATGGCACGACATGGCCCAGGTGTGGCAGACACCCGAGGCGGGAGAAGAACTGCTCGACAGCATCATGGGCGGCGGCCTGGCAGGGCGTATCGAAGTGCTCTCATCGCTTGGCATTCCTTCCGATATCGCCGCGGCCATCGCCGAATACCAGAACGAGGACATGAGGACGGCGATTCTGGCGTTGTATCGATCTGCCGCGCAACCGGCAATGGCCCAGGCGGGCCGTGCGCTGGAGTCTGCCGCATCCCGGCCGGGGCTGTCCCTGCTTGCCACCGAAGACCCATACATCGGGGCGACCGACACCCGCCGTCGGGCGGGCGCCCGTGCCGGTGCCCGCACCGAAGTACTCGAAGGTCTCGGACATTGGTGGATGCTCGAGGATCCGGACCAGGGTGCGGCCGCTCTGAACGCTTTTTGGGACTCCCTGGACTAGTTGTCAGGGGCTCTCACCTGCCGTGGTTCGGCACACCGTCGGCGCGGGTAACGTGGCCTGGATGGAGCGGTTGAGCGGGCTCGACGCAGGTCTCTTGTACAGCGAATCATCCGCGGTGCCGCTGCATGTGTGCTCCGTTGCCGAACTGGACACCTCCACGGTGCCCGGTGGCTACACATTTCAGCGGTTCTGCAGTGGATTATCGTCCCGAATGAGTGCGCTTCCGGAGTTGCGCGCGAAGCTCGCCGACAGCCAGCTGAATCTGGATCATCCGGTCTGGGTGGAGGACAGAGATTTTCAGCTGTCCCGTCACCTTCATCGGATCGGTGTGCCGTCACCGGGCGGGCGCGAAGAACTCGCCGACGTCTGCGCCGACATCGTGGCGATTCCGCTCGACCGAAGCAAGCCGCTGTGGGAGATGTGGGTGATCGAAGGCCTCGGCGGCAACGCCGACCAGTGCGGCCCCGATCGTGTCGCGTTGCTTGTCAAGGTGCACCACGCAGCGGTGGACGGCGTCGCAGCGGCCGACCTGCTCGGTCGGCTCTGTGATGTGGAACCCGACGCAGTGCCCCGCGATCCGGTCGCCGGCTCGGGCGACGCGACGTCCTGGGCCATTGCAGCGGACGGACTTCTGCGGTTCCTCACCCGGCCGTGGCAGCTGACCAAGGTGATTCCGGAGGCCGCCTCCACAATCGTCGAGACGGTGGGCCGCGCGGTCAGCGGCACAGCTATGGCTGCACCGTTCACCGCGCCGGAAACTCCTTTCAACGCGAAACTTACGTCTGCGCGCAACATTGCCGTGGCTCAACTGGACCTGGAATGCGTCAAACAAATCAAGAACCACTGCGGCGTCAAGGTCAACGACGTGGTGATGGCGCTGTGCGCGGGGGCATTACGCGGCTTCCTGCGTGAACGCGCACAGCTGCCGGACCATCCGCTGATTGCCGTGGTGCCGTCATCGGTGCACGGCCAGTCCGACCGTCCGGGCCGAAATCAGCTGTCGGGCATGTTCTGTAGTCTGCACACCGACATCGAGGATCCGCAGGAACGACTTCGCGCGATCGCCGAATCGGACTCACGGGCAAAGGAACACAGTTCCGCGCTTGGTCCGACACTGTTGGTCGACCTGGCCCAGTCCGTCTCCCGCACGATGTTCGGGTCGGTGCTGAACCTCATGTCGCACACGCCGCTGAGTCACGCAACGGTCCACAACGTGGTGATCTCCAATGTTGCGGGTCCGACGACTCAGCTGTATGTCTGCGGCGCCGAGGTGAAGTCGCTGTACCCGCTCGGCCCGATCTTCCACGGCTCGGGATTGAATATCACGGTGATTTCCCTGGGGGACAAGCTGAACGTCGGCATCATCTCGTGCCCGCAACTGGTAGATGATCTCTGGGACCTGGCCGACCGCTTCGACGCTGAGCTGGACGAACTGAGTTCCGGCTGCGCCTGAATCCTTCAGCGCCCGTACTCGATGCGGTGTCGCATTTGTTGCAACCCGGCCTCAATGTTCCTGGCCAAGATGCCGTCGGCCAGCAGGCTGGTGGCCCAACCGGCGAGCAGCCGGCCGGCGAACTGAACGGAGATCGTCATGGTCACGGTGGCGCCGTCGGTTGCCGGCGAGACCTCGATGTGCGCGCTGTGCTGAATGCCGCGCACTGATTCCCAGGCCAGGGAGTGCTCGGACGGTGCCTCCACCCGTACCCGGCCACCGGCATGGATCGTCCCGACATCGAGGTAGAGGTCCCACTCCTGGGAGCCGTCCGGATGGCGGTCGATGCACTCGAATCTGCCGAAGCCGCCCATGATCGGGAACACCACATCGGGGTCGGTCGCCACCTTCACGACCTCATCGACGCTGGCGTGGACCAGCGTCGACCTGGTGACGGTGCCCATCAGCCCAGCACCGGGATGACGGTCCTGGCGGCCAGTTCCGAGAGCGCCACCTGCATCACCGAGGTCACGTAGCCGTAGGCCTGATCCCAGTCCGGGTCGTCGCCGAACAGCTCCTGCAGGTCGATCGGCGGCAGCACCTGAATGCGTATCTTCGCCGGGAAGGGGATGTGTGGAAGGTCCCCGGGTAACAACCCCCACGGGAAGCTCAGGCTGAGCGGCAGAGTCTTCACCCGGAGCAACTTGTCGAGGCGCAGCAGCTTGGCGATGCCGCGACCGTCGTTGAGGACGAAGAATGTCTCCTGGCCGCCGGTTGCGATGACTGGGACGATCTTGACTCCCTGCGCATGGGCAAGCTTCAGAAAGCCCTTCCGGCCATCGAAGACGATCTTGTTACGGTCCCGCCACGGCCGCAACGCCTCCACGTCACCCCCTGGGTAGACCAGCACGTTGGCGCCCTCCTGCAGGAGATCCGCGGCGGCTGTTCGTCCGGCCTTGACCATGCCGAACTTGCGTGCCATGTCGCCGATCACGGGCATTCCCACGACGATCTCGTGGGCCAGCGCGACCAGCGGACGGCCCTCCACGGTGAAGTAGGTGTGGTAGGCGAGGGTGAAGATGAACGTGTCGGGGATGTTAGCTCCGCCACTGTGGTTCCCGACGAACAGCACCGGCTCGTCGGGGACGTTCTCGAACCCGTGCACCTCGGCCCGGAAGTACATCTGGGCGGCCAGCCAGAACCGTGGCAGCATCTCGCGGATGAACTCCGGATCGCGGCCCTTGAGCCCCTCCGGCGTCCTCGCCAGCGCGCGGCCCAGTTGATCCATTGGTCTAGTCACGGCGATTCCAGTCTGTTGCGGCGAAGTCCTTCGACCGTACCGTCACATCGCGTCGGGGTGTCAGCACTGTGACCGAGGCTCCAGGCTCAGCGATCGCGGTCGTCGTCCCGGGTCGCGCGCAATGCACCCGGATGAGCCTTGGCCGTCGGGTCGCGGCGCGTCTTGATCAGGCTGGCGACGGTGACCACCGCGAGGATCACCACGATCACCACCAGGCTGAGGTAGGTGTTGATCTCCGGAACGCGTGGGTTGATGTCGACGTGGGCCCAGTGCAGCACCAGCTTGAAGCCGATGAACGCGAGGATGATCGACAATCCGGTCGACAGATATACCAGCCGATCGAGCAAGCCTTTGACGAGAAAAAACAGCGCTCGCAAACCCAGCAGCGCGAACGCGTTTGCGGTCAGCACGATGTAGGGCTCGGCGGTGATGCCGAAGACCGCAGGGATCGAGTCCAGTGCAAACAGCAGATCCACGCTGCCGATGGCGATGAGCACCGCCACCAGTGGCGTAAACATCCGGCGGCCGTCCACTCTGCTGACCAGCTTCCCGCCGTCGTACTCTTCGGTGACCGGCAGGAAACGCCGGGTGGCTCGGACCATGATGTTGTTCTCGACGTCGGGGTCTTCATCGCGGTGCCGGAACAGCTGTACCGCGGTGTAGATCAGCAGGACACCGAACAGCAGGAACATGAACGAGAACACCGAGAGCAGCGCTGCGCCGATCACGATGAAGATCGCGCGCATGATCAGCGCCAGGATGATGCCGAAGGTCAACACCTTGTGCTGATGCTCCTCGGGCACCGCGAACGTCGCCATGATGATCACGAAGACGAACAAGTTGTCGACCGAGAGGCTCTTCTCGACGATGTAGCCGGCGAAGTACTGCGTGCCGAAGTCACCCCCGTAGGTCGCGGTGAACCACACCCCGAACACGACGGCGACCCCGATGTAGAACAGCGACCATGCCGTGGCCTCGCGAAACCCGACACGGTGGGGCCGCAGCGCTGCCAGGGTGAGATCAACGGCGAGCAGGGCGATGATCACAGCGATCGTCGCACCCCATGTCCACGGGCTGATCTCGAGCATGTGTGAGCCCCAACCTTCGCATCGTCGCTACGCACCATCGTTGCGCGGCACGCCCCGCCGGTCAAAGCGCCGGCGAATCCGGTCTCTGCAGAGTTCCGCCACGAGTCTTCGTCTGCTTCTTGGCATAGTTGGGTGGAAGGTCCGCCCACCGGCAGTCCAGGCGGAAGCCGTCCCACCGGAAGAGGAGCGCGGATGCGCAGATTCATCGACATCTCGGTCCCGCTGCAGGCGGGAATCACGTCGGATCCGCCCGGGCATCTGCCGGAGATCGATTACTACGACCATCAGCAGACCGCGACCGAGGTGGTGTCGTTCTTCCCGGGGGCCACCGTCGATGACCTACCCGACCGGGAGGGCTGGGCGATCGAGCGCGTCCGAATCACCACCCACAACGGCACCCACGTGGACGCGCCCTATCACTACGCCTCGACAATGGACGGCGGCAAGCGGTCGATCACCATCGACGAGATTCCGCTGGAATGGTGCCTGCAGCCCGCGGTGAAGCTGGACTTCCGGCACTTTCCCAACGGATACGTAGCGACAGCGGCCGATGTCGAGCAGGAACTGCGGCGCATCGACCACACCCTGGCACCGTTGGAGATCGTTCTGGTCAACACCAGTGCCGGTACCCGCTATGGGCACGACGACTATGTGAGCAGCGGCTGCGGTATGGGCCGGGAGGCAACCTTGTACCTACTGGAGCGTGGCGTACGACTGACCGGAACGGACGCCTGGAGTTGGGACGCGCCGTTCTCCTACACGGCGACGCGTTATGCACGTAGCCACGACCCGTCGATTATCTGGGAGGGTCATCGCGCCGGGCGCACCATCGGGTACTCACACATCGAGAAGCTACACAATCTGGAATCGCTTCCCGCCAAGGGTTTCGAGGTCTCCTGCTTCCCCGTCAAGGTGCACGCCGCATCGGCCGGCTGGACCCGGGCGGTTGCCATCTTCGACCGGGGGGACCGGCATTCAGACCCAGTGGGCGGTGCGGGCTGAGGCGAACAGTCTTTTCACCGCCGGGCGCATGCGGCGATCAACTCGGATGTATCGGTGACGCTGACCATCAGCACCCGCAGCTTCGTCGTCACTCCCATCACCGTGGCCCTGACCGGCGGATCGATCGTCAACTCCACGATGCCATGCGGCGAGCCGTTCACCAGCCAACGCCCTCGCCAGCCGCCGTGCACGCCGATCGCGAAGATCCGGTCGTGACACACGCGGGCGTCCTTGACCGAATCCAGTGGGATGTCCGCGGAGAATCCCCACCCCATCGCGACGTGCAGAATGTCATCCCGAATGCTCACATCGCTGCGATTCGGCCCCAGCCCGAGTGGTGTGGCCAAGGCGAGGAACCACCGTTGGTATCGGAGTTCAGTCACGCGGTGGTCCCTAATGTGTTTCGTCGGCCAAATCGTGGTTTGTGTTGCGGCGCAGAGGGTATCGAGCTAGGTGCGCATGATGTCGGAGAGATCGCGGCGGGCCATCCAGCGCTGTTCGAGCGGGCGCTGAGCGTCCTGCTCGATCAGGGTGGGGTATGAGGTCAGGTCGGTGAATTGCAGTCGCCCGGACTGGAATCCGAGCATTGCACTGGCCCGGCCGCCGGATTCGAGCTGCTCCGCGAGGAACTCGATGCAGCGGGCGGTCAGGCTCGTGGCGTGTATCCGGTCGAACGGCGACGGGTCACCACCCTCCTGGATGTGCCCCAGAATCGCCTGGCGGGCGTCGAAGAGGTTCCCGCCCTCCTTCTCGAACAGCGACGTCATGAACCCGGTGGTGTAGACGGGGTCGGCGCGTTCGCTGCGAATGATCAGGCCGAGTCGTTTCCCGGAACGGAACCCCTCCGAGAGGATGCGGATGTCGGCGGTCAGGGAGTCCAGCGTGATGCCTTCCTCGGGCAGGTAGATCCGTTCGGCGCCGGAGGCCAACCCGCTGAGCAGCGCCAGGTAGCCGCAGTCCCGACCCATCACCTCGACCACGAAGACCCGGCGGGTGGCCACGGCGGACTGCCTGATCTTGTCGACATCGGCCACGATGCTGTTCAGTGCCGTATCGCTGCCGATGCTCAGTTCGGTTCCCGGGACGTCGTTGTTGATCGTCATCGGCATGCACACGATCGGGATGTCGAGGGCGGCGTACTGGTGTCGGTGCCGGTGCAACTCGTGGGCGGCCTGGTAGCCGGTCCACCCGCCTGCCATGACCAAGCCGTCGATCCGGTGAGCGGCAACCTGTTCGGCGATCAGCTCGATCGCCCCGGCGTTGGGCAGATACCGGTTTGTGCCTATCTCGGCGCCTCCGTCGGATACCCAGCCGCTGACGTCCATCCAGCCCATTTCTTGGACGTTGCCGTTGCGGAGACCGCGGAATCCGTTCTTGACCGCCAGCACCGTGTAGCCGCGTTCCAGGCCCAGTCGGACGAAGGCGCGCACCGCGTTGTTCATCCCCGGCGACGGTCCACCACCATGCACGATCGCGAGCCGGAAGCGTCGCCTGCCCGCAAATGTCGGCCGGGCGGCGGGCTGCTGGATGGTCTGCAGGATCTTGTACGACTGCCGGAAGCTGCCGCCGCGCAGCAGCATTGCCCCGTCGAAGTCCTTGGCCTTGATGCGCTCTGCCACGGCCTGTGTCTGCGCGACGCAGTCCATCAGCGGTGTGGTGACCACCCGGTTGCCCCGCAGCCCGATCAGCTGAGGGGGAGCGTCCTCCTTGTCGGTGATGAGTCGTTCGACGGCGGCATGCCCGAGGATTGTGGCCAGGTACCGGTCGAACGCACTCGGTGCGCCACCGCGCTGTACGTGACCGAGGATTGTGATCCTGGTGTCCTCGCCCAGTTCCCGCTCCAGTATCGATTTGATGTGGTCGGTGGTGATGGGGTTTTCGTGCGAGTCTCGGGCGCCCTCAGCGACGAGAACGACGCTCTGCCTGCGGCCGATGTCCCGGCCCTCCTTGATGTCCCGACACATCTGTGTGGCCCAATCCTCGGCGGGCGGTTGTTCGGGGATCAGAAGCCAGTTCGCCGCGGTAGCCAGCGAGGCCATCAGCGCGAGGTAGCCGCACTCCCTTCCCATCGCCTCGACCACGAAGGTGCGCTGATGGCTGGACGCGGTGCTGCGCAACGCGTCCATCGCCTCGACGATCCGGTGTAGCGCAGTGTCTGCGCCGATCGTCATGTCGGTGCCCGACATGTCGTTGTCGATGGAACCGGCCATGCCGGCGATCCGCAGAAAGGGGTGGGCGCCGGCGAGAGCCGGCGATATCGTGCCCGCGTCGACCAATTCGGCGAGCAGTTCGGGCCATTCCCGGCGGAAAATATCGGCACCGGTGAGACTGCCGTCGCCGCCGATCACCACGAGCGCATCGATGCCGTGCTCGACCAAGTTCCGGGCGGCGGTTCTGCGGCCCTCGCGTGTTCTGAATTCCTGGGATCGAGCGGTGCCTATCGCGGTACCGCCGCGATGCAAGATACCTTCGGTGTCCTTGGGCTGCATTCGTCGAATCAGGTGACCACCGGTGACCAGGCCGTGGTAGCCCTCGTGAATCGCGTAGGCGTCGATGCCATGGTGCACGGCTGTGCAGATGACCGCGCGGACCGCGGCGTTCATCCCGGGCGCATCGCCTCCGCTGGTCAACACTCCGATAGATGCCGGCGCGTTGTGGACCTCTGGCATGTCGTCTGGCACGTCGTCGCCCCTCACGGCAGATCAGGATCAAGCAAGGCTGAGAACCAACCTATCCGGCCTCATCGTCGTGCATGGTCGTCTTCGGACGAGACTGGAGTGCGCCCGACCCGACATGGGCGATAGGGTCGGCCGATGACGGACACCAGGTGGAATCTCGACGAGTCGGCCGGCGAGCTCCTCGTGAAGACCGGTGTAGCCGGCCGGGCAGCGAAGATGGGGCACCGCCTGACCATTGCCATGGACAGCTGGCGGGCTGAGGTCACCTGGGCCGCCGGTGAACCCACCGAGGTGGATCTCACGGTCGAGGTCAAGTCATTTCGGGTGGTGCGGGGCGAGGGCGGCCTCAAGAGCCTGTCTGGGCCGGAGAAGACGATCGTGCGGTCGAACGCGATGAAGGCCCTCGATGCTGATCGATTCCCGCACATCCGATTCCGCGCCCAAGATATTCGGAAGACGGCCGAGGGCTACGATCTCAGCGGCACCCTGGAGATCCACGGGAAGACCAATGCCTGCCAGGTCGGTGTCCTGGTGGAGGATATCGACGGCACCTGGCGAATGTCGTGTGAAGCCGAGGTACGTCAGACTGCGTTCGGCGTCAAGCCCTACTCGATTCTGATGGGTTCGGTGAAGATCGCGGACACTGTGACGGTGTCTTTCGCCGGGCAGGTCCCCAAGGACGGCTAGCCGACCGGGGGCGCCGAATTGCCGGGCGTCGCGATCGACCCGGCCAGGGCCGCGAGGTCCCGCGCGGTGAGGCCCGGCCAGCCGTGCAGCAGGTCGTACCACGGCGGCGGTACCGCCGAGGCCCCGTAGGCCGCGCCGAGCAGCCCGCCGGCGATCGCCGCGACGGTGTCGGTGTCGAACCCCGCCCGCACCGCCGCGTCGAGCGCCAGGTGCAGATGATCGGCGGGATGGATTTCGGCGACCGGGTCGTCGGCCGGAACCGCCGTCGTCGCGATAGCCGACCATGCGGCTTGCAGCGCGGCCACCACCCAGCCGTTGTTCGGGAACGTTGCCGGTGCCCCGTCTTCGGCGGCATCCAGGCGCCCCATCCATAGTTCTCTGCGGGCGGAGTCGATGTTGCCCAGGCCGACTCGCACATCGAGCTCACCGGTGCGCACCGCGTGGCGAATGGCGCTGCACCACAACACGCAGGCGTCTCCGGCATCCGGGTCGAAGTGGGTGAGCTCACTGATCGCGCGCGCGGCCACCACCATGGCGGCCTCGTCGTCGAGATAGGCCAGCGCAACAGGAGCGGTCCGCATCAACGAACCGTTGCCGGCGGTGTGCCCTGTCTGTTCGTGCAGGGCCGCCGACGCGGAGCGTGCCCGGTCGGCGGTGATCGCCCCATAGCGTGCAGCTGCGGTGAGCACCTTGCGCGTCTGGATACCGACGTCTTTTGCGCCGAGAGACCACTGGTACCACCGCCTGACGACGGCGTCCTGGGCGGCCGGATCGAGCAGGTCCGCGCCAGTTGCCGCCACCTCGGCGATCGCCACCGCCATCGCGGTGTCGTCCGTCCATTCGCCGGCCTTCCAGGGGCCGCCACTGGTCATCGTGACGTCGAGTTCCTTCCCTCGCGGTGGCTGGAACTCATACGGTGCACCGAGCGCGTCGCCGGCCGCCGTCCCCAGCAGCACTCCTTCGATTCGATCGTCTCGTGATGTCATCGCCCGCTCCCGACCATTATTTAGCGCAAATTTGATCTAATGCAGCCATCGTATTCTATGGTCCCGACACCACCCTGGTCATCGACGCCATACCCGCTGGCTACCATCACCGGCGACGAAGGAGAGACTTCAGAGATGCCACGCCCCGAGGCGGAGCCGACCGCATGAACGTGAACTTAGCCGGCGGGTACGACGTGGCCGAGACTCCGCGTCTGGCCAACGGCGCAGAACGCAAGGTTTGGGAGGCACTTGTCGACCAGCGCGATCCCGGCGATCTTGTCATTCCGGGTAAACGGGTCACCGACCACCTCAAGGATCACGAGGTCGATTTCTTCGTGGCGATCGAAGGCGCGGGCATCGTCTGCATCGAGGTCAAGGGCGGCGAGGTCTGGCACGACGGAGAGACCTGGTGGCAAGAAGGCCGCGGCCACCCGCACAGGATCGAACCTGTGCGTCAGGCCCGGGAGGCCTGCTATGCGCTGCGCGACTTCGTCGAGATGGACCCGCGCTGGACTCAGGGCCGGCTGCGCTGGGATCACGTCGTCGTCCTGCCGAACACCGACCTGCCGGACGATTTCGCCCTGCCCGAGTGTCCGCGCTGGAAGATCATCGACCGCACCGACCTGCCCGACCTGGTCGCCAAGCTGCGCGAGATTCTGCTCACCCAGGAAATCGACCGCCCCCTTCTCGCCGCAGCCGGCATTGCGCAGCTCAGCGAGGCCCTCGGCGGACGCGGGCTGCCACAGCGCAGCGTCGTTGCCCGGGCACTCGAAAACGAGGACGCAGCAGACATTCTCACCGAACATCAGTCCGTCATTCTCGATGCGATCAGGCTGCTGAACCGCGTCGAGATCCGCGGGGGTGCCGGCAGTGGCAAGACCTTCCTGGCAATGGAACAGGCACGACGGCTGGCACGCGAGGGCCAACGCGTCGCGCTGGTCTGCTACTCACACGGCCTGGCCTCCTACCTGGAACGCATCACCGCCACCTGGAGTCGACGTCAGCAGCCGGACTACGTCGGCGAGTTCCATGACCTCGGCAAGCGGTGGGGAGCACCTGAAGGTCCTGACGAATCTGTGCGAAATGACGACACCGTCAAGTTCTGGGAACAGGAGCTGCCGATCCGAATGGCCGATCTAGCCGCGCAACTCGAGCCAGGTCACCGGTTCGACGCGATCGTCGTCGATGAGGCCCAGGATTTCGCCGATGCCTGGTGGGATCCTTTGTTGGCCGCGCTCAAGGACGAGGACACCGGCGGGTTGTACGTGTTTACCGACGAAGGCCAGCGTGTCTTCAACCGGCTCGGCTCCCCGCCGGTGCCGCTGGTGCCGTTGATCCTCGACCAGAATCTGCGGAACACCCGCCAGATCGCCAACGCATTCCAGCCGCTGGTCGGTCACCGGATGCGCTTTCTCGGCGGGGAGGGGCCGGCTGTGAAGTACGTGCCGTGCTCCCGGGAGGATGCGATGGGCGCCGGCGACGACGAGGTCGAGCTGCTGCTCGATCAGGGCTGGCGGCCCGAGGACGTCGCATTGCTGACCACCGGCAGCCGACACCCCGAACAGGTCGAGCGCCAGGCCGCCGGCAGCGCCGCCTACTGGGACAGCTTCTGGGACGCCGAGCAGGTCTTCTACGGCCACGTCCTGGGCTTCAAAGGGCTCGAGCGTCGGGCGGTTGTGCTGGTCGTCAATGAGGCCGCGGCGTTCGAACGCTCGCGCGAACGTCTCTACGTGGGGCTGTCGCGGGCGCGTGACCAACTCGTCGTCTGCGGTGACCCCGATTTTCTTCGCGACGTGGGCGGGCCGGACCTGGCGCGGCGGCTCAACATTGCTTAAAGCGTAGGAGTCTCACAGCGTTCAGGACAACGCAAACCGCAGCCCGGCCACCGCCGTGCCGTTCCAGATGTCGGCCGTTATCTCTTCGGGTCGCACCGCGATCACCTCTCCGCCCTTGTCCAACACGGTGATGGCGATCCGAGACAAGAGGTCGTAGCCGTCGTCGTCGTAGGTGACGCTGCCGTCGGCATCATCAAGCCGGCCGAGGATGTCCACCGTGAAGTCGTACACCAGCGTGGCCACCACGCCTTCGGCGGCGGCGCGTCCGATGTCGACGATGTCGGTGGCCACCAGCCCGCGGGAGACTCCGTCACCGATGTCGTTGACTCGCTTGTTGGTATGGCGGGCATTGAGCGCCGGCAGCGACTCCCGGATGGCCGCGTCGATCTGATCGGGCCGCAGCGTGTCCGGCGCACCGGGAACCACCACGATCTCGCGCTTGTGATCGAGACTACGATAGAGATCGAGAAGCGGGTCGGTGGCGAACAGGAACAGCGGCCGGGAAGCTGACGAATCGACTTGTCCAAGTTCTGATTCCACTGCCTCGCCGACCCTCTTGGCGTAGGTCTCCAACAGCACCTTCTTGCCCTCATCGCCGACCAGCCTGCGTACGTGGTCGCGGTCGCGGACCGTGGCTCGGTTGGTCGCCTCGGCCACATCGGCGGCGTGCTCGCCGACCAAGGGCATCTCCTCGGCACGGGTGGTTGCCGTTGCCCGCCATAGATTCCACCCGTTGGCCGACAATGTCAGTGCGTAGGCCGCCTGCGGCGTGGTCACTGCCCGAACCAGCTGACCGATATCGAAGTAAACACCCACCTGTGACTGGTTCTGCAGGGCGTTGGGGAGCACGAAGACCTCGTGGAAGTCGTCGGCGATGAATATCGCCAGCGATCGCGACAACCGCAGCCACAGATCGGACTCGGCGATGTCCTTCCAGCGGTCGCGCAGCTGCTGTTCAATGGCGTGCGGGGCGCCGCGGTCGCGGATGCTGCGCAGCGCGCGGTCGACTGCGCTCTTGGCTGTCAGCAGGCTGTTCTCGCGCTGGTCGGGCGCCGGCGAGGTTTCTGCGTACACCGTGATCGCGTGTTCGTGCAGTTCGCCGAGTCGGATTAGATCGGCTGTGCCGGGCAGCTGGTAGCGCGTCACCACTCGCTCCTCATGTTTCGGGTTTCTCTGTCCACCATAGGCGTGTGCCTAGAGCAGCTTGCGCAGTGCAGACAGTGCTTCGTCGACGTCGCGCTCGGTTGTCGACCAGGAGCAGACAAACCGCACCACCGGCTCGGCGGGGTCTGGTTGGTGAACTGCGTAGGACTGCGTGAGGACGCGTCGTACGTCGTTGTCCAGGATCACGAAGACCTCGTTGGCCTCCACCGGTGCGGCCAGTCGCAGTCCCATCGCCGCCATCCCGTCGCTGAGTCGGCGGGCCATCGCGTTAGCGTGCGCCGCGGTGCTCAGCCAGAAGCCGTCTTCGAGGAATTCCAGGAATTGCGCCGCGACGAAGCGGTGCTTGCTTGCCAGGTGCCCGATCTGCTTCTGCGCGAAATGAATCCCGCCGAACTGACCGGGGTTTCGTACCAGGACGGCATCACCGAAAAGCATGCCATTCTTGGTCCCCCCGACGGTCACGATGTCGGCGTCGGCGATGGCATTCTTCGGTGAGACATCCAGTGCGGCAATGGCGTTCCCGATCCTCGCCCCATCGACGTGGACCAGCAGATCGAGTGCATGTGCCTTTTCCACGAATTCCGCCATTGCCGGGGCGGTCCATACGCGACCGTTCTCGGTGGACTGAGTGATGGTGACGATGCGGGGCTGCGAATGGTGAACCTCCCCGCGCCGGGCGACCCTGCGGTCGAGCTCGTCGGGCGCGATCAGACCGTCTTCACTGGGCAGCTGGGTCAGCTGGGCACCGGAGAGCCGGACGGGCCCGCCTGCTTCATCGAGCAGTACGTGGGCGACGTCGCTGCAGAGGATCTCCTGCCACGGCTGGACCGCCGACGCGAGCGCGATGATGTTGGCCGCCGTGCCGGTGAACGCGAACAGCACCTCGGCGTCGGGGGAGTCGAACACGTCCTTCACAGCGTCGGCGGCTTGGCGGGTGACGACGTCCGCGCCATAGGAGGGGGCCGATCCTTCGTTGACTCGGTGCAGCGCCTCCAGGGCCCGCGGATGCGCGGGCGCAGAGTTGTCCGAAGCGAAGGCATTCGACGCAGACGACACGTAAGTCATGATCGCACCTCCCGCTTTGCGATCGAGAAGCCATGGTTGTGATCGGGCGGATCTGGCGACCACCAGTGCTCTCTCGCGGCGAGGCAGGTATGGCAACCGGGATGCGCGCCACCAGTGATCCCCCCGATGAACTGCTGTCGCCGGGGGTGAGTCTGATTCATCGCGAAGATAGTGCCCTTACTGCTGCGGCTTGTGGGCCGAGCGCCACGATCGCCAGCCTCGGTGCGCCGCAAAAGTGCCGACCACAGCGGTCACGCACCACACGGCGATCGCCGAGTATGCCAACGGCGCGGAGAACTCGCCGATAGAGGCCCCCAGAGCCGTGAAAACGAAGGCCCGCGGCGCAGACCCGATGAACGCCCCGGCCGCCATCTGCCATAGCGGAACTCCGAACGCCCCGAACGCATAGGAGGCCAATGCGTCGGAGATTCCGGGCACGAACCGTTGGCCTACGACAGCCCACAGCCCGCCCCGCGCGATCAACGCGTCTGTACGCTCCGAACGTTGCGGGCCCAGCAGTCCGCGGGCACTGTCGCGACCGGCCCGCCGCCCGGCCAGGCTGGCGATCATCGCAGTGCCGACCGTAGCGCCCAGCGTCACGAACGTCCCCAGTGCCGGGCCGAACAGGAATCCGCTGCCCGCTGCGAGCAGCGGTCCGGGCACCAGCACCGCGCCCAGCGCCGCCGACACCACTACGTAAACCAGCGGCGCCAGCGGACCCGTCGACGCCACCACCCCGCGGATGTACTCGACGTCGATGACTCGCCGCACGGCGACAAGATAGAAGAGCGCGGCCAGCAACGCGACGAAGAGCGCAAGACGTAAGACATGTCGGCGCCGTGAGGTCCCGGCTGCACCCTCGCTGTCAACCATGTTGAAGGCGATCCTGCCGCACCTGAGCGACTTCGGTGTACTTTGTCGCCGTGGGCGTGACCAAGTGCATCGAAGTCGCCGAAAAGGAGTCGCGATGAGTTCGCGTGAAGATGTCTTCATCACCGCCGAAGATCTGGCAGGCCGACTCGAATCGGGTGAACCGATCACGCTGCTGGACGTCCGATGGGACTTCAGCCGACCAGATGGGCTCGACGCCTACGAACGCGGCCATCTGCCCGGGGCGGTCTACGTGTCACTTGACGACGAACTCACCGATCATTCGGTGCCAGGCCGCGGCCGTCATCCGCTGCCGTCGGGGGCCGACCTGCAGGAAGCGGCGCGGCGTTGGGGTGTGCGCACCGGCGTTCCGGTAGTGGTTTACGACGACTGGTATCGGGCCGGCTCTGCCCGCGCATGGTGGGTGCTGACGGCCGCGGGAATCACCGATGTGAGAATTCTCGACGGCGGGCTGTCTTCCTGGAGAGGCGAATTATCAACAGGCACAGTCACTCCCGAGCGCGGCGATGTGTCGGTGGCGCACGCCGATCTTTACTCCGCGGCTCGTCGCACGGTGACTGCCGACGGGGTTTTGGCCGACGACAGGGTCCTGCTCGACACGCGGCCACCGGAGCGCTACCGCGGTGACGCCGAGCCTGCCGACCCGGTGGCCGGCCATATCCCCGGAGCGGTCAATGTGCCGAGCACCAGCCTGCTCGCCGGTGACGGCAGCTGGCTGGCCGAGCCGGAGCTCACCCAGCTGCTCCACGCGAGGGGCGTGGGCTCCGGCGACGTCGCGGTGTACTGCGGTTCGGGTGTCACCGCGGCGGTAGTCATCGCCGGGCTGGCCGCCGTGGGCGTCGACGCGGCACTGTTTCCCGGTTCGTGGTCTGAGTGGAGTTCAGATCCTGAGCGCCCGGTGGCACTCGGCCCGGGATAGCCGCCAGAATTGCCGGCATTGCCTCAGCGGTTCTTCGCAATAGTTGGTTGCGTTCTAGTGGCAAGGCGGCCGGCCGACCCCGCGAATGCCGCAGGTGACGGCGAAGCGCTTACTTGAAGGACCAAGAACTGCGACAGCCCTTGTCGCCGATGCTCACCGGACCTGTCACGATGGGCTCATGCCCGAGGATGCGATGAGCGCAGAACGTGACTTCAACCAGCGCAACATCGACGAGTTCCGGGCCAACGGCGGTGAGTTGGGCGGACAATTCGAGGGGGTCCCGTTGCTGCTGCTGACATCGACGGGCGCCAAGAGTCGCCGGCAGCGCGTCAACCCGGTGGCTTACTTCGACATCGACGACAAGATCTACATTGTCGGCTCGTCGGCAGGACGGGACCGAGATCCAGCCTGGGCATTCAATATTCGTGCTCGCCCGGACGTCAGTATCGAGATTGGATCCGACCCGTCGCAGGCCGTCACCGCGCGCGAACTCCCCCGCGCCGAGCGGGACCGTATCTACGCCGTCGTTGCCGAGCAGGCACCCGGCTTCGCCGATTACGAGAGGCGCACCGAGCGGGTTATCCCGGTCTTCGAGTTGGTGCCGATCAACTGAGGGGAATGCGCGGAAGCGCGCCGTCGTTGGCAGATGACATGCCCAAGATGAGCAGACCCGAACGCGAGCAGTATTTGGCTGACGTCCACGTCGGCGTGGTCGCCGTTGAGCGAGCTGACCGGGCCCCGCTGGCGGTACCCATCTGGTACGACTACCGGCCCGGGGGTGAGGTTCTGCTGTGGACTGAGTCAGAGTCGATCAAACACAGGCTGATTCGCGATGCAGGACGTTTCTCCATCACCGTTCAGGATGAGAATCCGCCGTACAAGTACGTGACCGCCGAAGGTAACGTCACCGGCATCGGCCCTGCAGGCGACAAAGACGTTCGCACGATCGCGGTGCGCTACCTCGGTGTGGAGGCCGGCGGTCTGTTCGCCGACCAAAACCTGTCTTCGACTTCGATCATCATCCGGATGCGCCCCGAGCGTTGGTTGAGCACTGACTATTCCAAGTAGTCCAATCCAAGTAGTCCAAGCAGCCCCCTTGCCGGGAAAGCCCGCGCAAAGTAGGGCCTACCCTGTGGCGGGCGCGGAAGCAGCGGGCGCGGAAGCAGCGGCGGGTGCCGGTGCAGTAGCTGGTGCCGAAGCCGCAGGTGCCGAAGCGGCGGGCGCGGAAGCAGCGGGCGCGGAAGCGGCGGCGGGTGCCGGTGCAGTAGCTGGTGCCGAAGCCGCAGGTGCCGAAGC
>JAHZIT010000168.1 GCA_022601275.1 Actinomycetes bacterium
CGACGACAAACACGCCGAAATCACGTGTCCAGTAGCGTCGGCGAGGTGAATTTGGCTTATGACGAACGCGGCTCAGGGGAGCCGGTGTTGTTCATCGCGGGTCGTGGGGGTGCCGGTCGGACCTGGCACCTGCACCAGGTGCCTGTTTTCGCTCGCGCCGGGTACCGCTGCGTCACGTTCGACAATCGCGGTACCGGTGCCACCGAGAACGCCGAGGGATTCACCACAGAGACGATGGTCGGTGACGTCGCTGACCTGATCGACGAGCTCGGGCTCGCCCCGGTGCGGATTGTGGGGGTGTCGATGGGCTCCTACATCGCCCAGGAGCTCATGGTGGCGCGGCCCGAGCTGGTCAGATCAGCAGTGCTGATGGCCACCCGCGGCCGCCACGACCGCACCCGCGACTTCTTCTGGTCCGGCGAGCGGGCGCTCGCGGAATCCGGTCTGCAGTTGCCTGTCGAGTTCGAAGCGAAAGTCCGCCTGTTGGAGAGTTTTTCGCCAAAGACCTTGAACGACGACCGGGCGGTTCGCGACTGGATCGAGATGTTCACGATGTGGCCGCAGAAACCAACCCCCGGTATGCGCACCCACCTGAAGATCGCGCCGCAGAGCAGCCGGCTCGCCGCCTATCAGAATGTGACCAACCCGACACTGGTCATCGGTTTCGCCGACGACGTGGTTCTGCCCTCCTATCTCGGTCGCGAGGTGGCCCAGGCGCTGCCTAACGGTCGTTTTCTGGAGATTCCCGGCACCGGTCATCTCGGGTTCATCGAGAAGCCGCAGGTGGTCAACACCGCGATCCTGAAATTCTTCGCCGATAGTCTGTAACTATGAACCCGTCGACGACACAGTCGCGCGTGGTCGTCGACGAACTGATCCGCGGCGGCGTACGCGACGTGGTGCTGAGTCCGGGCTCGCGCAATGCGCCGTTGGCGTTCGCGCTGCACGACGCCGACCGAGCCGGCCGCTTGCGGCTGCACGTCCGAATCGACGAACGTACTGCGGGTTTCCTGGCGATCGGGTTGGCGTCGTCCGAGCGTGCTCCAGTGTGTGTGGCCATGACGTCAGGTACAGCCGTGGCCAACCTGGGGCCGGCGGTGGTGGAGGCGAACTACGCTCGCGTGCCGCTGATCGTGTTGTCAGCCAACCGGCCCTACGAACTGCTGGGCACCGGAGCCAACCAGACTTTCGAGCAGCTGGGTTACTTCGGCACCCAGGTGCGCGCGAATGTCAGCCTAGGGCTGGCGCCCGACCTTCGCGGTTCGGCGCCCGGCGAACTCGATGCGCTCAACGCGCAGTGGCGGTCAGTGACGTGCCGGGTGCTGGTGGCGGCCAAGGGGTCTCGGTCGGCTAATGCCGGCCCGGTGCAGTTTGACATCCCCCTGCGTGAGCCGCTGGTCCCCGCCGTCGACGACACTGAGGCGCCCGGTCGGCCTTATGCCCCCGAAGGACGGCCCGACGGTAAACCTTGGACCTATACGCCGCCGGCGAGGTTCGACCAGCCGCTGGAGATTGACGTCACCGCCGACACGGTGGTCATCGCGGGCCATGGGGCCGGCGAGCACCGGAATCTGGCGCATCTGCCGACCGTCGCCGAGCCGACGGCGCCGGCTGCGCAGAACCCGTTACATCCGTTTGCATTGCCCCTGCTGCATCCCAAGCAGGTCATCATGTTGGGCCGCCCGACACTGCACCGTCAGGTCTCCACATTGCTGGCCGATGCGTCGGTCCCCGTCTTCGCGCTGACTACGGGTCCGCGCTGGCCCGACGTGTCGGGAAACTCACAGGCCACCGGCACCCGCGCGGTCACCTCCGGCGCCCCCTCCGCCGACTGGCTGGGCCGCTGCGCGCAGGCCAACAGCCACGCCGTCACCGCGGTGCGCGACCAACTTGCCATCCATTCGCTGACTACCGGCCTGCATGTCGCGGCGGCAGTGGCAGATGCCGTGCGGCCGGGCGATCAGCTGGTGCTGGGTGCGTCGAATCCGGTCCGCGATCTGGCATTGGTGGGATTCACCGGCTCCGGTGTCAAGGTGCGCTCCAACCGCGGTGTGGCAGGTATCGACGGAACGGTGTCGACAGCGATCGGAGCCGCCTTGGCTTTCGAACGCGAGGCTGCAGCTGGGGGCGGGGGAGTTGGACGGACTATCGCGCTGATCGGCGACTTGACCTTCGTGCATGACAGCTCGGGTCTGCTGATCGGGCCGACGGAACCGACGCCGCGCAATCTCACGATCGTGGTGTCAAACGACAACGGCGGCGGCATTTTCGAACTGCTCGAGCAGGGCGACCCGCGGTTCACCGACGTGTCGTCGCGCATCTTCGGCACGCCACACGATGTCGATGTAGGTGCGTTGTGCCGCGCCTACCATGTCGAGAGTCGGCAGATTGAAGCCGGCGACCTGGCCGGCGCTCTGGGCGAGCCGTTCGAAGGCATGCGGGTGCTGGAGGTCAAGGCAGACAGATCGTCCTTGCGGGCGCTGCACGCTTCGATAAAGGCATCCCTGTGAGCGAAGCGAACGATTCTGCCCCTGTGAGCGAAGCGAACGATTCTTCCCCTGTGAGCGAAGCCAGAATCGCAGCTGCTTGGTCTGGACTACTCGATCGCCTGAAAGTGCTGTGGCGCATGGTAGTTCCCCACCTCTCCGGACTGCCCGGTGAGACTCGTGGCGGCAAGATCATGCGTCGCATCCGGATCGGCATCGTGGTGGCGGCATGTCTGGTGACGTTGCAATCGGTACTGCTGGTGCTCGGCGCCTGGCGTAACGACCGTCAGATCGAACGTAACCTGGGGGTGGCCCAGGCCAATGTGCTGGACGCGGGTCCGCGGCGTTCGACCATCGAGTTCGTCACGCCAGACCGGGTGACGTACCGCCCGGTGCTCGGCGTGCTGTATCCGTCGGAACTTGACACCGGCATGCGGATCTATGTCGAGTACGACACCAATGATCCGGATCTGGTGCGCGTGCAGGGCCGTAACGCCTCGCTGGCGATCATCCCCGCAGGTTCGATCGCCGTTCTCGGGTGGCTGGTGGCCGGGGCGGCGCTCGGTGCGTCCGGGTGGGTTGAGCGACGCCTTGATCAGCGCGCGACGATGGGTGATTCAAGACTGGACTAGCTCGTCCAGCCAGTCGCTGTCGTCGATGTCGAGCTTCTCGTCGGCTTCCAGGTCGTAGACCGTTGGTGTGCCGGTCTGCATCGGGTCGATCTCGAAGAGGAGCTCGAAATTGACCTCCTCCATGTCGACGATGTCGACGGCCTCGTCTTGGCGTGCGATGTTGTCAGCGACGGGGCCGGGTAGTCCGGCGTTGACTGCCATGTCGCGGAGCTCTTCTCCGGTGAAATCAGGTCCGCCGGTCTGCTGATTGACCCAAAGGTCCTCGACGAAGCGCTGGAACTGCGCGCCGGTCGCAGCCGCCCCGCCGGCCGGTTCTGCTGCGAGGAAAAGAGCGTTGGCGACCTTGGATGAGTATCCGACGTATCCGTCGTCCAGGAATGTCAGCGGCCGGTAGGTGACCTGGAGTGTGCCGACGGCGACGTAATGCGCCAGTTGGTCGCCGAAGTCGAACTGCAGTTCGCCGCAGTGCGTGCACTGCGGCTCGGCGAAAATCTCGATCTGGACGGGAGCACCATCGAAGCCCGCAACTATCCCGTACCCGTCCGCGCTGAGGACGAGTGGCGCACCGGCGGGATCGGGAAGGGCGGTGCCCATGACCTTTTGGGAGCAGCCGCCGACAGTCAGTAGCAGTCCCAGGAATCCGACGAGCAGCGCCGTCTTGGAAATCCGCATACCGAAGAATAACTGTCCGCACCCGTCAATTCGTGTGGCATATCCCTGTCGGCAACCTCGCCTTCAGCTGGCGATGTCACTGTCGCGTCATGAGGGTCGCGATTGTCGCGGAATCATTCCTTCCGAATGTCAACGGCGTCACCAATTCGGTACTTCGGGTGATCGAGCATCTGCGCCGAACCGGCCACGAGACCCTGGTCATCGCCCCGGACACGCCGCGCGGGCAGCCCGCCGCCGACAGGTTGCACGAGGGGATCCGGGTGCACCGGGTGCCGTCGAGGATGGTCCCACGGGTGACGTCGCTGCCGCTGGGTGTGCCTCGTCCGCGGATGGTCAGCGTGCTGAGGGGGTTCGAGCCCGACGTGGTTCATCTGGCCTCCCCGGCGCTACTGGGGTACGGAGGTCTGCACGCGGCGCGACACCTGAATGTTCCTACGATCGCGGTGTTCCAGACCGATATCGCGGGCTTTGCGAGCAGCTACGGCATCGGGATTGCCTCGCGTGCCGCCTGGGGCTGGACCCGGCATTTGCACAAGCGTGCGGACCGTACCCTGGCACCATCCACATCGGCCATGGAAAGCCTTTCTGCACAGGGCATCCCACGAGTACACAAGTGGGCGCGCGGGGTGGACGTCACCGGTTTCGCGCCTTCTGCCCGTGATCTTCGGCTGCGCCGATCGTGGTCGCCGGACGGCAAGCCGATCGTCGGGTTCGTCGGACGTCTGGCCCCGGAGAAGCATGTCGAGCGCCTCGCGGCGCTCGGCAGGCGTGACGACCTCCAGCTTGTGATTGTCGGCGCGGGGGTAGATCGGTCCAAGCTCGAATCCATGCTGCCACGGGCAGTTTTTACCGGGGCGCGCTATGGCGAGGCACTATCGACCGCGTACGCAAGCATGGACGTCTTCGTTCATCCCGGCGAGCATGAAACCTTCTGCCAGGCCGTTCAGGAGGCGATGGCCTCGGGGTTGCCGGTGATCGCGCCCGATGCGGGCGGCCCGCGCGACTTGGTCGCGCCCTATCGCACCGGGCTGTTGTTACCCGTCGACGAGTTCGAACGTCGGCTGCCGGAATCGGTCGACCATCTGCTCGCCGAACGCCCTCGCTATTCACTTGCGGCGCGCCGCGCTGTGCTGGGTCGAACGTGGCCGTCGATCTGTGCCGAGCTTCTCGGCCACTACGACGCTGTGCTCGGTGCCCGCCGACTGCAGGCCGCCTGATTGCAGCCCTGGCTAAAGCTTGCACTCGACCTACTCAGCGATGCCGCAGGCGCAGCCCTGATACGTTCGGCTGCGTGAATCGCGCGTCGCTGGAGAAGAATCCCCGTGAGGTGGCGTCGATGTTTGACGGTGTCGCGCGCCGCTACGACCTCACCAATACCGTGCTATCGCTGGGGCAGGACCGCTTCTGGCGGCGCGCCACCCGCGAGGCGCTGCGGATCCGGGCCGGCGACAAAGTGCTCGACCTGGCGGCCGGGACGGCGGTGTCGACCGAGGAACTGGCCGCCTCCGAAGCATGGTGTGTGGCCGCCGATTTTTCTGTCGGCATGTTGGCCGCGGGCGCAGGCCGCAACGTGCCGAAGGTGGCGGGCGATGCGACCCGGCTACCGTTTGCCGACGGGGTGTTCGATGCGGTGACCATCAGCTTCGGTCTGCGCAACGTGGTCGATCACCGCGCTGGTCTGCGCGAGATGGCGCGGGTGACGCGCCCGGGCGGACGCCTGGTGGTCTGTGAGTTCTCGACGCCGACCAACGCGTTGTTTGCCACTTTGTACAAGGAGTACCTGATGAGGGCGCTCCCGCGGATCGCTCGTGCGGTGTCGTCCAACCCGGATGCATATGTGTATCTGGCGGAGTCGATCCGAGCGTGGCCGGATCAGCCGGACCTCGCGCGGCGTATCGGGGAGTCCGGCTGGACTGACGTGGCGTGGCGCAACCTGTCCGGCGGCATCGTCGCTCTGCATGCCGCGACCAAGTAACTTCCCGCGAGCGCGCGTGTCTGCACGCTCCTGCGCGGCGTGTCGTGCACATTTGCGTGCGCTCGCCGCACCTGAAACCGGCATTTCGGTATAAGAGGGAGCGCTACGGTCACAGCCATGGGTTACGGACGTCACGCTGATCACGATTCGACGCTGGGCACTGACCCACGAGCAGATCCACGGATGGTCCGGGCTTTCGCCAGGTTCGGACTGGAAGGCCGGTTGCCTCCGAGTGGACTGACGGTCGACTCGCCACTGGCGGAGCGGCATGCGTTCGCGGCCATGAGTGAAGAAGGTATCGGTGCGATCTTCGACACACTCTTCGGCGAGGTCGCCGTGCCTGCCGGGGTTTCGTCGACCACGACGAACATCGTCGGCGTCGATGGAAACGACATCGCGCTGCACATCACCCGCCCCGCCGCCACCGAACCGCTGCCTGCGGTGGTGCATCTGCATGGTGGCGGGATGGCGATCAACACTGCTGCCGACCTCTGCTACACCCGGCTGCGTGAGTATCTCGCGGCGACAGGTCTGGTCGTCGTCGGCGTCGAATTCCGTAACTCCAGTGCGACATTGGGCCCGTACCCGTATCCGGCCGGGCTGAACGACTGCGCGTCGGCCACCCGCTGGGTAAGTGCCAACCGTGACGAACTCGGTGTCACCCACCTCGTCGCTGCTGGGGAGTCCGGCGGCGGAAATCTTACATTGACGTTGGCGCACAAGGCGAAACGGGAAGGGTGGATCGACGAGATCGCCGGGTTCTATGCTCAGTGCCCGTTCATCTCGAACCGGTGGCTGGAACATTGCGACGATCTGCCCTCGCTCGAGGAGAACGACGGGTACTTCATCAGTCGTGAACAGGCCTCGCTGCTCGGATCGCTCTACGATCCCGACCGCAAGCACTCTGACGATGCGACATGCTGGGCCGCGATGGCCACCGATGAAGAACTGAGCGGCCTTCCGCCACATGTGATTTCGGTCAACGAACTAGACCCCTTGCGGGACGAGGGCCTGCAGTACTACCGCAGGCTGTTGCGTGCGGGTGTGCCCACCATAGGCCGCGTGGTGGTCGGCACGTGTCATGGTGGGGATCTGCTGTTCGGCAGCGCGATGCCGGAGGTGTTCGGTGCCAGTATCCGCGATGTCAGCGGGTTCGCCTACTCACTGGCCTGACCTACATGTCCGTCCCGCTCGGCGCGCGCCAGTGGGCAGATTTGCACACTAGATTGCGGCGCGCCGCTGCACAAACACGCGCGCTCGGCGAACAACGCGGGGTCAGCTGAAGGGGCGGCGGTCGTCGATGCGGCCCGATAGCCGACCTGCGACGCGCCAGGCCCGTGCCACCATGTCCTCGTCGTCGTCGGTGACGAAGTTTCCCATCACCCGCACCGCCACGCGCATCAACGCCGATGACCGCATCGCCAATGGTCCGGTCGCCGGAAGGAACCGCGGGAGCGTCAACAACAGCGCCAGCCGGCGGGCGATAGAGAAGCCGCGGGCGTAGTGCTCGTGCAACACGGCCGGCCACGCTCGCGAATAGTCGCCGAGCCCCAACAGCTCGGCGGCCAGTCTGCCGGTCTCCAGTCCGTAGTCGATGCCCTCGCCGTTCAATGGATTGACGCAGGCTGCAGCATCGCCGATCAGCATCCAGTTGGGGCCGGCCACTCCCGAGGCGGCGCCGCCCATCGGCAGCAGCGCCGAAAGCCCGGCCCGCGGCTCGCCCTGGAAGTCCCACTCGTCGCGACGCAGCGCGGTGTAGTGATTCATCAGTGGACGCAGAGCAGCCTCGGAGGGACGCTTGTCTGTTGCCAGTGCCCCGACGCCGATGTTCACCTCGCCATTGCCCAGCGGGAAGATCCAGCCGTACCCGGGCAGCACCGCACCTTCGGTTGAGCGCAGTTCCAAGTGCGAGGTGATCCATTGTTCGCTGCTGCGTGGCGTGGCGATGTACCCGCGGATGGCGACCCCGTACACAGTCTCGCGGTGCCATTGCCGACCCAGCGCGCGACCCAGTGACGATCGGGCGCCGTCGGCGACGATCAGGTTCTGGCACCGAATCTTCTCGCCGGAATTCAGAACCACCGCCGAGACTCGTCCCGACGAATCGCGCTCTACATCAATGGCTTTGGCGCCGAGCTTCATTTTCACGCCTTCGTCGACAGCGGCCAGCCGGATACGCTCGTCGAGCTCGGTGCGGGGCACCGCGCTGCTGGTCGGCGGGAAGGAAGGCCCTGGCCACGCCACCTCGACGTCAGCTCCGAACCCCGACATGCGCAGCCCGCGGTGCGCGATCCTGCCCTCGATCCAGGGCCCGAGCCCGAGGCGCCTGAGCTCGGCGATCGCGCGCGGCGTCAAACCGTCGCCACATGCCTTGTCCCGAGGGAACCCGGCCGAGTCGATGACCAGTACGTCACGACCGGAGCGCGCGGCCCACGCCGCCGCCGACGATCCGGCGGGCCCGGCCCCGATGACAACGACGTCAGCGTTGTTGGAGCCCTGCCCGTCGGGCGTGGGCCCACCTCTCCCCGAACCATCCATGTCTCCCAGTATGTTGGCAGTGTGAGGACACCGGCGAACGTGGTGGCGGGAGTGGACTTCGGGGACGCCCAATTCGCCCAGCATGTCCGGGACGAAGTGGCCCGCATAGAGGCACTGATCTCCGAGGAACTGGGTCGAGCGGACTCCCTGATGTCCGAAGCTGTCCAGCATCTGTTTCAGGCGGGCGGAAAGCGGTTCCGGCCGCTGTTCACGGTCCTGTCTGCCCAGTTGGGACCGAAACCTGACGCCTGGGAGGTGGCAGTCGCGGGCTCGGTGATCGAACTGGTGCACCTGGCGACGCTCTACCACGACGACGTGATGGATGAGGCGCAGATGCGTCGCGGTGCCCCCAGCGCGAACGCGCGCTGGGGCAATAACATCGCGATCCTGGCGGGTGACTATCTCTTTGCGACGGCGTCAAGGCTGGTGTCGAGTCTGGGTCCCGAAGCGGTGCGGATCATCTCCGATACGTTCGCGCTGTTGGTGACCGGCCAGATGCGGGAGACGCGCGGCGCGGTTGACCAGGTCGACTCGGTGGATCACTACCTACAGGTCGTCTACGAGAAGACGGCCTGTCTGATCGCAGCCTCGGGCCGGTTCGGTGCGACGTTCTCAGGCGCGGATGACGAGCAGATCGAGCGGCTGGCTCGGCTCGGCGGCATCGTGGGTACGGCTTTCCAGATCTCCGATGACATCATCGACATCGACAGCGATGTCGATGAGTCGGGCAAGGTGCCGGGCACTGATCTGCGCGAAGGTGTGCATACGCTGCCGGTTCTGTATGCGCTGCGTGAGACCGGACCGGGCGCCGGACGGTTGCGCGAGCTGTTGGCCGGTCCGGTCGACGACGACGACGACCTTGCCGAGGCGTTGGTCTTGCTACGTGCCTCACAGGGCATCGAGAAGGCGAAGGAGACACTGGCTGACTATGCCCGGCAGGCCGAACGGGAGCTTGCTCAGCTGCCCGACGGGCCCGGGCGCCAGGCATTGGCCACGCTGGTCAACTACACCGTCACCCGGGATGGCTGAGTTTTGCTCAGAGTCCAGGAACCTGGGCGGCCGGCCCGGGCGTTGGCTAAAGCGATGACCCTTTCAGGTTTGGTGAGTCAGCAGATTTCTCAAATCGGCAGCTCTTCAAGGAGGTGAGCCACGATGACTTGGCACCCGCATGCCAACAGAGCCAAGACGTTCCTGCTGTTGGTGGTGTTTTCGGGTCTTATCGTCGGTGTTGGCGCAATGTTCGGGCGCAGCATCATGTTCCTGGCGGTGCTGTTCGCCATAGGCATAAACGCATATGTCTACTTCAACAGCGACAAAATGGCCCTGCGGGCGATGCACGCCCAGCCCGTCACCGAGATGCAGGCCCCGCTGATGTACAAGATCGTGCGCGAACTCGCCACCACGGCACGTCAGCCCATGCCGCGGCTGTACATCAGCGATACCGCAGCGCCGAACGCGTTCGCCACCGGCCGTAACCCGCGAAACGCCGCGGTGTGCTGCACGACGGGCATCCTGGGAATCCTCAACGATCGCGAGCTTCGGGCTGTGCTCGGGCACGAGCTGTCCCACGTGTACAACCGTGACATCCTGATCTCCTGCGTTGCCGGCGCGATGGCCTCGGTGATCACCGCCCTGGCCAATCTGGCGCTCTTCACGAGCATGTTTGGTGGAAACCGGGGCGGCGGCGCCAATCCTCTTGCGATTCTGCTCGTTTCGCTACTAGGCCCGATTGCGGCGACGGTCATCCGGCTGGCGGTGTCACGATCTCGCGAGTACCAGGCCGATCAGTCGGGGGCCGAGTTGACCGGGGACCCACTGGCGTTGGCCAGCGCGCTGCGCAAGATCAGCCAAGGGGTACAGCAGGCGCCGCTGCCGCCGGAGCCGCAGCTGGCCGACCAGGCGCACCTGATGATCGCTAACCCGTTCCGGGCCGGGGAGAAGATCGGCAAGCTGTTCTCCACGCATCCGCCGATGGCGGATCGCATCGCGCGGCTTGAGGAGATGGCGGGCCGCGGCCCCGGCCAGTATCTGTAGGGCCCCGGCCAGTATCTGTAGGGCCCCGGGTTGTGTGTTCTGCGCCTCCGGGAGGTACCGCCTAAGGTGTGGTCCGTGCTGATCAGAATTCTGGCCGGGGTTGCCGCTTCAGCCGCTGCTGTGGCCCTGCCCGGCATTGCTGCGGCCGACCCGCCGCCATTGCCCGACGTCAATGCGCTACCGCCGGTGAACCCCATGGACTTCGCTGTGCCGGATGGCGCCTGGTATTCGTTCGGCGTCCCGGGC
>JAHZIT010000169.1 GCA_022601275.1 Actinomycetes bacterium
CGCCAGCACCACCAGGACGGCCAGCTCGACAATCGCATAGAGAAAAAACAGCCTCATTGCCATGATGTGCCAACGCGCGAGCGGCCCTGCGGGTTCCTAGCCCTTCGTCGGGGGCCGTTCATGCGCCTGCGGCTCGCACCTCGATGGCGGCGTGCACCTTGTCGATGCCGCCGCGCAGGATCGCCTGCGGGATGAAGTACCACGCATGATTCCAGTACCGCTTGACGATCGCGTCGAAAACGCCCCGTGTCTCGGACTCAGGCAGCATCCGCGCCACGCCTTCTACCGGCTCGCCCTTCACCTTGCCCAGCACCCCGCACTTCTGAATCGTCACCCGCCCAGTGTTGTTGATGCGCTTGGTCTTCCACGATCCGCGGTCGGTAATGATCAGGAGTCTGTCACCGTCGGGCACACCCCACACCGCGGTCGGCTTGGGCCTACCGTCCTTGGTGAACGTGGTCAGCAGCAGGTACTTCTCCCGGTAGACATCTTTGAAGGCGGGCGGCGTCACATCCATCGACTCAGGTCACGCTGCTTTCAATTCGATCGTGACATTCTTCTCCATTCCGCCGCGCAGCTTGGAGAACAGGCTGAAGGTCTTGCCGAGCAGCCCGTAGCGCTTGCCGATCGCATCATAGGTGTGGGCGTTGGCCGACTTGTCCAGGATCGTGGCCGTAGCCTCGACGGCCTCGCCTTTGGGCTTGCCGCCTCGGTCGCACTCAGCAATCGTCACCCGCGGGGTATTGCGGATGCGCTTGATCTTCCAGGACTGTTCCTGGGTGATGGCGATCAGAGAATCGCCCTCGACGACAGCCCAGATCGCGGTGGGCTTGGCCCTGCCGTCCTTGGTGAAGGTGGTCAGCAGGATGTACTCGGATCCGGCTATATCGGAAAAAGTTGTAGCCATCCCGCCAATGTAGCCGCCGCGCCCGGCGGCGAACCCGACGACCGTCAGGCGGCGTTGAAGGTGACCAGGTCGATGCTGAGTTGGCCTTCCATCCGGCTGACTGTCCTCCGGATCGGCGGCCCCGGTAGCGGCGGCGCGCTTGATTGGTAGGTCGCGCCGGTGGGGGTGGTGAACTCGGCGAGGTGCTCGCCGCGGTGTTCGGTGGCGGTGGCTGTCCAGCCGGGGGCTTCTTTGGTGTAGTTGCAGGCTTCGCACAGGCCCAGCCCGTTGAGTGTGCTGGTGGGTCCGCCCTCGCGGTGGGGCACGGCGTGGTCGCGGTGGCGGATCAGGGCATCGCAGTAGGGCTTGCGGCAGGTTTGATCGCGCAGCCCGATGAAACGTGCCAACCCTTTCGGGAAGATCCGCGATCGGGATTCCATGGCCACCAGCTGCCCGGATCTGGGATGACGGTAGAGCCGGCGCAGGCTGGCGTTGGCCGAGGGGTCGGTGACCGCGTCACCGGCCAGGGTGCAGGCGATCTGCGCGGGCACGGGTCCATAACCGTCCAGCCAGGCCGGTGCGTGGTCGGCGCCGAACAGGGTGGTGTCGGCCATCACCAGGTTCAGCGCCACCGACACCGGCGCCTGGGCGGGTCGACCGGTGACGTGCTCGACGAGGGTGTCGGCCATGATCTGGCCGCGGGAACGCTCATCGAAGGTGGTATCAGCGGCCCGCTTGAGCGCCGCGAACACCGCCACCCCCGCCGCTACCGGCAGCAGCGCGCTCACATAGGTCATGGTGTCCGGAGCCGGGCGGATCGTCACACAGCGGTCGGCGGCGGCCTTGGCGCTGCGGTCCACCACCGCGGCGACATCGAGCTCGCAAGCGATCTTCTTGGCCTCGGCGACCACTCGCTGATCGCCCCAACCCCGCAGCCGGGAGGTCTCGGCGCACAGTCGGGCGTCCAACTCCCCCCGGTGCTCCACCGACAGGCATGCCGATTCCCTCACAATCAGCGTGGCCCGCCACTCCGAGAGCATCCCGGCCTCCAGCGCGGCCAGCGTATGGGGCATCTCGTGGACCAATGCCCGAGCCAACCCGACGTGTCGTCCGCCGCGGGCCGGGGCATCCCGGCGCGCCAAAGCCACTTCGGCGGTCAGTCCGCGGCCCCGCCGGGCCACGGGCACCCCGGCGGCTGCTTCTGCAGCACGGCGCTTTTCTGCCCACAGCGCCGTCGCCCGCGCCTGAGCGGCCGCCGCCGCGGACTTGAGTTCTTCGAACTCCCGGACCCGGGCCCGCAACGCCGCTTCGCTCGCCCCAGAATCAATATCGAACATACTTTCGAACATGGGCCCGACCCTACGCCGGGCGTCCGACAAGTCGGCTCAGCCCTCGAGGTCTCCCTCGGTTTCCAGAAGTACCTGCCTCAGGCCGTCCAGAGTGGCGGACTCCGGATGCTCCCACATGCCCCTGCCCGCGGCCTCCAGCAGACGCTCGGCCATGCCGTGCAGCGCCCATGGATTCGATTCGCCCATGAACTTGCGGTTCTCGTCGTCAAGCACGTACTCACCGGCAAGACGCTCATACATCCAGTCCGCGACCACACCTGAGGTGGCGTCGTATCCGAAGAGGTAATCGACGGTGGCGGCCATCTCGAATGCGCCCTTGTAGCCGTGCCGCCGCATCGCGTTGATCCATCGCGGGTTGACCACGCGGGCGCGGAAGACACGTGCCGTCTCCTCCGACAACGTTCTCGTGCGAACCGCCTCGGGGCGCGTGTTATCACCGATGTATGCGGCTGGCTCCTTGCCGGTCAGCGCCCGCACGGTGGCGATCATGCCGCCGTGATACTGGAAGTAATCGTCGGAATCCGCGATGTCATGCTCGCGGGTATCGGTGTTCTTGGCCGCCACCGCGATACGGCGGTAGGCCTTATTCATGTCGTCGGCTGCAGGTGCGCCGTCCAGCCCGCGCCCGTAAGCGAACCCGCCCCAAGCGGTATATACCTGCGCGAGGTCGGCGTCGTCGCGCCAATTACGGCTGTCGATCAACTGCAGGATCCCAGCTCCATACGTGCCGGGCTTGGAACCGAAAATCCTTGTGGTGGAGCGGCGTTGGTCACCGTGCTCCGCGAGGTCAGCGTCAGTGTGGGCACGTACGTAGTTTTCCTCGGCAGATTCCTCGAGGCCCGCGACCAACTGGACTGCGTCGTCGAGCATCGTGACGACATGCGGGAATGCGTCGCGGAAGAAGCCCGAAATGCGGACGGTAACGTCGATGCGCGGCCGACCGAGTTCGGCCGGCGAGATTGCCTCCAGGTCAACGACGCGTCTAGAAGCTTCGTCCCATATCGGCCGAACCCCCAGCAATGCAAGTACTTCCGCGATGTCGTCGCCTGCCGTACGCATGGCCGAGGTGCCCCAGACCGAGAGCCCAACCGACTGAGGCCACTCCGAGTGATCCGCGAAGTAGCGCTCCAGAAGCGACTCTGCCAGGGCCACACCAGTTTCCCAGGCAAGCCGGGACGGAACCGCCTTGGGGTCGACGGAGTAGAAATTGCGCCCCGTGGGCAGTACGTTGACCAGGCCCCGCAACGGTGAGCCCGACGGCCCCGCCTCGATGAAGCCACCGTCGAGCGCCCGCAGGACCTGAGTTATCTCGCAATCCGTCTGACGCAGACGGGGTACGACTTCCTCGGCGGCGAAGCGCAGTACCGCCGCGACGTCGGAGTTGTCGGCAATCTCGTCGACGGCTGCAACATCCCAGCCCGTTGCCTGAAGTGCGGCCACCAGATCACGCGCCTGCTCCTCGGCGACGTCAACGGAGCCGCGAGTGTCCGAGCCGTCCTCGGAGAGGCCCAGCGCCTCACGCAGGCCAGGTACCGACTGCTCGCCACCGAACAGTTGGCGCGCGCGCAGGATGGCCAGCACGAGGTCCAGTTCCACCGAGCCCTCCGGCGCCTGACCAAGTATGTGAAGGCCGTCACGGATCTGGACATCCTTGATCTCGCACAACCAGCCGTCGACGTGTAGCAGCATGTCGTCGAATACGTCCTCGTCGGGCCGATCCTCCAAACCCAGGTCATGATCCATTTTTGCGGCCCGCATCAGCGTCCAGATCTGCTGACGGATGGCGGGTAGCTTGCCCGGGTCGAGCGCGGCGATGTTGGAGTGTTCGTCGAGTAACTGCTCGAGTCGGGCGATGTCGCCATAGGTCTCGGCCCTGGCCATCGGCGGGATGAGGTGGTCGACCAGGACTGCATGTGCGCGGCGTTTGGCTTGCGTGCCTTCACCGGGGTCGTTGACCAGAAAGGGATAGATCAGCGGTAGGTCGCCAAGGGCGGCATCGGACCCGCATGCGGCCGACATGCCCAACGTCTTGCCAGGCAACCACTCGAGGTTGCCGTGCTTGCCCAGATGCACCACGGCATCGGCGCCGAAACCCTTGTCCAGCCACCGATACGCCGCAAGATAATGGTGACTGGGCGGCAAATCGGGGTCGTGGTAGATCGCGACCGGATTCTCGCCGAACCCCCGCGGCGGCTGAACGAGAATCACGACGTTTCCCGACTGCATTGCCGCGATGACGATTTCGCCGTCGGGGTCGCGGCTGCGGTCGACGAAAAGCTCACCGGGCGGCGGGCCCCAGTGCTCAATCATCTGTTCTGTCAGCTCTGATGGAAGTGTCGCGAACCACTCCCGATACTCTTTGGCCGACAACCGAATCGGGTTGCCGACCAGTTGACTTTCACTCAGCCAGTCCTGGTCCTGCCCGCCGCGTTCGATCAGCGCGTGCATCAGGGCATCGCCATCGCCGGAGGCGACGATCGTGCCGAGGTCACCAGGTGCCTCGGCTTCGCCGATCGAGTACCCGGCCTCCCGCATGGCACGCAACAACGCGACCGCACTTGCAGGAGTGTCCAATCCCACGGCATTGCCGATTCGTGCATGTTTGGTCGGATAGGCCGAGAACACCACGGCCACCCGCATGTCGGCGGGTGCGATAGCACGCAGCCGAGCATGCCGCACGGCAAGTCCGGCGACCCGCGCACACCGTTCGCGGTCAGGAACGTAGGAGATCAGTCCCTCGTCGTCGATCTCCTTGAACGAAAACGGCACCGTGACGATACGACCATCGAACTCCGGAACGGCGACCTGGGTGGCTACGTCCAGCGGGGACATCCCGTCGTCATTGGAATGCCAGTCATTCCGCGAGGACGTCAGGCACAACCCTTGCAGGATGGGCACGTTCAACGCTGCCAGGTGGGCGACGCTCCACTGGTCGTCACTGCCGCCCGCACCGACCGATGCCGGGTTGGCCCCCCCGGCGGCCAATACCGTGGTCACCAACGCATCCGCGGTACCCAGCAAGTCGAGCAGTGCGGGTTCCGCGGTGCGTAGCGATGCGCAGAACACAGGAAGCGCGACGCCACCGGCGATCTCGATGGCCTCGCACAGCGCCTCGACGTACTCGTAGTTGCCTGCCAGATGCTGTGCGCGGTAGTACAAAACAGCGATGCGCGGGCCACCCCCGGTCGCTACGCTCCTGCCCGCCGGATTAGATCCCCCGGTCGCTACGCTCCTGCCCGCCGTACCCGGACGATCCAGCACGCCCCAGGTCGGGGTGGTCACCGGGCGGGCGAACCCGAAACCAGTCATCAGCAAGGTGTCGGACAAGAACGAATAGAGATTCGCCAGATTCTCAACCCCTCCCTGCGCGAAATACACATGGGCTTCGAGCGCGACACCGGCCGGCACTGTCGAATGGCTCATGAGGTCGGCGTCTGGAGCTTGCTCGCCGCTGATCACCACGGCGGGAAGGCCCGCCGCCACCACCTGATCGATGCCGGTCTCCCAGGCCCGGTATCCGCCGAGGATCCGGACCACCACCACCTGCACGCCATCGAGCAACTCGGCCAGCTCACCGTCGGCGAGTCGGGACGGATTCGCCCAGCGATACGGGGCACCAGTTGCGCGGGCAGCGATGAGGTCCGTGTCCGAGGTCGACAGCAACAGCACGGTCGGGGAACTCACGGATTCGGGCACCCACCATTCGTACCCCACCACGCCGGGGGCGCGGCGTCGGCCCGGCGCCGAGACGATGCCGGCTCTGGGATACGAGGCTCTGGGACACGAGGCTCTGGGACACGAAGCAGAACCCGCTGTCGCGATCAGTGACCTTCATCACATCCATGCGGCGCGAACTCGGAATCAGTCGCCCGCGGGTACGTATCAAACCGACGTGTGCTCGAATTCCCAAGGAGAAAATTCGGGTAAATCCGCGGGCTCATAAATCTTTTCGGCGGCGGGGCCCGGGGCGCAACGCGAAGTGTTTCGATCGCGCTGCCGGCCGAATTGCCCGGGTACCGTGAACGGATGGAAAGGGCGCGCGACACAGACGCCTGCCCCGGCGCGTTGCAGACCCACCGTGCCGCCGATGGCGAACTAGCCCGGATCCGGCTGCCGGGCGGGATGATCACCGCAAGGCAAATGGAGGCGGTGGCACGCGCAGCCGCCGAGTTCGGATCATCGGCACTGGAGTTGACCTCGCGAGGCAACCTACAGATCCGAGGGTTGCGCGACACGGCCTCGGTCGCCGAAACCCTCGTGGACGCCGGGTTGCTGCCATCGCTCACCCACGAGCGGGTCCGGAACATCGTGGCCTCCCCACTGTCGGGACGCAGCGGCGGCCTCTGCGATGTCCGCGGACTCGTCGCAGCGTTGGATTCCGCGGTGCAATGCGACCCGCAACTGAGGCAGCTGCCGGGCCGTTTCCTGTTCGGTCTTGATGACGGCCGCGGCGACATCTCGGGCCTTGAACCCGACGCAGGCATCCACGCCCTCGACGAATCAGCCGTCGCCCTGCTGCTGGCCGGCCGAGACACCGGGGTCCGACTGAACGTGACCGCAGTGGTCGCCGTCCTCCTCGCAGCCGCAGTGCGATTCACCGAATTGCGCGGAACTTGCTGGCGGATAGCTGAACTCGACGACCCGTTGGCAATTCTTGGGCCGCTGACGCCGACAGCGTCAGCGGGCAGGACCTGGCCCGCGCCCACCCGTCCCCCGGTTGGCTGGATCGAGCAGACCGACGGCCGCGTCACGCTGGGGTGCGCGCCACCACTGGGAGTCCTCGACGCCGAGTCGGCACTCTACCTGGCGGCCCTCGGCGCGCCGATGGCCATCACCCCGCAGCGCTCGGTGCTGCTCTTCGATCTCGACGAAGGCACCGCCGACGCCGCGCTCCGGGTTCTCGCCCCCCGCAGTCTGGTATTCGACCAGAACTCTCCGTGGCTGTCGTTGTCGGCCTGCACCGGGAGCCCCGGGTGCGAGCACTCCGCTGCCGATGTCCGTTCCGACGCAGCGGCGGCAGTCAATGATGCTGCATCGCTGTCGGGAGTGCACCGCCACTTCGTCGGCTGCGAGCGGGCCTGCGGCAGCCCCACCCACGGGAAAGTCATGGTCGCGACCGGAGACGGCTACCGGCCACGCGAATCCCACCCGTAGGGTGAGCAGGTGCTCGACTACATCCGCGACCCGGCGGAGATCTACCGACAGTCGTTCGCGATGATCCGCGACGAGGCGGATCTTTCCCGGTTCCCCGAAGACGTCGCGCGGGTGGTCGTCCGGCTGATTCACACGTGCGGTCAACCTGATGTGTCAGAGCACGTGGCCTTCACCGACGACGTCGTCCCCCGGGCACACGCGGCGCTGGCCGGCGGCGCCCCGATCCTGTGTGACTCCTCGATGGTCGCGGCCGGCATCACCCGGTCGCGACTGCCAGCTGACAACGAGGTCCTGTCACTGGTCGCCGACGCCGGGGCGCCCCAGCTGGCTGCCCGACTGGGTACCACCCGCTCAGCAGCCGCCGTCGACCTGTGGGCCGACCGGCTCGGCGGTGCGGTGCTCGCCATCGGCAATGCACCCACGGCGCTGTTCCGGCTGCTCGAACTCCTCGACGAGGGCGCGCCGGTACCGGCAGCGGTGCTCGGCGGTCCGGTCGGGTTCGTCGGCTCGGCGCAATCGAAACAGGAGCTGATCGACACCCCGCGCGGCATGTCCTATCTGGTGGTCACCGGTCGGCGCGGCGGCAGCGCGATGGCGGCTGCCGCCGTCAATGCGATTGCGACAGAGGCCGAATGAGCGAGCCCGCCGGGACACTCTGGGGCGTCGGCCTGGGACCGGGCGACCCCGAGTTGGTGACCGTCAAGGCGGCCAGGGTCATCGGATCCGCCGATGTCGTGGCGTACCACAGCGCGCGACATGGACGCAGCATCGCACGGTCGATCGCCGAACCTTACCTGCGCGCCGGCCAGATCGAGGAACACCTGGTCTATCCGGTGACCACCGAAACTTCCGACCATCCCGGGGGCTACTCGGGCGCGATGGAAGACTTCTACACCGAATCCGCCGAGCGCATCGCGACCCATCTGGCCGCGGGCCGCGACGTCGCCCTGTTGGCCGAGGGCGATCCGCTCTTCTACAGCTCCTACATGCATATGCACACCCGGCTCACCCAACGCTTCGACGCGGTGATCGTGCCGGGCGTGACGTCGGTCAGCGCTGCGTCGGCCGCGGTGGCCACTCCCCTGGTCCAGGGTGACCAAGTGCTCACCATTGTGCCCGGCACATTGCCTGCTGATGAGCTCGAGCGCCGCCTCGCCGATACCGACGCCGCTGTGATCTTGAAGCTGGGACGCTCATATCCCGCGGTGCGAAAGGCCCTCTCAGCGTCCGGGCGATTGAACGAGACGTTCTATGTCGAGCGCGCCAGCACCCCCGGGCAACGGGTGCTTCTCGCTTCCGACGTAGATGACGAGTCGGTACCCTACTTCGCGCTGGCGATGATGCCGGGGCGCCAGCAACCGCCGGCGGAGGCAGGAGTGGTGTCGGTCGTCGGGTTGGGCCCCGGTGACACCGACTGGATGACTCAGGAGAGTCGGCGTGAACTCGCCGGTGCCACCGATGTCATCGGGTATGCCCCCTATTTGGACCGCATCGGCGCCCGCGCTGGACAACAACGGCATCCCAGCGGTAACACCGATGAGCCGGCCCGTGCACGACTGGCGTGCACCCTGGCCGAGCGGGGCCGCACCGTTGCGGTCGTATCCTCCGGAGACCCAGGAGTTTTCGCGATGGCCACTGCGGTCCTCGAGGAGGCGAAGCAATGGCCGAGCGTCACGGTACGGGTCATCCCCGCCATGACGGCCGCTCAGGCCGTGGCGAGCCGGGTCGGCGCTCCGCTGGGCCATGACTACGCGGTCATCTCACTGTCTGACCGCCTCAAGTCCTGGGATGTCATCGCGGCGCGGCTGACGGCGGCCGCGCAGGCCGACATGGTGCTGGCGATCTACAACCCGGCATCCAAGACCCGAACCTGGCAGGTCGGCGCGATGCGTGACCTCCTGCTGGAACACCGCGACCCCGGCACACCGGTTGTCGTCGGCCGTGATGTTTCGGGCCCGGCCGAGAAGGTCAAAGTCGTTCGGCTGGCTGACCTGGATCAAGACGATGTAGACATGCGGTGCCTGCTCATCATCGGGTCCTCACAGACGCAGTGGTACGCGGGTGGCTCCGGTTGCGGTGACGATTCGAGCACGGATCGAGTTTTCACGCCGCGCAGCTACCCGCGGAGTTGAATCGAACAACAGGGTCCACCCAACAGAGAGCAATGTCGTGAGCATTCCCCGCAATCCGTCAGACGTCACCGCCGAATGGCTGGGGGCGGTGCTCGGTGCCAGGGTCAGCGACGTCGAGGTGACCGCCATCGGCACCGGACAGACCGGCGCCACCTACCGTGTCACCGCAACCCTCGTCACCGCAACCGCCGCCACCGCAACCCTCGCGTCCGATACGGAATTGCCACCCCCACCGTCGAGTTTTGCGATCAAGCTCACCGCGCAGGACGACTCGGTCCGCGAGCGAGTCGCGCTCGCCTACCGCTCCGAAGTGGAGTTCTACTCGACAGTCCGCCAGCATGTCGCCATCCCGGTGCCGGACTGCTTTCACTGCGAAATATCCGCTGACGGGGCTGACTTCGTTCTGCTACTCGCCGACATGGCGCCCGCAGTCCAGGGCGACCAGATCGCCGGTTGCAGCCCGGCCGAAGCGGCACTCGCCGTCCAAGCACTGGCGGGATTGCATGGCCCGAGCTGGCGTGACCGGCGCTGGTTCGATCTGCCGTCCATCATCATGCCCAAGCCCGGTGACGCCGAGGCGGCCAAAGGTCTCGGCGACATCGCAGTCATGGCAACCGACATCACCCTTGAGCAACTCGGGGGGTCGGTCAGCGACGAGGACCGCGACACCCTCACAACTGCGATGGGCCTGGTGACACCCTGGCTCCTCGCCGAACCGGACCGCTTCTCGCTGATGCATGGCGACTACCGCCTCGACAACCTGCTGTTCAATCCGGATAGCACCCGCGTGACCGTGGTCGACTGGCAGACCCTGGGACTCGGTTTGCCCACCCGCGACCTGGCGTACTTCAGCGCGACGAGCCTGCTGCCCGAGGTTCGCCCGACCGTTGAGCGCGACCTGGTCGAGAAATACCGCAGGGCGCTGCTCAGCTACGGAGTCACCGACTACGACAGCGAAACCTGCTGGAGGGACTACCGTCTCGGAGTCCTGCAGGCACCACTGATCACCACGTTGGGGTTCGCGTTCGCGGCATCGACCGAGCGCGGTGACGAGATGATGCTGACCATGCTGCACCGTGGCTGCCGGGCGATCCGCGACCTCGACACCATCGAACTGATCAGGTCTCTTCCGTCGTCTTGATCACTGCCCACTGAGTCACTGGCATCGCGGGTCGCCAGCCGGTGAACGAGCCGACCGGTTCACCGCGGCAGTGTTGAAAACGCCGCAGCTCTCCGCCGAACCGGGAAAACCATTGTACGACAAGAGCTTCGGATTCTACTGTCACCATATTGACCACCAGACGGCCGCCGACCGGAAGCCTCTCCCAACATGCGTCCATCAGACCGGGCTGCGTGACGCCCCCACCGATGAAAATCGCCGCGGGTTGCGCCGCAGCGGCGAACGACTCCGGTGCCGCGAGCCGCACCTCGACATGGACACCGAACGTACCCGCATTATCGACTATGCGTCTGCGGCGAACCTCGTCACGTTCGAATGCTATAGCGCGACAACCGGATCCGCTGCGACACCACTCGATCGCGATGCTGCCCGAGCCCGCCCCGACGTCCCAGAGCAGCTCTCCCGGTCGCGGGCCCAGCGCCGCCAGCGAGATCGCGCGCATCGCCTGCTTCGTGATCTGTCCATCGTGGGCAAACGCGTCGTCGGGCAACGTCGCGTAGCGACGCTCGTCGGGCAGGTACCGCACAGCGATCACGTTGAGGTCGTCGACTTTGCCGGGCGGACGGGCTGCCCACTCCCGCGCCGTGGACGAACGGCGCAACTCCCTTGGACCTCCGAGCTGTTCCAGCACGGTCAGCTCCGAATCGCCGCGCCCGGAATCGGTCAACAGTCGCGCCAGCGCGGCAGGACTCGAGCGGTCGCGGGACAACACGATGGCCTGCCCTCCGCGGCGCACCGCCTCATGCGGTTCCGCGGTGACGAGGCTGATCACCTCCGTGTCCTGCACCGTCCAACCGACTCTCGAGCAGGCCAGCGTTGCCGACGAGACGTGGGGTAGCACCGCAACCCGACCGGGGCCGTACAGCCCGATGAGGGTGCTGCCGACCCCGTGCAGCAGCGGGTCCCCGCTGGCCACCACATGGACATCCCCGTCGGCATCGGAGACGCCGTCAAGAAGCGTGTGCAGCGCAGGCAGCATCGGCGACGGCCACGGTCTCCGGACGGCCGGTACGCTCCCGTCGAGCAGATCGAGCTGGCGTTGCGAACCGTAGACCACGGTCGCACGGGCCAGTTCGACGCGAGACATGGGCGCGAGTCCGGCCATGCCGTCAGCACCGATTCCCACCACGACGATCATGCTCATCGCCGCAACCTGCGCCACATCCACTGCGGCATCAGCTTCATCCCGGAGAAAACCGGCTTCAGGATCCACGGCACCCAAACGGTGCGGCTGCGCGCGCCGCGATTCAGCGCCCGCACTGTCGCCTGGGCCACCTGCCCGGGGCTACTGGAGAACGGGGCGGGCGACATACCCTGCGTCATCCTCCCGATGACGAAGCCTGGTCGCACCAGCACCAGTCGCACATTCGAGCCGTGTAAGGCGTCAGCGAGTCCGCTGCAGAATCCATCCAGACCCGCCTTCGCCGACCCGTATACATAGTTCGCACGACGCACTCGAACGCCTGCCACCGACGAGAAGACGACAATGTCGGCTCTTCGCGCGGCCGGTTCGTCGCCGACCCCGTGGGAGGCCGATCGCATGGTGTCGGCCAACACCGTCAGGAGACTGACCTGCGCCACGTAATCGGTGTGCGCAATCGCCGCCGCATGCCCGGAATCCTTTTCAGCACGGGCTTGATCACCGAGGATGCCGAATGCCAGCACTGCGGTGTCTATCGGCCCGTGCTCGGCGACGACGGCCTCGACCACGCATCGGTGCGACGCCAGATCATCAGCGTCAAAACCCTGGGTATGCACGGCTGCGGCGCCGGCCTGCTCGAGAATGGCGATCTGCCCGTCGAGATCGTCGGGCCTGCGGGCCGCCAGCACGACGGTGGATCCGGGCGCCAGCCGCCGCGCCACCTCCAGCCCGATCTCGCTGCGACCGCCGAATATGACGAGAAGCTTGCCCTCCGTGACTAATCGATGGCCAACGCCGTCCGTGTCCTCCACGGTAGTGATTATGTCCTGCGCTAGCGTGTTCATCGATGGCTACATCTGGTGGCAAGCCAACCACGCGGTTGACCAACGAGGCGCTGGCGTTCCTGACCGAACGGCACCTGGCCATGCTGACGACGCTGCGGGCGGACCAATCCCCGCACGTGGTGGCGGTGGGGTTCACCTTCGATCCCACCACCCACATCGCCCGGGTCATCACCTCAGGCGGTTCCCAGAAGGCCGTGAACGCCGACCAACGAGGCATTGCCGTGCTCAGCCAGGTCGACGGTGCCCGCTGGCTATCGCTGGAAGGCAAAGCCACGGTCCACACCGACGCGGAGGCCGTTCGGGACGCGGAACTGCGCTACGCCCAGCGCTACCGCACCCCGCGGCCCAACCCCAGACGCGTGGCGATCGAAGTGCGCGTCGCGCGGGTGCTGGGCTCCTCGGATCTGCTCGACCGCGGCGATGGGTGAGTAACTCTAGGGTTGGCTCGGGCCAACCGGGACTGAGACGAGGTCCCGGGGTCGCTTGTTCACCGATACCGCCCCGTCGGCGGTGACGATCACGATGTCCTCGATACGCGCGCCCCACTGCCCCGGAAAATAGATGCCGGGCTCGACCGAGAAGGCCATCCCTTCCTGCAGCGGCAGCGAGTTTCCAGCCACAATGTAGGGCTCTTCGTGAACCGACAGACCGATGCCGTGTCCGGTGCGGTGCACGAACGCCTCCGCCAAACCCGCTGCGGCCAGCACGTCGCGCGCGGCGGCGTCGACCTGCTCGGCGGTGACACCGGGCCGCACCGCGTCAACCGCTGCACGCTGCGCCCGCTGCAACACCGCATATCGAGCGGCAACCTCGGCGCCGGGTTCGCCGAGACAGTAAGTGCGGGTGGAGTCGGAGTTGTAGCCCGGTTCGTAGGGGCCGCCGATGTCGACGACGACGATGTCCCCCGCCTGAAGTTCACGATCCGAGCATTCGTGGTGCGGATCCGCACCGTGCGGACCCGAACCGACAATGATGAATGCGACCTCCGAATGGCCCTCGGCGACAATCGCTTCGGCGATATCGGCGGCCACATCGGCTTCGGTGCGTCCAGGTACCAGGAATCCTGGCACTCGCGCATGCACCCGGTCGATCGCCGCACCGGCCTGGAGCAACGCGTCGACCTCTACGGGATGCTTGATCATCCGTAACTTGCGCAGCACGTCGGTGGCCAGCACTGGGACATGACCCAGGACATCGGCGAGCGGAAGCAGGTGCAGAGCCGGCATCGAGTCGGTGACGGCGGTTGCGACGCCCGATCCGCCCAACGCGTCGGCTACCAGCCGGTACGGGTTCTCGCCATCCACCCAGTCACGCACCGTGACGCCGAGCTCCGAAACTGCGGACTCCTTGAGCGAGGCGAGTTCCAGGCGTGGCAGGACGATCGTCGGATCGCCGGCCGAGGGCAGTACCAGGGCCGTCAGCCGCTCGAAGGTCTGCGCGCGCGACCCGACCAGGTATCGCAGGTCATATCCGGGCGTGACGATCAGGCCCGCGAGCCCGGCCTCGGCGGCTGTGCGGGCTGCGGTGGTCAATCGCTGCGCGTACACGTCGGTGCTGAAACGACTCTGCGTCATGGGTTTCAGGCTAATCCCGGCCCACCCTCAGGCGAATACCACCTGGCAGGATGACAGGCATGGGCCCGGCGAGGAGCAAGCGGATCGCGCATGAGTGAATCCCCATTGCTGCTGCTGGACGGTGCCAGTATGTGGTTTCGCTCGTACTTCGGGGTTCCGTCGTCGATCACCGCGCCCGACGGGCGACCGGTCAACGCGGTAAGGGGCTTCCTCGACGCCGTCGCAACGTTGATCACCCGCGAAAGACCGCACCGAATGGTGGTGTGCCGCGACGAATCCTGGCGCCCCCAATGGCGGGTCGACCTGATCCCGTCCTACAAGGCGCACCGCGTCGCCATCCCGGCCGAGCCCGGGGGCGAGCCGGATATCGAGGAGGTGCCCGACGAGCTGACCCCGCAAGTCGACATGATCGCCGAGATCCTCGACGCGTTCGGGATCGCCACGGCGGGTGCAGCGGACGCCGAAGCCGACGATGTGCTGGGGACACTCGCAGACCGTGAACGCCTCGACCCGGTCGTGGTCGTCAGCGGTGACCGCGACCTCCTGCAGTTGGTGCGAGATGAGCCGGTGCCGGTGCGGGTCTTGTATATCGGCCGCGGGCTTGCCAAGGCGAGGACCTTCGGACCCGACGAAGTCGCGCAGACCTACGCGGTGCCCGTTGAGCGCGCCGGGCCCGCATACGCGGAACTCGCACTCTTGCGCGGAGACCCCTCCGATGGACTTCCGGGCGTAGCAGGCATCGGGGAGAAGACCGCGGCAAAGCTGCTGGCACAACACGGCTCGCTCGAACAGATCCTGATCGCCAGCCGAGACCCGGGCTCCTCAATCGCCAAGGCGCATCGCGCCAAACTGCTGGCAGCGACTGATTACATCGACAAGGCAGAGCCGGTAGTGCGGGTTGCCACCCGCGCCGATGTCACGATGTCCACAGAGACCGACGCGCTTCCGCTGGTTGCTGCGCGGCCGCGCGAGGTCGCCGAACTCGCTCAGCGCTACGGCGTGTCGTCGTCGATCGGGCGACTACAGAAGGCGCTCGACGGCCTGCCCGGCTGATCAGACTATCTCGGCCGGCCGACCTCGTAGGTACCGTCGTCGTCCTGGAACGTCACCGTCACCTGACGCTTGGTGCCGTCGATGCTGACCTCGCAGCTGAACGTGTCCCCCTTCTTGACTGTGGGGCTCACACCGTTGTTGCACTTGACGGCGTTGACGTTTTTGGCGCCGTAGCCGTTGGTCTCATCTGTGAGGATCTGCTGCACGCCCGATTGAGCGGCGTTGACGTCGAGCTTGGTCGTCACGAAGAAGCCTGGTTTCCAAAACCCCAGCACCAGGACCAAGGCGAGGATGGCGGCTGCGAGCAAGCCGACCACACCGCCGATGACGGCCAACGAACGCTTCGAGCTCTCCTCGGAACCGGTCGGGGAGAATCCACCGGCGGGGTACTGACCGGGCTGCTGGCCGTACTGGCCAGGCTGCTGGCCGTACTGGCCGGGCTGCTGGCCATACCCGACGCCCGGCGGCTGGCCGTACCCGGTGCCCGGCTGCCCGTACTGACCCGGCGGCGGGTAGTTGGCCGGGTTGTATTCGGCCGGCTGCTGGCCGTACTGATCACCTTGCGCGTACTGCTGCGGCGGGTACGGCGGCGGGGTGGGCTGTTGGTACTGCGGATACTGCTGCGGCGTATACGCCGGCGGCTGCCACGACGGCTGCTCACCCTCGGGGGATTGCGGCTGCTCAGACCCTGGGGTGGGCGGCTGCCACCCCTGATTACCGGCCGATTCGTCCTCCGGCTTCGTCGGGTCAGATCCCTGCGGTCCGCTCATTTCTCTCCTTGGTCGTCCGCGGCTGATATGCCGGTTTCTGGCCTGCTGCCACACACTACCCCGCATCAACAGCTACGACGCCGCGCCGAACGTCGTTGATGGTGCGTTTCGCCGTCGCCCGCAAAGCTGGTGAAGGCGCAGCATTGCGAACCTGGTCAGCCAAGTCCAGCACCTGACGGCACCACCTCACGAAGTCACCCGCCGACATCGCGGATCCGCTGCCTCCGCCTGCCGTGGTGTCGGCGGCCGCCAACGCGGCGGTGAGGTCGCCGGTGCTCGCCCACTTATGGATCGCCGCGACGAAGCGGTCATCGGGTTCGCGGCTTTGGGTGATGCGGTGCCGCTGTTCGTCGGCGCGCAACTCGGTCCACAACCTGCGGGTGTGATTCAAAGCGCGGCGCAGGCGGCCACTGGGCACGTCGGCGCCGTCCGCGGCACCCAGTCCGTCGCGACGGGATTCGTAAAGCACCGATGACAGGGCCGCGGCGAGCTCGGCCGGGTCCAGCCCATCCCATACGCCGGCGCGCAGGCACTCGGCGACCAGCAGGTCGCTTTCGCTGTAGATGCGGGCCAGCAGCCTGCCATCGGCGGTGACGGTCGGGTTGCCGGCGCCACCGTCGGACCCGTGCGAATCCCCTGCGTCGGTGATGAATCCGCGCTCGGTGAGCAGCACCACGATTCGATCAAAGGTCAGTGCCAACGAATTTGTCGCAGTCGCGATCTTCCGGCGCAGTTGGTCGTTGTCGCGTTCAACCTTGAGATAGCGCTCGGCGATCCGGGCCCTGTCTTCCCGGTCAGGCAGGCGGTGAGCACGATGAGCCCGCATCCGGTCGCGCAGTGATGCCAATTCGGGGTCGATGTCGGGCTCGGGCGCCGGGCCGCTCCTGCGAATCCGGGCCGGTGGAACATCGCTGCGGTCGGCGGCGGACCGCAGCGCCGACGCCAGGTCACGTCGGGCTCGCGGATTGCGATGTTCGACTCGCTTGGGCAGCGACATCTTGCCCATCGGCCCAGCGGCGTCCGCGTAGTCGGCAGATGAGATTCGGCCGGCCCAACGGTGCTCCGACAGCACCAAGGGCCGTGGATCGTCGCCGTCACGCGCGGGTTCCAGCACGACGGCCAGACCGCCGCGGCGCCCGTGGGTGATCGTGATGATGTCGCCGCGGCGCAGCGCGGTCAACGCATCGTTGGCTGCCTGGCGACGTTGTAGCCGCGACGCGCGCGACTGGGCGCGCTCCCGCTCGGAGATTTGGGCTCTCAGTCGGACGTAGTCCAGGACGGCCGAGTCAGATCCACCGAGCTCAGCGGCCAACTCGCCGAGGAGCCGCTCGCCGCGTTCCACCCCGCGCACCAGACCGACGACCGACCGGTCGGCCTGATACTGCGCGAAAGACCGTTCCAGCAGCCTGTGCGCCTGCTCGGGCCCCATCTGGTGCACCAGGTTGATCGTCATGTTGTACGTCGGCGCGAACGAACTGCGCAGCGGGAACGTCCGGGTCGAGGCCAGTCCGGCGATCTCGGCCGGGTCGGCGGTGTTCTCGTGCGGGGTCCATAACACCACCGCATGGCCCTCGACGTCGATGCCGCGACGCCCGGCACGACCGGTGAGCTGGGTGTACTCCCCTGCTGTCAGCGGCATGTGCTGCTCGCCGTTGAATTTCACCAGCCGCTCCAGCACTACGGTGCGCGCCGGCATGTTGATCCCAAGTGCGAGTGTTTCCGTGGCGAACACAGCTTTGACCAGACCGGCGGTGAACAACTCCTCCACGGTGTGACGAAAGATCGGCAACATGCCGGCATGATGGGCCGCCAGGCCGCGCAGCAGCGCCTCGCGCCACTCGTGGAAGTCCAGCACGACCAGATCGGAGTCGTTGAGGTCGGCCGTGCGGCGGTCCACGATCTCCGCGATACGGCCGCGCTCCTCGTCGGTGGTCAGCCGCAGCGAGGAGCGCAGGCACTGCTTGACCGCGGCATCGCATCCCGCTCGCGAAAAGATGAAGGTGATAGCGGGCAGCAGTTCGCCGCGTTTGAGCACGCCGATCACGTCGGGGCGCCCGGGGCTGCGGTACAGGCTCGGCCGGCCCCCCCGGCCCCGGCCCCGGCCGCGCGGCTGCCAGTCCGAGAGCCGGTCGGCTTCGCGCCGATGCGCAATGTGGCGCATCAACTCTGGGTCTACCCGCAGATCCGGGCCAGCCTTGGCCGGTCCGGAGGCCCGATAATCGAACAGGTCGAGAAGTCGCTTGCCGACCAGGACGTGCTGCCACAGCGGCACCGGGCGGTGCTCGTCGACCACGACGGTGGTGTCCCCGCGGACCGTCTGGATCCAGCCGCCGAACTCTTCGGCATTGCTTACCGTCGCGGACAAGCTCACCAGCCGAACGTCGTCGGACAGATGCAGGATCACCTCTTCCCAGACGGCACCGCGCATGCGGTCGGCCAAGAAGTGCACCTCGTCCATCACGACGTGGGAAAGCCCTTGCAATGCGGGCGAATCCGCGTAGAGCATGTTGCGCAGAACTTCGGTAGTCATCACCACGATATCGGCGTCGCCGTTGACAGCCTGGTCACCGGTGAGCAGACCGATGCGCTGCGGCCCGTAGCGGCGCACCAGGTCGTTGTATTTCTGGTTGCTCAGCGCCTTGATCGGTGTTGTGTAGAAACACTTTCGGCCTGCGGCCAGTGCGAGATGCACCGCGAACTCGCCGACTACAGTTTTTCCCGCCCCGGTCGGCGCGCACACCAGCACCCCGTGGTCCAGAGCAAGCGCCTCGCAGGCGCGCCGCTGAAAGCCATCCAGCGTGAATGGCAGCTGCGCGGCGAACTCAGTGACTTCGGCGACCTCGGCGGGGGCGGGCGCCGACGGCTCAGGTCGCGTCGTCATCGACCACGAGCCGTGACGGGGCGGGAGCGGCCGCCCGCGCTTCGACGGCCTCGGCCACACCGATCGGTGCCGCCTCGTCGTCAGCCACCTCATCGAGCCTGGCCCGGCGCGACTTGCGCCCATCATTTAGTCGCGCGATCTGGATGGCGACTTCCAACAGCAAGGTCAAAGCGAGTGCCAGCGCCAACATGGAGAACGGATCTGAACCGGGCGTGGCGAAAGCCGCGAAAACAAAAAGTCCCATGATCAAACCCCGGCGCCACGCCTTCAAGCGTTCGTAGGTGAGCACGCCGATGAGGTTCAACATGATGATCAGCAGCGGGAATTCGAAGCTGATACCGAACACCAGCAGCAGGTTGATCAGGAAACCGAAGTATTGGTCACCGGACAGCGCGGTGACCTGCACGTCGCTGCCGACTGAAAGCAGGAACCCCAAGGCTTTCGACAACACCACATACGCCAGCACCGCGCCCGCGACGAAGAGCATCGCTCCCAGCGTGACGAACGCCACGGCGAAGCGGCGCTCCTTGTTGTACAGCCCTGGGGTGATGAACGCCCATAGTTGGTACAACCACACCGGGCAGGCCAGGACCAGGCCCGCCGTGAGCCCCACCTTCAGCCGCAACATGAACTGGTCGAAAGGTCCGGTGGCCAGCAGTCGACATTGCCCGTCCGGGGCGATGGTCGCCCGCGCAGACTCCGGAAGCGCACAATAGGGCCCCCGCAACCAATCTCCGAGGCTGGGCAGTCCGAACGCCGTCTGGGTGTACCAGATGAACCCGATGATCGTCGTCACCACGACGGCGAACGCGGAGATCAGCAGCCGACCACGAAGCTCTGTGAGGTGGTCGACCAACGACATGGTGCCGTCGGGATTGACGCGTGAACGTCGTCGACGGGGATCGAGCTTGTTGAGGAATCCGGGTATCTGCACTTCAGGTTGCCTAGATCTTGCTCACAGGCGGATATTGCTCACAGGCGGGGTGCTGCGCACAGGTCACAGGCGCGAAGTCACGGCGCGAGCGCGAGACCCGCGGTTCGCGTTGCCCGGTCAGGCCGGATGCTTGTCCGAAGACGGATCGGTGGGGGCCTGGGTGGCGGCACCCCCCGTGGGATCGGCGGCACGCTCGGAAGCGATCTGCGGCGGCGGTGCCGGCTTGTCAGACTGAGACTCCGACTGCATCTCCTTGATCTCGGACTTGAAGATGCGCATCGACTTACCCAGGGAGCGCGCGGCGTCGGGGAGCTTCTTGGCGCCGAACAGCAGCACGAACACGGCGATGACAATGACCCAGTGCCAGGGTTGTAGACCACCCAATTTGGTTACCTCCAGACGTCTAGGGCGAGTCTACCCGCCCGGCGACTCGGCACCGACCCGATACGCGTCCAGTGCCGCAGCAGCGGACTGCCGGACCCGCTCGGCGAGCTGCCGGGGTTCACGGACCCGCACTGCTGAGCCGAACCCCAGCACGAAGCGCGACATCCACTGGTCGGAGGCATAGGTCATCGCCGCCTCGCACGAACCGTCGGGGAATTCGCGCAACAGTCGCAGCGGGTAGTAGTCGAACATCCATGCCGCTGATCGCTCGACGAGAAGCGTCGCGGTCGGCAGGGACGGATCGGCTGTGTCC
>JAHZIT010000170.1 GCA_022601275.1 Actinomycetes bacterium
CTACCGAGTCCCCAGATTCAGGCCCTCAGACCTGAGTCCCCAGATTCAAGCCCTCAGGAGGCTTAAGTCCTTAGGAGGTTGTCGGCCTCTGCCGCTTCACCACGAACAGCTTCGACATAGGCATCAGCGTCGGCATCAGCCGCTTCCCCAGGACCAGCCTCGACATCGGCATCGGCATCGGGCACAAGATGCCAGTCTTCAGAACGTTGAAGCAACCGAACGAAGTCCGCGACAGTCAGCGTCTCACCTCGCCGTGCCGGGTCGATGCTGGCAGCCAGCAGCCGACTGGCCGACTCGTTGCCGGAACCCGCCCACTTGGCGAGCGCATTTCGCGACGTCTTTCGCCGCTGGGCGAAGGCCACATCGACAAGCTCGAAGACCTGCTTGCGGAACTCCGGGTCGGTAGGCCACGGCGAAGTTTCGTACCGATCTATGCGCACGAGGCCGGAGTAGACACGGGGTATCGGCCAGAAAACCGTCGGCGACACCATGCCGTAGCGACGGACTTTGCCGAAGAACCGCACTTTCACGCTGGGCACCCCGTAGTCCTTGCCGCCGGGTTCGGCGGCGAGCCGCTCGGCGACCTCCGCCTGCACCATCACCATGACGGTGCGGATCGACGGGAACTCGGCGAGTAGGTGCATCAGCGCCGGGACGGCGATGTTATACGGGAGGTTTGCCACCAGCGCAGTTGGCATCTCGGCCAAATCCGACTGCCCTATGGTCAGAATGTCACGATTGAGCACGGTCAACCGGTTGATCTCGCTGTGCGAGTGGTCTGCGATGGTTGTCGGCAGCTGACGGGCCAGCACCGGATCGATCTCTACTGCGCTCACCCTGGCGCCGCGATCGAGAAGCGCCAGCGTCAGCGAGCCCAGACCCGGACCGACCTCGAGCACGTGATCGGAGCGGTTGACTCCGGAGGCCGAAACGATGCGGCGCACGGTGTTGGAGTCGTGAACGAAGTTCTGACCGAACGACTTGCGCGGCCGGAAGTCGATCGCCTTAGCCAGGTGACGAATCTCGCTTCGCCCGAGCAGCCGAATTGTCACGACACACCGATCCTCCCGCTACAGGTCGGCCACGCCCCCCATCCTTGCCGCGACCGAGTAATTTCAGCAATCGCGATCTGCTCTTCCCTCGTTGCCAGATCCGCCCTCTGAGCATAACGCAAACCACCGCTGCGCTCCCAGGTGTTTTGGTCAAATTGGACGCCGCCAAAATAGCCGTTGCCGGTGTTGATGGCCCAGTTACCTCCCGCTTCGCACCGCGAGAGCGCGTCCCAGGTGGCTCCGTTGGAAACGGGGGGAACTTCGGTGCCCGGCTTCGCGCCGACTCTGAGCACACCATCGCGCGCCGGAGTGACGACGACGTTGGCTACCGGCAGCCTGCCCGTCTCGAGACCGTTGACGGTGGCGATCGCGAAGGTGACGTCCTGCGTTCCGGGACTACCCGGATCCTCGACGATCTGACGGCTCATGTTGAGCGTCTCGTCCTCGATGCGCTGGTTGTTCGGAGCCAGCGGCATCTGTTGGGTGACCTTGGTGATCCGGATCCTGGTGACCTGAATCAGCATGTCGTCAACTACGGGTGACGCCGCTGCGGGAATGACGGTATCGCTTTGCTCCAGGGGGACCCCCGCTGCAGCCAAGAAGGCCCCGACGTCGGGTGCGGCGAGACGGACCGTGCGGATCGCACCACCGTCGTCCAGGTGCACCGTTTTGGGGCTCACCACCGGCAGCGACATCCCGGCAAGCGGGACGCGACTCGCGCGCGAAGCCGCCACGGGCGCCTTGTCGGTCATCTCCAGCTGCGCCAATGCCTCCTGCACCGTCGACGCGGTGGTCCAGACCTGTTCGGCGCCGCCCCCATCCGTCGAGATGGTCAGGGGCCGGCTGCGACGCAGCACAATGGCCTCGGACTGCTGGACGGGTGAGTCGGCGGCCGGGTACAGATCATCGCGGTCCTGAACCGTGAATCCGTTCTCGTTGACTACGTCGATGACGCGGCTCTTCATCGTCGAAACCGTCATCGAGGCGCCGTCGACGGTCAGCGTCACGGTCTTGTGCGCGGCCACCGCAGTTCCGCCGGCGAAAATCAATGCCAGCAAAATCGCCGCCACCACCAACCGCATCATCGGCGAGCGCGCGACATGAAGTTTATTCAGAGCATTCATAGTGTCGTCTATCCCGACTAGGCAGTACGGACAGCACAGCGGCCAGTCCGCATTTGATTACAAGACGGTAACGAAAAGGTCTACAAGCGGCAACTCTGCAGCCCGTAGATTCGCTCCGCCGTCGCGGAACTCTGCTCAGCGATCATCTCCGCGGGCCGGCCGACGATATCGGCCAGCGCTCGCACAGTGTAGGGCAGGCAGTAGGGCTCATTCGGGGCCCCGCGGTACGGATGCGGGGTGAGAAACGGCGCGTCCGTCTCGACAAGCAGCTGGTCGGCAGGAATCAGTTCTGCAGCTTCCCGCAGCGCATGGGCATTTTTGAAGCTCACCGTTCCCGACAGGCTGAGCAGCCAACCCGCCGCCACGCATGCCCGCGCCATGACCGCGTCTGAAGAAAAACAGTGAAATATCACAGTTTCGGGCGCGCCCTCGGCGCGCAATAGGTCGAGTACGTCAGTGTCGGCGTCGCGGTTGTGGATCATCAGCGGCTTGCCGGTCCGTTTGGCCAGGTCGATGTGCCAGGCGAATGCTTCGCGTTGATCCGCAGGCGTCGCACACCCCTCGAGCCGACCGGGCCAGTACATGTCCATGCCCGTCTCGCCGATCGCGACGACCCTCGGATGCCCGGCCAACCGTTCGATGACCGCCCGCGCCTCTTGCGTCAGCGCATTCGCGCGGGTGGGGTGCAGCGCCACCGCCGCGTACACCCTCGGATCCCAATCGGCGGCCTCCACCGCCCACCGCGCGGAGGCCAGATCGTCGGCGATGGTGACTACCGCTCGCACCCCGACCGCGCCCGCGCGGTCCAGGATCGCATGGACGTCGTCGGCATCGGTGGCTCCGCACGCGTCGAGATGGGTGTGAGCGTCGATCAGTGGTGCGAGCGGCTCGGGAAGGGGCGGCGGCTCACGCTTAGATCGCACTCGAACACCTTAAGGTGACTTCCTGATGACTGAATCCTCCCCCGGCGCGGGGACGCGCACCCCCGGAACCTCCTCCCCCGGCGCGGGGACGCGCACCCCCGGAACCTCCTCCCCCGGCGCGGGGACGCGCACC
>JAHZIT010000021.1 GCA_022601275.1 Actinomycetes bacterium
CCTCAGTGCGCGGTGTTCTGTATTGAAAGCGCCGTCCCGCCTGCGGCGCCACTGGGACCGCCCGGGTTCCCGCCGCCTGCAGCCCCACTGGGACCGCCGGGGTTCCCACCACCGGGACCGCCCGGGTTCCCGCCACCTGCGGCGCCACTGGCCCAGCCACTCCTCCCGCCCGGGCCGCCCATGGCGCCACCGCCGCCGCCGGGAGCACCGCTGCCCGGCCCGCTGCCGCCCGCGCTAGGTCCCGCGCCGGGGCCGGCAGCCTGAGCGCCGCCGTCGCCCTCGTTCGGGCCGCCGTGAGTCTGCGGCCTAGACTTTCAAGCGATGTCCCCAACTCCGACTGACCTCGAATCCTCGGTCCGTACCGCGCTGGCCAAGGTGATCGACCCCGAACTGCGGCGTCCGATCACCGAAGTGGGCATGGTCAAGAACGTCACCGTTGGCCCGGAAAGCCATGACGGCCAGGAAGGCTCGGTGCACGTCGAGCTCTACCTCACCATTGCCGGGTGCCCAAAGAAGACCGAGATCTCTGACAGCGTCACCCGGGCGGTCAGCGACGTACCCGGCACCGGTGCGGTGAAGGTGACTCTCGACGTCATGAACGACGAGCAGCGCGCCGAGCTGCGCAAGCAGCTGCGCGGCGATTCACGGGAACCCGTGATCCCGTTCGCCCAGCCCGGCTCGCTGACCCGCGTCTACGCCGTTGCGTCCGGGAAGGGTGGCGTTGGCAAGTCCAGCGTGACAGTGAATCTGGCCGCGGCAATGGCCGCGCGTGGACTCTCAGTCGGCCTCCTCGACGCCGACATCTACGGTCATTCCGTGCCCAGGATGATGGGCACGACCGACCGCCCCACCCAAGTCGATTCGATGATCCTCCCGCCGGTCGCCCACGACGTCCGGGTGATCTCTATCGCGATGTTCACCCAAGGCAACACGCCAGTCGTGTGGCGCGGGCCGATGCTCCACCGGGCGCTTCAGCAGTTCCTTGCCGATGTGTACTGGGGTGATCTAGACGTGCTGCTGCTGGACTTGCCGCCGGGCACCGGCGATATCGCGATCTCGGTCTCCCAACTGATCCCCGGTGCGGAAATTCTGGTCGTCACGACGCCGCAATTGGCCGCTGCCGAGGTCGCCGAGCGCGCAGGGGCCATCGCGCTGCAGACCCGGCAGCGCATCGTCGGCGTGGTGGAGAATATGTCGGGGCTGGTGCTGCCCGACGGAACAACTATGCAGATCTTCGGAGAAGGCGGTGGGCACCAGGTCGCCGAGAGCCTGTCTCGGGCGGTCGGCGCCGAGGTTCCGCTTCTAGGCCAGGTGCCGCTCGATCCCGCGCTGGTATCGGCAGGCGATTCCGGCATTCCGCTGGTGCTGTCCGCACCCGAAACCGCGGCAGGCGTGGCGCTGCGCAGCATTGCCGACGCCCTGTCGAGCCGCAGTCGTGGTTTGGCCGGCATGTCTCTGGGCCTCGACCCCGCCGGTCGCTGACGCCGAAATCATCTTTCTGAAGCACCTGCTGGCACCTACCCGGCCAGGATCGACTCCCTGGTTGCTTGGTCAGGTGGCGTCGGTGTCGAAGGGGGTGGACGCTGCGGGTTGTCTGGTATCGGGGACGCCGGAGGCGACATCGGCGGGACCACCTGCGGACTGCGCCTTCTCCGATGGGGGTTGGGCCCTATCCGCTGTATCGAACTTCCCGGTGAAAATCGAGTCGTCGCCGTCGAGCAGGTGCTTGGTCAGCGCCGCACGCGGCGTCATCCCTTTGAGCCTTTGCAGCTCAGACAACGGTTCTCTCAGGTCGTCGAACTCGGGCCCGAGGTCCTCTCGCAGCTGACTGGTTGCGCCGCTGACGTAGTCCCGGGCCTGGCGCAGCGCTCCGGATGTCCACCTGATCGCGCCGGGCAATCTTTCTGGTCCCAGGATCACCAATCCGGCGATCACCAGGACCATCATCTCCCCCCAACCGACGTTGGCGAACATCGGCTACGTGCTGTCGTCCGGGCGGGGGGTTACGGTGAGCGTGACGGGACGGCCGTCGCGGACGACCTCGATCGATGCCGGCTCGTCGATCTTGAGTTGCCGAACCGCGACGACGAACTCGTCGGCATCGGCGACTTCGCGATCACCCACTTTGACGACTACGTCGTTCTCCAGGATGCCGCCCCGCTCGGCGGGTCCGCCCTGTGTCACGTTGGCGATCTGCGCACCCTTGGCTATGTCGTTGCTCACCGAACGCGCCGTCAGACCCAGGGTCGGGTGGGCAATCTTGCCGCTTTCGATCAGCGTCTCGACGACCAGCTTGACCTCGTTGACCGGAATCGCGAACCCGAGGCCGCTGGCGCTTTCCGACAGGGACTTGCCAGCAGTGTTGATTCCGATCACCTCGGCGTTCATGTTGATCAACGGCCCGCCCGAGTTACCGTGGTTGATCGACGCGTCGGTCTGCACACCGTCGATGACCGTGTCGGTGTCGGAGCCGTCACCTGACAGCGGTATGGGACGGTTCAGCGCGCTGATTATGCCGGTGGTGACGGTGCTGCGCAGTCCCAGCGGTGCGCCCGCGGCGATCACTTCTTCGCCGACCTGAAGTTTCTCGGAATCCCCCAACCGCGCGACAACCAGGTTGTCGACGTTGTCGACCTTGAGCACCGCCAAGTCGGTCTTGGGATCGCGGCCGACCAGGTTCGCCGGAACCTCCGTGCCGTCGTTGAAAACCACCGCCAACTTGAATTTGGCCGGGTTGGTGGCGGCCTCGGAGATCACGTGGTTGTTGGTGACGACGTAGCCGCGTCCGTCGATGACGACTCCGGACCCCTGAGCGCCTTCGTTGTCGCTGGAAGCCTCGATGGTGACCACCGAATCCGCGACCGCAGCAGCTACTTCAGTGAACCGACCTGGAGGAAGATCGGGTCTGTCGCTGGTTTCCAGAGTCACCTTCGAGGTGGTGAATGCTTCGACGACCTCGGCGGTCTTGCGCCCCACCAAGCCACCGGTGACGCCAAGGACCAGCGCGACGATGCCGAGCACCGCCAGCGCGACGAACGACACCCTGCCACCGAACAGCACATCGCGAACGCCCAGCTTGCCGGGAACAACTGTGGTCGGCGCCGGGGCGGCCGGCGTGAACGCCGGGGTCCCCAATGTCACCGGCGAACCCGGACTGCGCCACGGATCGTCAACTTGGTCAGCATCCTCACCGCGATCCGCAGCGAGCGCACCGGCATCGGCCGGATGCCGCTGCAGCGATTCGCCACCGGGATTGGCACGCCCGAACGCCTCGGCCAGCACGGGATCGGGCGGCTGGTTCCTCGGGGTGAACTCCCCCTGATCGCGGCCACGGTCGGCACCGGTGAAGGAACCCTCCACACCGGCGGGCCTGCCGAACGCACGCTTGGCTGCCGGGTCGACGGGCGGACGCGAGAGGGGACGCGGCTCAAGACGCTCCCGGCCGGACTGGTCCAGATTGGTCACCCGTTCAACGCCCTTCTCGATACCCTCTGCCATGCCCTCAGTCGAGGCGCAGGCAATCGACGACAGAACCGCGCTGCTCGGCGCCGGTTCGTTTCAGCTTCCACCCTACCGACGTTTGCGACGGGCGCGTGGCGCCCCGTCACCGAACGGCGGCGCTTCGGCCGGCTCCGGAGCTTCGTCCGGGGCACGATCCGGGATCTGGGACAACAGTCCCAGCAGGGAAGTCGGCATCGCCACGGGGCAGGAATCGCGCAACGCCGACCGTGCCTGACGCTGTGCGTCGACCTCCAGTGCACATTCGGGACACAGCGAGAGGTGGTGAGCGGCGCGCAGGTGTGCTGTCATGCGCAGCTCGCCGTCGGCGAAGGCGGCGACCGCCTCCGTCGACAGGTGCTCGGTGGAACCAAATTGACGTGGGCCGACCGGTCCCTCGCTTTGCGAGGCAAACTGCGAGGGAAGCCAGGAGAATGCACGACGGAAAGCGTGTCCGGGATCAGCCATCACCCAGTTCCTCTCGACTCGAGTCATGTCGTGCTACTTCGAATGTAGCGCGACATGTCGCGGGGTAACGCGTCAACGTCAGGCAGATTTGGCCCCGTCACTAAATCCCTCGACCATGCCCATATCCGAATGACGCGCCAGGTGATCACGCAGCGCTTGGCGGCCGCGGTGGATGCGGCTGCGCACCGTGCCCAGCTTGACGCCGAGAGTCGCCCCGATCTCCTCGTAGGACAGGCCTTCGATGTCGCACAGCACCACGGCGGCGCGGAACTCCGGCGCGAGTGAATCGAGAGCGGCCTGAAGATCGGGGCCCAGTCGCGAGTCGTGGTAGATCTGCTCGGGGTTCGGTTCGTCTGCCGGCACCCGGTCGTAATCCTCGGGCAGGGCTTCCATCCGAATCCGGCCGCGACGCCGAACCATATCGAGGAACAAGTTGGTCGTGATGCGGTGCAACCAGCCTTCGAAGGTGCCGGGCTGGTAATTCTTCACCGATCGGAACACGCGAATGAACGTTTCCTGAGTCAGATCCTCTGCGTCATGCCGGCTACCGGACAGACGGTAGGCGAGGCGGTAGACCCGGTCAGCGTGCTGGCGGACGAGGTCATCCCAACTGGGCATCGCCGCCTTGTCGCCCGTGGCGTCGAACACCGCGGTGCCGGTCAACTCGTCGGCCGGCTCCACCCACTCGGCATCGGTGTACTGCTCGAGGTGTGCCATGGAAACCGGAGACGCCGGCGTGTTACCGGTGTTGACGGGGCCGGGCGCATGAGTGGTGTTCGTCGGATCCTCCAGGTCGTAACGGCTGCCGCCATCGGTTGAGGGCGCATTGGCTTCTACAACACAGCGCAGCGTGGCTTTCTTCCCAGGGCGGTCCCCGGGGCGCAGGGATTCGCTGCGCACGCTCATCGCGCCGTCTGTCATGGGATCACCGTCCCCTGTGCTGGTGTGCCCGACATATGAACAAACTGTGCATTTCCTGAGAAAGATCGCCAACCATTTCTCGACCAGCGAAAACAATGGTCACAACGCCCGGATTCGCGGACCGCGGAGCGGGCGTGTCGCAGCACCCCAACCCGCGCTTCGCTCTACGCTGCGGGGCATGGCCAGCACCGACGAGCCCGAAGGTGGCTCCGGCGATTCCGGTACGAGGGTGAGTCAGGCCGAGGCGATCGTCGCCCATGCCGAACACTCGATCTCCGAGGACGCCATCGTCGCTGCGGCCCGGGAGCGCGCGGTGGACATCGGCGCGGGTGCGGTAACGCCGGCAGTCGGTGCGCTGCTCTGCGTCCTGGCCAAGCTGACGGGCGCGAAAGCGGTCGTCGAGGTGGGCACCGGCGCCGGGGTCAGCGGCCTGTGGTTGTTGTCGGGGATGCGCGAAGACGGAGTCTTGACGACGATCGACGTCGAACCCGAACATCAGCACATCGCCAAGCAGGCATATTCGGAGGCGGGCGCGGGACCGGGACGAACCAGGCTGATCAGCGGTCGCGCCCAGGAAGTGCTCACCCGGCTGGCCGACGAGTCCTACGACCTTGTGTTCATCGACGCCGACCCGGCCGACCAACCGCAATTCGTCAACGAGGGCGTACGGCTGCTCCGCCCAGGTGGCGCGATCATTGTGCATCGGGCGGCGCTCGGCGGCCGGGCCGGAGATGCGGCCGCCAAAGACAACGAGGTGAGTGCGGTGCGTGAGGCGGCGCGGATCATCGCCGAGGACGAGCGGCTGACGCCGGTGCTCATTCCGCTCGGCGACGGACTGCTGGCCGCCGCGCGCGACTGAACCACTTGCCCGCGAATATCCGCTCGGGCTTAGACCCAAACGCCCTTGCCGACGGCGACCACACCGCCGGCGCTGATAGAGAACCGCTCGCGGTCCCGGTCCAGATCGACCCCTATCGTCTCGCCGGGGGCCACCACCACGTTCTTGTCCAGGATCGCGTGGCGAACCACGGCCCCGCGCCCAATGCGGACCCCGGGCATGATCACGCTGCCCTCGACAATCGCTTCGTCCTCGACGGCGACGTTGGACGACAGCACGGAATTGCGCACCGACGCAGCCGAAATGATGCTGCCAGCACCGACCACTGACTCCTGGGCGGATCCGCCGTTGACGAACTTCGCCGGCGCCAGGTTCTCCGAGCTGCCACGGATCGGCCAACGCTTGTTGTAGAGGTTGAACACCGGGTGCACCGACACCAGGTCCATGTGCGCGTCGTAGAAGGCATCCAGCGTTCCTACGTCGCGCCAGTAGCCGTGGTCGCGTTCGGTGGCGCCGGGCACCTCGTTGGCCTTGAAATCGTAGACCGATGCGATCCCCTCGGACACCAGCCGCGGAATGATGTCGCCCCCCATGTCATGGTCGGAGCCTTCGTCGTCGGCATCGGCGCGGATGGCGTCGATCAGCACCTTGGTGGTGAAGATGTAGTTGCCCATCGACACGAATGTCTGCTCGGGATCGTCCGGGGTGCCCGGCGGGTCGGCCGGCTTTTCGACGAACGACCGGATACGGCCGGACTCGTCGGCATCGATGCAGCCGAACGCGCTGGCCTCTGCGCGCGGCGCCCGGATCCCGGCGACTGTCGCGCCGGCACCACTTTCGATGTGGTGTGCAAGCATCTGCTCGGGATCCATCCGGTAGACGTGGTCGGCACCGAAGATCACAATGAAGTCGGGGTCCTCGTCATGGATCAAGTTCATCGACTGGTAGATGGCGTCGGCCGAACCGGTGTACCACCGCGGGCCGAGTCGCTGTTGAGCGGGAACCGGGGTGATGTACTCCCCGGCAAGCCCCGACAGCCGCCAGTTCTGCGAAATGTGACGGTCCAGCGAGTGCGACTTATATTGGGTAAGAACACAAATTCGCAGAAACCGGGCGTTGACAAGATTTGAGAGCACGAAATCGATGAGCCGGTAGGCGCCGCCGAAGGGTACCGCGGGTTTTGCCCGGTCAGCCGTCAACGGATACAGCCGCTTACCCTCTCCCCCGGCCAGGACGATGCCCAACACGTGCGGCGCTTCCCACATACTGCAAACCTATCGGGACGCCAGGACCGCGGCCAGCCATTCGCGCTATTGGCGGCCGTTCTCGGACTGTCCATCAAGACAATTGGTGATGCAGCGCAGCGAGTCGTGCTGTCGGATACGGTCACTGCATGCGGGTGGCGATGATGACGCGGGAATACCCACCCGAGATCTACGGCGGGGCAGGCGTTCACGTCACCGAGCTCGTCGCGCAGCTGCGGCATCTCTGCGACGTTGACGTGCATTGCATGGGTGCGCCACGGCCGGGCGTCACAGTCGCCCGACCCGACCCAGCCCTGCAGGGCGCCAACCCGGCGCTATCGACGCTGTCCGCCGACCTCAACATGGTCAATGCAGCCGGCGACGCCACGGTCGTACATTCGCATACCTGGTACACCGGAATGGCCGGGCACCTGGCTGCCCTGCTGTACGACGTGCCACACGTACTCACCGCACATTCACTGGAACCCATGCGGCCGTGGAAGGCCGAACAACTGGGCGGCGGCTACCGCGTTTCTTCATGGGTGGAGCGCACCGCGATCGAGTCCGCCGATGCCGTGATCGCCGTCAGCTCCGGAATGCGGAGCGACGTGCTGGGCGCCTACCCGAGATTGGATCCCGACCGCGTGCACGTCGTCAAGAACGGCATCGACACCGACCGGTGGCATCCGGTCCAACCGGCGGCAGGTGATTCCATCCTCGAGGAACTCGGCGTGGACCCCACGCATCCGATCGTCGCCTTTGTCGGCAGGATCACCCGACAGAAGGGGGTGCCCCACCTGTTGGCGGCGGCCCACCATTTCGCTCCCGGCGTCCAACTGGTGCTGTGTGCGGGAGCTCCGGATACCCCTGAGATCGCGGCAGAGGTTACCGCGGCAGTCCACGAGCTGTCCCGGGCGCGCACCGGGGTGTTCTGGGTACGCGAGATGCTTCCAACCCGGAAGATCAGCGAAATCCTCTCTTCCGCAACCGCTTTCATCTGCCCATCGGTGTACGAGCCACTGGGAATCGTGAACCTTGAGGCAATGGCATGCGGGACGGCGGTGGTGGCCTCCGATGTCGGCGGAATCCCCGAGGTGGTCGCCGACCAGCAGACAGGCCTACTCGTCCACTACAACCCAAACGACACAGCGTCCTTCGAGCGGGAACTCGCTTACGGGGTCAACGCTCTTGTCGCGGACCCGGGAAGGGCTCACCAGCTCGGCGCGGCAGGTCGACAGCGGTGTGTCGAGGAGTTCTCCTGGTCCCGCATCGCCGAGCAAACGGCGGAGGTTTATCGCAGCGTCTCGCCCTGACCAGAGTGCAACCAGCGGCCGCGGTGGCCGCGGCCGTTTGCGTCGAAATCGCTAGCTTGTGACGGCCTTGAGCTCGTCGCCCAGCGCGGCGGCTTCGTCGGGGGTGAGTTCGACGACGAGTCGGCCTCCACCTTCCAGTGGTACCCGCATCACGATGCCCCGCCCCTCCTTCGTCGCTTCCAGTGGACCGTCTCCGGTCCGGGGCTTCATCGCCGCCATCGAGTGCTCCCTCCGCATGGGCGTGCCCGTCTGGGCCCGGTCTGTCGGTACGAGCCGGGTCTGCCCAACTCTGCGAGGAACACAGACAGCACCCGGCCTTGAACTGCTACAGGACTCCATTGTTCCCTATGCGAACCACCGTGTGTGCAAAGACCCTGCTATGGCCCCTCAGACGGCCGCGCAGATGGTCGCCCGGATCACTCGGAAGACCCCGCCAGAATCGCCGGTTTCGGAGCACCGCCGGGGCCGCCGACCCCGCGGACCGCATCTGCCAGCTACCGGCCACCTTCTCCCCGCACCGCTACGCGGAGATGCGCGGAACCCAGCAGTTGGCGACGTGGTCGTCGACCATGCCGGTGGCCTGCATCAACGCATAGGCCGTCGTTGGTCCGACGAATCGAAATCCGCGCCGCTTGAGTTCCTTGGCCATGGCCGTGGATTCCGGACTCATCGCCGCAACCTGCGAGAGGCTGGTAGGCCTGGCGCGGGTGACCCGATCCTGCGGCGCGAACGACCACAGCAGTTCCCCCAGGTCGACGCCACCGTCGGCCATGTCGGCGACAGTTCGGGCGTTGGCGATCGTGGCCTCGATCTTGGCGCGATTGCGCACGATTCCCGCGTCGGCCATCAGTCGCTCGACATCCTGCTCGGAATAGCGCGCCACGCGCTCTACCTCGAACGCGTCGAAAGCGCTGCGGAAGTTATCCCGCTTTCGCAGGACTATCAGCCACGACAGCCCGCTCTGGAAGGCTTCCAGGCTGACCCGCTCGAACAGCGCGGCCGAACCCCGCACCGGGCGACCCCATTCATTGTCGTGATAGCCGCAGTACAGCTCGAAATCGTCTGGCGACAAACGTGATCGGTCGATCCACCCACATCGAATCCGGCCATCAGCCGAAGCAACCGTCACAATTCGTCCCGCGGGCTGTCGGGCGGCAGCACATGCTCACCCTCAGCTCCCTCGTGGACGGCGGGTTCCATCAGTCCGTAGGCGCCGCGTACCACCGCAAGCTCACCACGGAGCAGGTCGAGTTCCTGTCCCAGCCGGTCAAGGACCCAGTCGACCTCGCTGGTCTTGTAGCCGCGCAGGGTCTGGGTGAACTTCACCGCATCGACGTCGGCACCGGTTACCCCGGAGGCCGGTAACACGGTCGCCGTGGTGGCCCGCGGCAGCGCGGGCAACACCTCGCCGCGGCCGAACAGGGCGCTGCCGACGCCGAACAACACCACACCGACCAACACGAGAACCCCGAGGTACAGCAGAACTAGAGACACCCTTCGATATTGCCCGACGTGGGCGACAATCCGAAGCCGAGGTATCAGGCAACCCCTATGGTCGCGGTGTCAGCGGTCAGGAGCCAGAACTCAAGCCGGGCGCAGCGTGATCATCGGCGGGCGGTCTTGAAGGGATACTGTCGAGATGCGCGGGGTGTAGTCCTCGCCGTCGGCGAAGAACTGTGTGAGTCCGACACCGGAGTCCGCGATGCCGCAACGGGACAGCAGGGTGGCGATGACCTGCCTACTCATCGAGGCGAGCTCGGTCAGCGGCCGGTTGCGGTGGGTACGCACCCCAAGGTTCACCTGGGCAAGGGCGTCGAGACCCAATCGATCGTAGGCGTCGATCAGCAGACCGATCTCGACGCCGTACCCCGGGGCGAAGGGAACCGCGGTCAGTAGCTCCCGCGTTCCCGCGTACTCTCCGCCGAGAGGCTGGTAGACGCACATCAACTCAGGTCGCAGGGCCCCCAGCAACGGGCGGGCCACCAGCTCGGTGACGCGGCCGCCCCCGCTGGCGTCCTCGCTGCCGCTGATCTTGAGCGGCCGTCGGTAGAAACCCTTGACCAGGTGAACACCCTCGGTGGTCAGCAGCGGGCCCAACAGCTTCGGCACGAACATCGGATCGGGATCGATCAGGTCAGAGTCGACGAAGACGACGAAGTCGCCCGTTGTGGCGGCCAGCGACCTCCACAACACCTCGCCCTTACCGTTCTGCGGCGCGACTTCGGGCAGCGCGACTTCGCGGCTGACGACGCGGGCCCCGGCTGCGAGCGCGCGGATCTCGGTGTCGTCGGTGGAACCCGAATCGAGCACGACCAGTTCGTCGACCAGACCGCCGAGAAGTGGCGTGATCGTCTCGATGACGCCGGCGACCGTCTCCTCCTCGTTCAGCGCGGGCAGCACCACCGACACGGTGCGACCTGCCTTGGCGGCCTCGAGTTCGGCGACCGTCCAATGCGGACGGCTCCAGCTGCGGTCGGTGAGCCAGCGATGTTCGGCCACACCTTCTGGGGCCAGATCTGTCACCCGATCAGACAACACAGTCATGCCAGTCCCCTTACCGTGCGCGTTGGCGGCCGCGCGCCCTGGATCGACGCGACCATTTCGAGCACGCGTCGGGTGGATCCGACCTCATGCACCCGGAACATCGCAGCTCCGTTCGCGGCGGCCAGCGCGGTGGCCGCCAGGGTGCCCTCCAAACGTTCGTTCAGCTCCACACCCAGAGTCTCCCCGACGAAATCTTTGTTGCTCAGTGCCATCAGGACGGGCCATCCAGTTTTTACAAGGTCTTCTACGTGCCGCAATAAACTGAGGCCGTGGTAGGTGTTCTTGCCGAAATCATGCGTCGGATCGATCAAGATGCCATCGCGCCGCACGCCTAGGGCTATTGCGCGCTCCGCGGCAGCGGTCACCTCGGCGATGACGTCGTCGACCACTCCCCGCTCGGAGACCCCGTAGTTGACCCGAAACGGTCGCGTCCGCGGCACCGCGCCGCCGGTGTGCGAGCACCCCAACCCGGCACCGAACTCGGCAGCTACGCCCGCAAGGTCTGGATCCGCTCCGCTCCAGGTGTCATTGATCAGATCCGCCCCGGCCGTGCAGGCCTGTTTCGCCACCTCGGCGCGCCAGGTGTCGACGCTGATCAGCTGGTCGGGAAAGGTGTCCCGGAGCCATTCGACAAAGGGCACCACGCGAGTGACCTCCTCGGCAACATCCACGATGCTGCCCGGCCCAGCCTTCACACCGCCCACGTCGACGATGTCCGCGCCCTCGCCGATCACCCGGTGCGCCGCCCGCTTGGCCGAATCGTCGGTGAAAGTCGCGCCGCGGTCGTAGAAGGAGTCCGGCGTTCGGTTCACGATCGCCATGATCAGCGCGCGGTCCCCGGCCACCGGGCGCCCCAAAAACGTCGACTGCACACCCTCAAGGCTACGGGCCAGCGATTTCGGCGTGTTTTTCAGCGCTCAGCGTAGATTTCCACGCCGAACTCGCTACTTGGGTTTCTTGCCGGCCGCGACGTCGGCCGGGTACTCGTCGTAAAACGGCACGTAGCCTTCGCTTCTACCCGACAGCACGTAGATCGGGTCCTCGATCTTGGCTTCGTCGGCCTCTTCGCCGCTGCTGGCCCCGTAACCCTGTTTGCGCAGATCGCCCTTCTGGCTCTTGAAGGTCGAGGTGTGTGCCAGCTCTTCGACCAACCGAACGAACAGGGGTATCGCGTAGCCCGGCAGCTTGTCGTATACCGACTTGGCGAGCTGCTTTCCGTCGAACTCCGCGCCGTCGTTGAGCTGGATCGCAACCATTCCCGCCTTGCCGCCGGTGTGGGGTACCTCAACGCCGAACACAGTGCACTCCTCGACCTGCGGGTCTCTGGAGACGGCTGCCTCGACCTCCGTGGTCGCCACGTTCTCGCCCTTCCAGCGGAAGGTATCGCCGAGCCGGTCGGTGAAGGCCGCGTGCCCAAAGCCCTGCGAGCGCATCAGGTCGCCGGTGTTGAACCAGGCGTCGCCCTCCTTGAAGGCGTCACGAACCAACTTCTTCTCCGACTCCTTCTGATCGGTATAACCGTCGAACGGCTGGAAGTTGCTGATCTTGGACAACAGCAGACCCGGCTCACCATTCTTGACTTTGCGGACTCGACCGTCCTTGTCCCGCACCGGCTCGCCGGACTCGTTGTATTCGACGAACGCGACCGGGGTCGGGCAGATGCCGGTGGTCTTGTCCACGTTCAGCACGTTGACGAACGCTGTGTTGCCCTCGCTGGCAGAATAGAATTCGCAGACCCTGTCGATGCCGAATCGATCAGTGAAGTCATCCCAGATGGCTGGGCGCAGACCGTTGCCCACGATGACACGCACGCGGTGTTTGCGGTCGGTTTCCTTCGCCGGCTGGCCGAGCAGGTAGGTACAGACCTCGCCGATGTAGACGAACGCGGTGGCGTCGTAGCGAATGATGTCGTCCCAGAATCTCGACGCCGAGAAAGACTTACCCAGCGCCAGCGTGGCGCCAGAACTCAACACCGACGACAGCGCCACCGTCAACGCGTTGTTGTGGTAGAGCGGCAGGCAGCAATACAGCGTGTCACTGCTGTTCAGGCGTAAGCCCAGACCACCGAAGCCAGCAAGCGCCCGCAACCATCGGTAGTGGGTCATCACGCTGGCCTTGGGCATACCGGTGGTGCCTGAGGTGAAGATGTAGAACGCCTTGTCCTTGGCCAGCACTGCCGAGGCGGTCGACGGGTTCTTCGCGGGCGCGGTCGCCGCCAGCCGGGTGAGCTCGTCGAGGGTCATCAGTCCGTCGGTGTCGGCACCGGAGTCGCCAATGGCATCCACGAACTCGGTGTCGGCGACGACCGCCGTGGCCGACAAGAGTCCGAGGCTGTGCTTGAGCACTGCGTCACGCTGGTTGTAGTTGAGCATTCCCGAGATCGCGCCGCACTTGACTGCCGCCAGCATGACCAGGATGGCTTCGGGTGAGTTGCGCAGCATGATGCCGACGACATCACCGTGGCCGACACCGCGGGTGGCCAGCACTGCGGCGTAACGGTTGACGGTCTCGTTGGCCTCGCCGTAGGTAATCTCGCGGTCCTCGAACTTAAGGAACGTCTTGTCGGCATAGCGGGCGGCGCGGTCCTGGAAGACCTTGCCGATGGACGTCTTGGCCGACGGACGGGCGAGGAACCCGGTGGCGACCCCGCGCAGGATCGTTGGCGCATCCATCAGCAAACCAGGCAGCTGACCGGCGATGTCGAACCATCCGACGCTAGTGCGAGTTCCGGATTTCTCCGTCATTTCGGCTCTCCCCCCACCCTTTGGGTGTGTGCAATACCCAGGCGCAAGCGCTCGTCGGGCATATGACGTAGTTCCTCGGCTTTATCGGTTCGACGGTCACCCTAGTTGCTGGTGACATCGGTCAATGCAGCGGTGCGCAAGCGGACAGAGCGGCCTCGACGTCGCCGACGACGACGAGCCTGCCCAACGCGTCTTCGGCGACGTAGCCACTGTCGACCAGTTCGCCCAGCCAATCCAGCAGGCCGCGGTAGTGCCCGAACGGGTCGAGCATTACGACCGGCTTGGAGTGCATACCCAGATAACCCGCGGTCCAGGCTTCGAAGAACTCCTCGAGCGTGCCGATCCCACCGGGCAGCGCGATGAATGCGTCAGCGCGGTCTTCCATCACCTGCTTGCGTTCCCGCATCGTGTCGGTGACGACCAGCTCATCCGCCTCGGTGTCGGCGACCTCGCGATGGACAAGTGCCTTGGGAATAACCCCAACGGTGTGCCCGCCGTCGGCGCGGGCCGCACCGGCCAGGGCGCCCATCGCCGAGACATTGCCGCCACCGGAAACCAGCGTCCAGCCCTTGCGAGCAATCGCCTGCCCAATCTGGCGCGCTAGGTCCAATAACTCCGGGTGCCGCGGCCCGGCGGCGCAGTAGACGCAGACTGCCCATTGACGTTCGGGTTCTTGGGACACGAGCTCAAAGGTAGCCATAGACCCCATTAGGCTTACTCCGTGCCTGTGCCCCCGCCCGTGCCGGCGCCTGTCAACTGGGTGACCGCAGCCCACGACCCGGCGTTCGACCAGCTTCAACTGGGTGTGAACACCCGTTCGGGCGCGGTGCTGATCGGCCCGGCGGGAGTGGGAAAGAGAACGCTGGCGCGGGAAGCGGCCGAACGGCTGGGCCCGGCCTTCCCGCGTGTCGACTGGGTGCGCGCAACGGCGTCAGGGGCGGCGATCCCGTTCGCCGCGTTCGAGCGGCTGCTGGAAGTGCCCGAAACGGGCAAGACCGCCGCAGTGCTTCGGTTCGCACGCGACGCGCTCGGTGACGGTCGGCTGCTGGTCATCGACGACGCTCACCTACTGGATTCGCTGTCCGCCGCGCTGGTCTATCAACTGGCGGTCAGCGGCAGGGTCCGAATGCTGGTCACCGCTACGGTCGGCAGATCTGGGGTACCCCCTGAAATCTCGGCGTTGTGGCAGGACGCACTGGTGACTCGGATCGACCTCGAACCACCGGGACACGACGACAGCCGGCTGATGGCGCAGGTCGATGAGTTCGTCGAGGCGCTGCCCGCGGCAGCGCACCGGGTGCTGGAGCTCTTGGCTGTCACCGACCCGCTGCCCAGCGTCGACGCGTTGGCGCTGGCCGGGAACGACGCCGTCGACGAGGCCGCACGCTGTGGGGCGGTCGTCGCAACGGAAGACGGACTGCGCCCCGCGCATCCGCTGTTCGTCGACGCCGTTCTCGGCGCCCTCGGTGGGCCGGACCTGCGGCGGCTCCGCACGGCAATGGTCGGACGCCTGCAAGCATCCGGTGATGATGGTGTCGTGGGGCGGCTGCGCCTGGCTGTACTGGCAAGTGGCAGTGACGTTCCCCAGCCGGTGCCCGATGTCTGTGCCGCCGCCCAGGAAGCGCTGCGGCTGGGTGATCTGGAGCTCAGCGAACGGCTCGGGCAGGCCGCACTCGCGCGGGAACCGGATCTGGACACCCGCCTCGTCGTCGGATACGCATTGGCGTGGCAAGGTCGCGGCCGGGAAGCCGACGCGGTGCTGGCGAAGATCGATCCGACAACGCTGACCGAAGACCAACTGATGGCCTGGGCACTGCTGACGGCGGCCAACCAGTTCTGGATGCTGTCTCAGCCGGAGCGCGCCACCGCCTTCCTGCGGTCCACCCGCGGCAAGGTGTCCTCCCCCGCGGCACTGACCACGCTGGACGCGTTGTCTGCAACCTTCGCGATGAACGCCGGGAACCTCAACCGGGCGAAGGAGGTCGCAGACGAGGTCCTGGGATCATCGAGCGCCGACGACACCGCAATCGGCTGGGCCGCATCGGCTGCCGCGCTGAGTTCGGCGCGGATGGGCCACTTCAATGACGTGGATGCTCTGGCCGAACAAGCACTGTCCGCCGGGCATCCGGGGTTGCTGCGTTTCACCAGTGGGTTCGGTCAGACGACAGCAATGGTGATGACGGGTCAACCTGAGCAGGCGCTCGCGCTGGCACGGCGGCTCACCGATTTCGCCCAGCGACAGCAACCAGGCCGCTCGATCGGCGAGGTGCTGGTGGCGGACGTGTTGATCGCCATAGGTGATCTGCACCGTGCCGTAGCACTGCTGCGAAGCGTTGCGACGACGCTGTCGCCGACCGGTTATTCGTGGGGCCCGTTGGCGTGGATGCTGCTGGCACAGGCACTGGGCCGCCTCGGCCAGCCGGTCGAGGCAGGAAGAGCGCTGGGCCGCGCGGAATCCCGGCACGGGTTGAAATCGATGCTGTTCGCCCCGGAACTGGCGCTTGCCCGAGCGTGGACGATGGCATCGCGATCCGACACGCACGGCGCCATCGCCGCGGCCCGAGACGCGATCAGGGCCGCCGAACGTGGCGCCCAGAGCGCCATAGCACTGCGGGCCGCGGCCAACGCAGTCCAACTGGGGGATCCGCGGGGAACCGAGACTCTGGCCCGGCTGTCCGGTGAGGTCGACTGCGCATTCGGCCGGTCGGCGCTGTCGGCTGCGCGGGGCGAAGCCTGAACTGGCCGGCAGAACGGCGACATGGTCAAGACACTGCTGCGAAAGGACACTGAGCTGCGGCGTTAGAATCGACCGAGACACATTTTGGAGGCACCGGATGGCCGAACCGCTCGCAGTAAACACCGATGGCGTGCGCACCCTCGGCGACATCCACACGCGGGTGGCCGCCGGGCTCGGGCACCTCACTTCCAGCGCACCTGCGTCCGCCGAGGTCGCTGTGTCGCACGGGACCATCGCATCGGGTGTCAATGCCGCGTTGACCGCCGCACTCGGAGCCCGCCTTGCGTCCATCAGTGTCACCCAGAGCAGTGCTGAGACCCTGGCAGAGCTCCTCCACCAGGCGGCCCTGGCCTACGAACGCAGCGACCAGCGCGGCACGGAGTCCATCGAGTCCGCCGTCGAAGCACTGGGGAGCAGACTGGATGGATCGGCTGACCCGCTCGGAACTGAATAGCCCCGATGAGTGTGCGTCGACCCGATACCGTGAGTATTCCCGAATGGACGGGTTTTCACCGATAAGGCTGGTTAGTTGGGTGAAAACCGACTGCAGCGGATGTGCGCTGCAGCCGAGATGAGGGGGCGCAAACTGACATCCCCGCCGCTGGCTATCCGTAGCGTGAATGTGTTCGACAGCGTGGCAGCCCTGATCGACGGACCGATGGACGTCGCCGTCCGGGACGGGTTGATCACGTCGCTGACACCAGCGGGCTCTACCGAGTTCGCAGCCGAAGTCGAGATCGACGGCACTGGCAAGACGCTGATCCCGGGGCTGATCGACGCGCACTGGCATACGGCTTTTACCGCTGTCCCGGCCGACGTTGCGCAGCTCAGAGAGCTCGGCTACCTATTTGCCAGTGCGGTAGCCGGCGCCCGGAAAACGCTATTACGCGGATTCACCACGGTCCGCGATCTCGGCGGTCCGGTCTTGGGTATCAAACAGGCCATCGACGAAGGCGCGATCTTGGGACCGCGCATCTACCCCTGTGGCGGCTTCATCTCCCAGACCGGCGGCCACGGCGACTTCCGGCTACTCAACGAAGCACCTCGCGGGGTGGCCGGGCAGCTGAGTTACACCGAAATCATCGGTGCCGCAGTCATCGCCGACGGCGAAACCGAGGTGCTCCGCGGCGCACGCGAAATGTTGCGCCGCGGCGCATCGCAGCTCAAGCTCATGGCCGGTGGCGGTTGTGGCTCAGCATTTGATCCGATCGACGTCACCCAGTACACCGAAGCAGAAATGCGGGCCGCGGTGCAGGCGGCCGAGAACTGGGGCACCTACGTCACCGTGCACGCCTACACCCCCCGCGCAATCCGGACCGCCGTCGCGGCCGGAGTCCGCTGCATCGAACACGGCCACCTCATCGACGAAGACACGGTGGCGCTGCTCGCCGAGCAAGACATCTGGTGGTGCCTACAGCCGTTTCTCGACGACGAGGACACTGCGCCGCTGCCACCGGCGAACCGAGCCAAGTTCCTACAGGTGGCTGCCGGCACAGACCTGGCCTACCGCCTCGCAAGAAAACACAAAGTCAAGGTCGCGTTCGGAACCGACAATCTTTTCGACACTGAACTGGGCAGCCGACATGGTGCCCAACTGGCCAAACTCACCCGCTGGTACACACCCGCAGAGGCGCTCCAACAGGCCACGATCCGCAACGCGGAGCTGTTGGCGATGTCCGGACCGCGCAACCCTTACCCCGGCCGCCTCGGTGTCGTCGCCGAGGGCGCCATCGCCGACCTGATCCTCGTCGACGGCGACCCG
>JAHZIT010000171.1 GCA_022601275.1 Actinomycetes bacterium
CACGACAACGCCAGACGCGTATTCAGCGCAATCGACCAGGACGCAGCGTGAACGGCGCTCGCACTCTTCTCACGACCCTGGTCGCCAACGGCGTCGACGTGTGTTTCGCCAACCCCGGCACTTCGGAGATGCATTTCGTCGCCGCGCTGGACGCCGTGCCGCAGATGCGCGCCGTGCTGACGTTGTTCGAGGGCGTGGCCACCGGCGCCGCCGATGGTTACGCACGGATGGCCGACAATCCCGCCGCAGCGCTGCTGCATTTGGGTCCCGGACTGGGTAATGGTCTGGCGAACCTGCACAACGCGCGCCGGGCCCACACCGGAATGGTCGTCGTCGTCGGTGATCACGCGACGTATCACAAGAAATACGATGCCCCGCTGGAATCCGACATCGATGCGCTGGCCGGCACCGTGTCCGGGTGGTTGCGCCGCACCGAGCGCGCCGAAGACGTAGCAGCCGACGCTACCGACGCCGTCGCCGCCAGTCGTGCCGGCGTGGTATCGACCTTGATCCTGCCCGCCGATGTGTCCTGGACCGCCGGGGCGGGCGCCGCACCCGCGGTGTCCGCGGCCCAATCGCCGGCCGTTGACGATGATGCCTGCCGCGCCGCGCTGGCTGCGCTACGCTCCGGGGCGCCGACGGTGATTCTCGTCGGTGGCGACGCGACCCGAAACCCGGGTCTGGCTGCGGCTGCGCGCATCGCCGAGGCTACCGGGGCCCGGGTGCTGTGTGAGACGTTCCCGGCACGGCTGGAGCGTGGGGCGGGTGTACCCGCGGTCGAACGGTTGGCGTATTTCGCCGAGGCCGCTGAAGCGCAGCTGGCTGATACCGCGCACCTCATCCTGGTCGGCGCGACGTCCCCGGTGTCGTTCTTCGCGTATCCGGGCAAGACCAGCGACCTGGTGCCGGTGGGCTGCGAGGTGCACCTGCTCGCGGCGCATGTCGGTGCCGCGGCGGCACTCGAGCGTCTCGCTGATGAACTTGCCGCCGGCACCACCCCCGCGGTCGCCACGCCGGCACGTCCTGAACTGCCGGCGGGACCTCTCAACGCCTTCGCAGTCACCGCCGTCGTGGGCGCACTTTTGCCCGAGGGCGCGATCATCGTCGACGAATCGAACACCGCGGGAGTCGGACTCGCCGCCGCGACAGCGGGAGCTCCGGTCCACGATGTGTTGACCCTGACCGGTGGCGCCATCGGCTACGGAATTCCCGCTGCGGTAGGCGCCGCGATCGCGGCCCCCGATCGGCCGGTGCTATCGCTGCAGGCTGACGGTTCGGCTATGTACACGATCTCGGCCCTGTGGACGCAGGCACGCGAAAACCTCGACGTGACGACGGTGATCTTCAACAACGGTGCATACGACATTCTGCGGATCGAGTTGCAGCGTGTCGGCGCGGCCAGCGCGGACGAACCGGGTCCCAGGGCGCTGGAGTTGCTCGATCTAGGCAGTCCGACAATGGATTTTGTCAAGATCGCCAAAGGCATGGGCGTTCCCGCCCGGCGGGCCACCACCATCGGCGAGTTCGCGGCCGCGTTGGCCGACGCATTCGCCGAGTCTGGCCCGCACCTGATCGAAGCCGTTATCCCCTCGTTTGCCAATTGATCACCGGGCGTCGGCCCGAGATTGCACGTCACGTGCTGTTGCCATGTCGAGTACGGCCAGATGGCTGAAGACCATGCTGGTGCCGATCGGGTTCCCGCCGCCGGGGTAGGCAGTACCGCTCGGTGCTGCCATCGTGTTGCCCGCCGCGTACAGGCCCGGGATCACCCTGTCTGCCGTGTCGAGCACCCGCGCTGCCTGATCGGTGCGCAGTCCGCCCTTGGTGCCGAGATCCGAAACCCCAAATGCGGCAGCATGAAAGGGCGCCTGCTCGATTGCATAGAGCGGGGGGCGGCCGCCGGAGAACGCACGGTCATATGGTTCGTCTCCGCGGCCGAAGTCGTCGTCGCTGCCGCGCCGGGCAAGTTCGTTGAACCTCGCCACCGTCTCCACCAAGTTTTGCGGGGGGACGCCGATGCTCGCGGCGAGTTCCTCCACAGTGTCCGCGGTGCGCCATAACCCGGCGGCGATGTACTCCTGTGGATCGGCCAACGAGACGTTGGTCGCCTTGACCGGTGGAACGCTCGTAATCCCATCGGCGCCCTTGCTGGCGTCGTCGTAGATCATCCAGTACGGCAATGTGACGCGCCCATCTGCGATGGCGGCCAACACATCTCGGCCCAGTCTGTCGTAGGCCGCCGACTCGTTGACGAACCGCCTCCCCGAGTCGTCGACGAATATCCCGCCGGTGAACCACAGGGCGAAGGCGGAGGAACCGTCGGGATGGGTCAAGCCCGGTGACCACCACGCTTGGTCCATCAGGTCGGTGTCGGCGCCCACGGCCATCGCCGCCGTGTGCGCGAGACCGCGATTGCCCCACGGTCCCATTGTGTCTCGCGAAACTCCCGGCACACCGTGCTTCGCTCGCATTTCGTCGTTGCGCTCGAAGCCGCCGGCAGCCAGCAGGACTCCGCGCCGAGCCCGGATTCTGCTACGCTGCCCGCCTGATTCGACGACGGCGCCGATGACCGCGCCGTCCTGGACGACGAGCTCGACCAGTGTCGTGTTCAACCGTGCCGATGCGTGGGGGAACCTCCGCGTCGCGATCAAGAATCGGGCAATCAGAGCTCGGCCGCCTACGAAGTAGTCTCCGGGCGTCGGCTGGCCGAGGCGGTCGGTATCCAGCGGACCACGAACGATTTCGCGAAGATCGGGTGCGGCCGCGACCTTGAGGGGCTTTGCGGCGATGTGCCGCATGCCGTCGGCGCGCGCCTTCGGCGCTTTTCCGAAGTAGTCGGGCCAGGGCAGCAGCGTGAACTTGATCTGTCCGTCGGACTCCAGGTATTCGACCAGCGGTGCGCCACCGCGAACGTAGGCTTCTTGAAGGGCCCGGGGGGTGCGGTCCCCGACCACTGAGGTGTAGTACTCCAGCGCGTCCTCGACGCTGTCGTCGGTGCCGGCTCGCAGTAAAACTGGGTTGCAGGGGAACCACATTCCGCCGCCGGCCGAGTACGCCGTGGTGCCGCCGAACTTCTCGGTGGCCTCGACCAAGACGACCTCGAGGCCTTCCCGGGCGGCCGTGTACGCCCCGGTGACTCCGCCTGCGCCCGAACCGGCGACCAGCACATCGGTGGTCTCGTCCCATTCGGTCGCCGTATCAGACATCTTGCTTCCTTCCATGCTCGGCGAACTCCGCGTCCAGGGCGCGACGGCCACCTTCGGTAAGTAATTGGTAGTCCGGGCGTCCGCGACCCACCCAGCGATAGACAGGCTCGTCGGTGTGCCAGCGTTGCGCCTGAAGATCGCGTTTGAGTACTTTGTTCGAGCCAGTCGCCGGAAGGTTGGCGGAAACTCGAATCAACCGTGGAATTCCCTTGGTTCCCAGATCATCCTGCTCAGCCAGGAACGCCGCGAACTTCTGGATGTCGAAGCTCTGAGGGTCGGCGACCTCGACGGCTGCCATCACCTGGTCACCTGAACGCGGGTCGGGCACGGCATAGACCGCGGCAGATATCACTTCGGGGTGGCGACGGACAACGTGCTCAATATTCAGCGCCGAGGTGTTCTCCCCGTCCACCCGGATCCAGTCGCCGCGCCGTCCGGCGAAGTACAGGAAACCCTCGGTGTCGATGTACCCCAGGTCACCGGACCAGTACCAGCCGTTGCGAACCCGTTCGGCGTCTGCGGCATCGTTGCGGTAGTAACCCTCGAACTCGCGCGCTCCGCGCTGGTCGACGATCTCACCGATGGCCTCATCAGGGTTGAGCACCCGTCCCTTACTATCGAGAACTGCAGCTGGGCAACGCTCTTGCGTCAGCGTGTTGACGATCGCCACATCGGGGTGTCTCGGCCGCCCGAGCGCGCCGGCAGGGGCCGCGGGATCGGCGGCGGCCACTGCACCGCCCTCGCTGGAGCCGTAGCCCTCGTAGAGTTCGGCACCGAACCGTCGGCGGAAGTCGGCCTGGTCCCCTGGGGAGGCTTCGGTGCCGAAACCTCGTGTCAATGTGTTGTCGGCATCGTCGGGCTGTTCGGGGGTGGCCATCAGGTAGCCGAGAGCCTTGCCGACATAGGTGAAGAACGTGGCACCGAAATACCGCACGTCCGGGAGAAATTCCGCCGCGCTGAACTTCGGCGCCAGACATACCGTGGCGCCGTTGGCCAACGCGGGTGCCCATAGTGCCATGAGGGCGTTGCCGTGAAACAGCGGCATGCAACAGTAGTCGACGTCGTCGCGGCGGTGGCCGTACTTGTCGGTCGCCGCGTAAGCGATCCGCGCCAGGCGGCCCTGGGTGCATCGGACGGCTTTGGAGACGCCTGTTGTCCC
>JAHZIT010000172.1 GCA_022601275.1 Actinomycetes bacterium
ACCCTGTCTCATCCCCCGTCGCTGCGCTCGCCCTGTCTCATCCCCCGTCGCTGCGCTCGCCCTGTCTCATCCCCCGTCGCTGCGCTCGCCCTGTCTCATCCCCCGTCACTGCGCTCGCCCAGAACCGATGCCGCCGCCCGCGTCGCCGCCGCCACACAAGCCGGCACCCCGACACCGTCGAGATAAGCACCCGCCACCGCCAACGTCGGCGGCAGCCCGGCCCGTAGCTCGGCGACCAGCTCGGCGTGCCCGGGTCCGTATTGCGGCATCGCGTCAATCCAGCGCGCCACCTGGTAACCCACCGGTTCCACTGAGATCCCGAACAGCGTCGCGAGGTCCTCCCCCGACCAGCTCAGCAGTTTCTCGTCGCTGGCGCTGCGCGGGGCGCTGGATTCGGCGGAGTCACCGTACCGTCCGAACGACAACCGAACCATTTCGACGCTGTCACGCCTTCCCCACTTGCGCGACGATAACGTTATCGCCTTGGCCCGCAACCGTCCTCGGCCCGCCACCAGCACTCCGGACTGCTCAGGAAGCGGTGTCCCGCCCGGCAAACCCAGAGCCACCACCGCCGAGGAGGCGACCGGTATGTTTCGAGCCGCCGCCGCGCTGCCCGGGGCCAGCTCACCGAGGAGCGACGGCAGCCGCGGCGCGGGCACCGCAAGCACCACCGCGTCGGCCGACCAGCATCCTCCCGCGGCATCGAGGAGCTCCCACCCTGCTGCGGTACGAGCGAGGCTATCGACACCGACGCGGACCCAGCGCAGGCCTGAGCGGCGCACCAATTCATCGACGAGCACCGTGTATCCGCCCTCGATCGCACCGAACACCGAACCCTGCAGTGGTGGCGGCAGGGCCGTGCGCACCGCCTCCGTCAGGCTGCGCGCCCCGCGGTCCAGCGCCGCTGCGACGGTGGGCGCCGCCGCCCGGATCCCGATCGTCGCCGCCGAACCCGCGTACACACCGGACAGGAGCGGATCGATCGACCTGGTCACCACCTGATCGCCAAAGCGTTCTCCGACGACATCGGCGACGGCTGGGTCAGCCCCGGCAACCCAGCGCAGCGGCCGCATCGGTTCGTCGAGCATCCATCGGATCGTGGCGTCGTCCACCAGACCGGACAGCGCGTCCGGCCGTGACGGGATGCCGTTGACAGTCTCCGCGGGCAGCGGATGGAGCCGGCCTTCGCTGTAGATCAGGGGCCGCGCCCCGCTGGTCCCAATCTGCCTGCCTGACAGCCCCAACTCGGCGAGCAGCGCGGGCACTTCCGGCCTTCGCGCCACGAAAGCTTCAGCGCCAACGTCTACGGGATGGCCGCAGATCCGCTCCGTGCGCAGCGATCCACCGAGCCGCTCGGCCGGATCCAGCAGGGTGATCACTGCCTCCGGGCCAGCGGCCACCCGTAACCGATATGCGGCTACGAGGCCCGAAATGCCTCCTCCGACAACACAATACCGCGCGTTGCTAACGGCGGTCACAGCTCATGCACCAGGGCCACCGCATCGGTGATCACCTTGGGGTCGGTCCCGGGCAAAACCCCGTGCCCGAGGTTGAAGACATGCCCGGACGCGCCCGCGGCCACGGCACGCCGGCCATCCTCCACGACGCCGCGCACCGCACGCTGTACAGCCGGCCAGCCCGCCAGCAGCACCACCGGATCGAGATTTCCCTGCAGCGCGCAGCCGCGCTGCACCCGCACCGCGGCATCGGCCAGCGAGGTTCGCCAATCCACACCCACGACCGCGGGCGAGCCATGTCCGGCCACGACCTCCGACATCGCGCCGAGCAACTCGGCGGTGCCCACACCGAAGTGCGTCATAGGCACTCCGAACTCGGCCAGCGTCTCGAATACCCGTGCGCTGTGCGGTAGTACATAGGTGCGGTAGTCGGCGAGAGAAAGCGTTCCGGCCCAGGAGTCGAACATCTGGATCGCGTCGACCCCCGCGTCGAGTTGGGTCCGCAGGAACGCGATGGTCACATCGGTCAGTGCCGTCATGAGCGCATGCCAGGTATCCGATTCGCCCAGCATCATCGCCTTGGTGCGTTCGTGATTGCGGCTGGGCCCACCCTCGACGAGATACGAGGCCAGCGTGAAGGGAGCGCCCGCGAAGCCGATCAATGGGACCTCGCCCAGCGCGGAGGTCAGCTGGGTGATCGCCGTGGCCACCGGCAGCACCTGCTCGGGCTCCAGGGGCGCGATCGCGTGGACATCTTCGAGCGTCCGGATCGGTTGGTCTATCACCGGGCCGACGTCGGGGACGATGTCCAGCGCGATCCCCGCGGCCCGCAGCGGCACAACAATGTCAGAGAACAGGATCGCCGCGTCGACGCCGTGCCGGCGCACGGGCTGCAGCGTGATCTCGGTGATCAGGTCGGAGTCGAAACACGCCTGCATCATCGTGGTCTTGGCGCGAAGCGCTCGGTACTCGGGCAGCGACCGTCCCGCCTGCCGCATCATCCAGACCGGCAACCGGTGTGGCTTGCGGCCGGCGACAGCGGCCAGGTACGGCGAATCAGGCAGCTCGCGACGCGTATTCATCGCCTCCCATGCTGCCATGCCGGATCAGCGGGTTCGTCGCCGAGACGACGAGGGACAACGTGCAGGCAGGATCGGCGCGCCTGCGCCCAGACCTGCCCAAATGGACTAGCGTCAAACGCCGTGACCACCGCCGAACCGGCTCAATTCCGTGAAGCGGTGGCGGCCATGAATGCCACCACCGTGCGCCCGGAGATCGAGCTGGGCCCGATCCGGCCGCCACAGCGGCTGGCCCCGTTCAGCTACGCGTTGGGTGCCGAAGTCAAACACCCGGAGACACCCATCATCCCGGAGCGTTCCGAAGGTGATGCGTTCGGTCGGCTGATCCTGCTGCACGACCCTGAAGGCGCCGAGGCCTGGGACGGCACGATGCGCCTGGTGGCCTACATTCAGGCCGATCTGGACTCCAGCGAAGCCGTGGACCCACTGCTGCCCGAGGTCGCGTGGAGCTGGCTGGTCGACGCGCTCGGTCAGCGGGCCGAGCACGTCACGGCACTGGGCGGAACCGTAACGGCCACCACTTCGGTCCGCTACGGAGACATCTCCGGGCCGCCGCGTGCGCATCAACTCGAGCTGCGTGCCTCCTGGACGGCGACGACGTTGGAGCTCGGACCGCACGTCGAAGCCTTCTGCGAAGTGCTCGAACACGCCGCGGGTCTACCGCCTGCCGGGGTGACCGACCTGAGCCCTCGCACCCGCGCCTGAGCACATGTCCGAGCCCGAGTCAGTTGCTTCCGCCCTGGCACCAGAGAGGGCCGGCGACGAACCTGACGAGTCCGAGTCTCCGGAGCCTGAGGCGACACCGCTGCTGGCTCCGCGGGACGGCGTTCCCGAGGTGTCGGTCAGTCGCTACGAAATCGCTGCCGCGGCAGATCTTCTGGCCTCCGGTACCGGGCCGTTCGCGGTGGACGCCGAGCGTGCATCGGGGTTCCGCTATTCCAACCGGGCCTACCTTGTGCAGATACGCCGGGCCGGCGCGGGCACCGTCCTGATCGATCCGGTCAGTCACGGCAGCGACCCCCTCCTGGTCATGGCGCCGCTGGCCCAGGTGCTGGCCACCGACGAATGGGTCTTGCACGCCGCCGATCAGGACCTGCCGTGCCTGGCCGAGATCGGTATGCGCCCGACCACGCTCTACGACACCGAACTGGCCGGACGCCTCGCCGGCTTCGAGCGGGTCAACTTGGCCGCGATGGTGCAGCGACTGCTCGGGCTGCAGTTGACCAAGGGCCACGGCGCCGCAGACTGGTCCAAGCGACCATTGCCCCCGGACTGGCTGAACTATGCCGCCCTGGACGTCGAGGTGCTCGGCGAACTGCGCGATGCCATCGCCGCGACTCTTGCCGAGCAGGGCAAAAGCGATTGGGTGAGGCAGGAATTCGAGTTCCTGCGCACCTTTGAGGCAGCCCCGACCAGACGCGACCGGTGGCGCCGCACGTCGGGCATCCACAAGGTCCGGGATCCCCGGGCACTGGCCGCGGTGCGCGAACTGTGGACCACCCGTGACGAGATCGCCCGGCGCCGCGATATCGCGCCGGGTCGCATCCTGCCCGACAGCGCGATCATCAAGGCCGCGACCGCAAACCCCGACAGCGTCGAGAAGCTCACCGAACTGCCAGTATTCGGAGGAGCCAGGCAACGCCGAAGCGCCCAGGCATGGCTTGACGCGCTCGCTCGCGCCCGTAAGACCACCGATCCACCCAGTGCGTCGGAACCGTCCAACGGCCCGCCCCCCGCCTCGCGCTGGGCACGGCGTAAGCCAGAGGCAGCCGCGCGGCTTGAGGCAGCCAGGTCGGGACTATCCGCACTTGCACAACGGGTTTCAGTGCCGGTTGAGAACCTGCTGTCCCCCGAAACCGTACGGCGCCTGTGCTGGGACTGGGAGGAGGTGGACGATACCGCAGCCGCCATCGAAGGTTTCCTGCGCGGCTCCACCGCGCGACAGTGGCAGCGCGAACTCTCCGCACCGGTGCTTATCGAAGCGCTGTCAGCACCGGCCGCTGATTAGGCGGTCAATCGAGTTGTTCGCTGACTTCCTGTTCGGTCACCGATGCGCCCAGCGCCGCCACCCAACCGGTGATCTGGCGAGCGAGATTGCGCTCGGTCAGCCCGATGGAGTCGAGCACCTCCCCTCGGGAGGCATGCTCGAAGAACTGCTGGGGCAGGGCCGCGTCCCGGCACGGCACATCGACCTCGGAGCGCCGGAGCGCACCGGAGACCGCCGAACCTACCCCGCCGTGTACTCCGTTGTCCTCGGCCGTCACAACGAGCTTGTGCCTGGCCGCCAGCGCCACAATCTCATCCGGAACGGGCAGCACCCACCGCGGGTCGACCACTGTCACGCCGATGCCCTGGTTGCGCAGACGCTCAGCAGTCGCGAGCGCCATCGCCGCGAAGGGTCCGACCGCAACGACGAGAACATCCGCTGACAAGCCCCCGGCGGGAACTGCGAGCACATCAACATTGCCGCGACGTTCGACCGCCGGAATATCCTCGCCCACATCCCCTTTCGGGAAGCGAATAGCGGTAGGTCCGTCGTCGACATCGAGCGCCTCGCCGAGCTCCTCGCGCAACCGGGCCACATCGCGCGGCGCGGCCACCCTGATGCCGGGCACCACGCCGAGGATCGAAAGGTCCCACATTCCGTTGTGGCTCGCGCCGTCGGGGCCGGTAATACCGGAGCGGTCCAGCACCATCGTCACCGGTAGCTTGTGCAGCGCGACATCCATCATGACCTGGTCGAACGCGCGGTTCAGGAACGTCGAGTAGACGGCGACCACCGGATGCATGCCGCCCATCGCCAAGCCGGCGGCGGACGTAATCGCGTGCTGTTCGGCTATGCCGACGTCGAAGAATCGGTCCGGGAACCGCTGCCGGAACGCACTGAGCCCCGTCGGCCCCGGCATCGCGGCGGTGATCGCCACGACATCGCGACGCTTGGCCGCCAACCGGATCAGAGTCTCGGAGAACGTCGACGTCCAGCCGGGTCCGGGCACCGAGGTCGCCAAGCCCGTTTCCGGATCGATGACGCCGCACGCGTGCATCTGGTCGTCCTCGTCGTTCTCGGCCGGCGCATAGCCCATGCCCTTACGGGTGACGACGTGTACGACGACCGGAGCTTTGAAGCCGCGGGCGTGGCGCAGCGCGTTCTCCACCGCGTGTTCGTCATGACCGTCGATCGGCCCCACGTACTTGAGTCCGAGATCGGTGAACATCACCTGCGGGGACAGCGCATCCTTGATGCCGGCTTTGACGCTGTGCATGCACTGATAGCAGAACTCGCCGATCACCGGTACGCCTCGCATGGCTTTGCGGCCCTCGTCGAGCACCTTCTCATAGCCCGGCTGCAGCCGAAGGCCGGCCAGGTGTTCGGCGAACCCGCCGATGGTGGGCGCGTAACTGCGGCCGTTGTCGTTGACGACAATGACCACCGGCCGACCCGAGGCGGCGATATTGTTCAACGCTTCCCAACACATGCCACCGGTGAGCGCACCGTCGCCGACCACGGCGACGACGTGCCGGTTGCGGTGCCCACTGAGCTCGAACGCCTTGGCCAGCCCGTCGGCGTAGGACAGCGAGGAACTCGCGTGACTGGACTCGACCCAGTCGTGTTCGCTCTCGGCCCGAGACGGGTAGCCGGACAGGCCGCCTTTCTTGCGCAGCGAGTCGAAGTCATGGCTGCGTCCGGTGAGCATCTTGTGCACGTAGGCCTGGTGGCCAGTGTCGAACAGGATCGGGTCGTGCGGCGAATCGAAGACGCGGTGCAGCGCCAAGGTCAACTCCACGACGCCGAGGTTGGGTCCCAGATGCCCACCTGTGGCCGCGACCTTGTGGATCAAAAAGTCGCGAATCTCGCGGGCGAGTTGGTCCAGTTCCGCCTGCGTCAGGTGTTGCAGATCGGCGGGACCGCGGATCTGTTCGAGCATGGCGTCAGTCTACGCACCGCCGCTGCCGTCAGTCCCGTCCAGTCTCGTAGATATCGGGCACTCCATCGTGGTTGGCATCGGCGGTCTCTTGGACATGAATCCGCCGGTAGGCGGCATTTCTACTGCGCAGCAGAAGAGACGCCAACAGGGCGGCCAACAGGGACCCGGCCAGCACACCAACTTTCACCAATTCGTCACGATTGGTGCCCAGTCCGTAGGCCAGATCGCCGATGAGCAACGAAACGGTGAAACCGATTCCGGCGAGCATGGACACTCCCAGCACGTCGATCCAGCGCAGTGAGGCATCCAGCTTTGCCCGGGTTACCGAAGCCACCACGCGGGTGGTGAGCAGAATGCCGACGGGTTTGCCCACAACCAGGCCGAGAACGATGCCGAGCGCGATCGGGTCGCTCAGCGCATTGGTAAGACCGCTGAGGCCACCCAGGCTCACACCAGCTGCGAGAAAGGCGAATACCGGGATCGCTATGCCGGCCGAGACAGGACGCGTGCGGTGCTCGAAATATTCGGCCATGCCCACGTGTGTTTCCCGGTCGGCGTGAACATCGCGCCGAGTCGCAGAACGCCGCACCGGGACCGCGAAGCCCAACAGCACCCCGGCCACCGTCGCGTGTACCCCGGACTCATGCACCAGGACCCAGGTGGCGAGCGCGAGTGGGATCAACACCCACCACGCCTGCACACCGCGTTGCACGCACAACGTGAACAGCGCCAGCGGTACCAGTGCCAATGCCAGCGCAACTATGTTGATCTCGTCGGTATAGAACACCGCGATGACGGTGATCGCCAACAGATCATCCACGACTGCGAGCGTCAGCAGGAACGTACGCAACGCGGCAGGCAGATGCGTGGAGATAACCGCGAGCACAGCCACCGCGAACGCGATATCGGTCGCAGTCGGAATCGCCCAGCCGCGCAGCGCGCCGTCACCGGTGCGGAAATTCACCAGGACGAAGATCGCCGCCGGCACCACCATGCCGCCGACCGCGGCGGCGATCGGGATCGCAGCGCGACTGGGGTCGCGCAGATCACCGGCGACGAACTCGCGTTTGAGTTCCAGCCCCACCACGAGGAAGAAAATCGCCAGTAACCCGTCGGCGGCCCACGCACCGAGAGACAGGTTCAGGTAGAGGCCGAACGGCTCACCGCCGATCTTGAGGTCCCGCAGTGCGAAATAGGCTGGCGCCCATGGGGAGTTGGCCCATATGAGCGCGGCGGCCGCGGCGACCAGCAGGATCACCCCGCCGACGGTCTCCTTCCGCAGAATCTCGGTGATTCTGCGGGTTTCCGACCACGACCCGCGGGTGAGAAGAGCGGTTCGTCTACTTTTTCCGCCGGGGTTGGGTTTCACAGCCTGCCTTCAGTTGTCATCGACGAATGCCCGCCGACCAGACTTCCCGGCACACCCGTCCGACATGCTATGCCAGACGCACGGGTTGCGCCGATCACCTGTTCAGTGCCGCGATGCATTCGACATGGTGGGTCAATGGGAACGAGTCGAATGCTTCCAGCTGCTCCACAGCGTAGCCGTGGCCACGGTAGAGGCCGATATCGCGCGCGAATGATGCTGCTTCACAACCTATGTGGACGATGCGGGACACGTTGGCCGCCGCCAGCAGATCGATCACCTCACGGCCGGCCCCGGCACGCGGCGGGTCCAGCACCGCGACGTCGGCACCCCGGGTCTGCCTGGCCAGCGCGCGTCGCACCGAATCGGTCAGCACCGACACACAACCGAGGTCGGACAGCGCGGCCCGCGCCGAGCGCGACGCGCCCCGGGATGTGTCGACGGTGAGCACCCGGCCGGTGTCACCGACAGCCTGGGCCAGTGCGGCGGCGAAAACACCGGAGCCGCCGTAGAGGTCCCACGCTGTCATGCCCTCTTCGAGCTGAGCCCACTCGGCCACCAGCGAGCTGTACAGCCCCGGCGCGTCGCGGTGCGCTTGCCAGAAGGCCGTCACCGGCACCCGCCAACTCTGCCCGCCCACGCGCTGAACAGCCTCGTACCTGCCTTCGGCCACTATCGTCCGAATCCCGCCTCTGGCCAGGTCCCCCCGGGTTCCGGCCACGACGACATGACGATCGCCGTCGTCGTCGATCGCCACGTGGACATGCGAGTCCGCGGGCCACCGCCGGTCGGCGACACCGGCGAGCATGCTCGGCGGAAGTTGCGCACATTCCAGCCGGTGCACCAGCTCCGAACTGTGGTACCGGTGGAAACCGGCGCGACCACCCGCCGAGGTGGACAGCCGCACCCGGGTGCGCCACCCCGTGGCACCGAGGTCACCCACCGGCCGAGCGATTGCCTCCTGCTCATCGCGCCAGTGGTAGCCACCGAGACGGGCCAGCTGATTGGCCACCACCGCACCCTTGTATCGGCGCGCGGCAGCTGGATCGGCGAAGGCCAGATCACAGCAACCCGCACCATCCACCCCCGCGATCGGACACAGTGACTCGACCCGGTCGGCGGCGGGCTCCAGCACCTCGACGACCTCGGCATTCCAGTACGACCCCCGTTTGCCGGCGCCCGTTATCCGGACCCTGACCGTCTCTGCGGGCAGTGCGTACCGGACGAACACGACCCGGCCCTCATAGCGCGCCACGCAGCTGCCCCCGTTTGCCGCCGCGCCGGTGGTCAGCGTCAGTTCGCCCGAGGGGGCACCTCCGCTCGTCTCGGCAACCGTGCTCAATCCAGGAATCCTCTGCGGGCGTCGCCGGGAGCCGACTGCGGGGCCAGCTTCTTCAACCGCTCCGACGAAGTCAGTTGCCATGGAACCGAAGTCACCATGACATTGGGTTCGAACAGCAGCCGGCCCTTGAGCCGCAACGCACTCTGGTTGTGCAGCACCTGTTCCCACCAGTGGCCCACCACGTACTCCGGAATGAACACGGTGACCACCGCACGTGGTGAGTTCTTGCCGACCCGGTGGACGTAGTCGAGAACCGGCCGGGTGATCTCACGGTACGGCGAAGCGATCACCTTCAGCGGGACGCTGATGTCGCTGTCTTCCCACTTGTGCACCAGCTCGCGGGTTTCGGCGTCGTCCACGCTGACAGTGATGGCCTCGAGCACATCAGGCCGGGTGGCCCGCGCGTACGCCAGCGCGCGCAACGTCGGCATGTGCACATTGGACACCAACACGATCGCGTGGTTGCGGCTGGGCAGCACCACGTCTTCGGTCTCGGCCGAGTGCAGTTCCAGCTCGCGACTCACCGACGCGTAATGGAGATGGATGAGCTTCATGATGGCGAACAGCACAGACATTGCCAGGATCGCGATCCAGGCTCCGGTCCTGAACTTGGTGACCACCACGACGACCAACACGGTGCCGGTGCACAGGAAACCGATGGTGTTAATGATCCGCGAACGGTTCATCCGCGCACGGGCCTGAGCGTCGGTTTCATTGCGCAGCAGCCGGTTCCAGTGCCGGACCATACCCATTTGGCTGAACGTGAACGACACGAACACCCCGACGATGTAGAGCTGGATCAGCGCGGTGACCTGCGCCTGGAACACCACGACGAAAGCGATGGCCCCGAAGGCCAGGAACAAGATTCCGTTGGAAAACGCGAGTCTGTCGCCGCGTGTGTGCAGCTGACGGGGCAGATACCGGTCCTGCGCCAGAATCGATCCGAGCACTGGAAAGCCGTTGAACGCAGTGTTGGCGGCGAGCACCAAGATCAGCGCTGTCACGCCGGCGATCAGGAAGAGACCAAACGGGAAGTCATGGAATACGGCATCGGCCACCTGGGCCACCAGTGTTTTCTGTTGGTAATCGTCGGGCGCGCCGACGAGTTGCTCCTGCGGGCGCTCCACGATCTGCACGCCAGTCTCCTTGGCCAGCATGATGATGCCCATGAACAACGTGATCGCAATGACGCCCAACAGCAGCAGCGTGGTGGCGGCATTGCGGGACTTGGGTTTACGGAACGCCGGAACACCGTTGCTGATCGCCTCGACACCGGTCAGTGCCGCGCTGCCCGAGGAGAACGCCCGAGCTACCAGGAACACCAACGCGAAGCCAAGGACTTCGCCTTGCTCTGAATGCATTTCGAAGTCCGCGGATTCGGCGCGCAGCGGCTCACCCAGCGCGTAGATCTGGAAGAAACCCCAGGCCAGCATGATGTACATGCCGATCATGAATGCGTAGGTCGGTATCGCGAACGCGGTACCCGATTCGCGGATTCCCCGCAGGTTCAGCGACGCGAGAATCAAGATCGCCCCCACCGCGAACCACACCGTGTGCTCGCCGACGAACGGCACCGCCGACCCGATGTTGGCCACCGCCGCGGACACCGACACCGCCACGGTCAGCACGTAGTCCACCAGCAATGCACTGGCGACAGTGAGACCGGCGGTGGGGCCGATATTGGTGTTGACCACCTCGTAATCCCCGCCACCTGAGGGATAGGCGTGAACATTCTGCCGGTAGCTGGCGATCACGATGAGCATCACCGCCGCCACCAGAAGGCCGATCCACGGCGTCATGGAGTACGCCGACAGACCCGCCACCGACAGCACCAGGAAGATCTCCTCCGGGGCGTAGGCCACCGAGGACAGCGCATCGGAGGCGAAGACCGGCAGGGCTATCCGCTTGGGCAACAGGGTGTGCGACAGGTTGTCGCTGCGGAACGGCCGGCCCAGCACCAGCCGTCGTGCGGCGGTAGAAAGCTTGGACACGAGTGCCAAGGGTAAGCCCGAAGGCCGCTGGCCGTGGGATATAGCGGTAGCGTTCTTCAGTGCACAGGTACTGCAGCAGCAGCTTTGGGTAAGCCATGGCTCCGGCCGGAAAGGACCATGAGGTGCGTGTAGTGGTGATGGGATGCGGCCGGGTGGGCGCGTCGCTGTCGGACAGCCTGGCCAGGATCGGCCACGACGTCGCAGTGATCGACCGGCAAAGCACGGCCTTTCACCGGCTCTCTCCGGAGTTCCCCGGCCAACGGATTCTCGGCATGGGGTTCGACCGCGACGTCCTGCTGCGCGCAGGCATCGAGGACGCCGCAGCCTTTGCGGCGGTGTCGTCCGGCGACAACTCCAACATCATCTCGGCGCGGGTAGCGCGAGAGACGTTCGGCGTGCCCCGGGTGGTCGCGCGAATATATGACGCCAAGCGCGCGGCCGTCTACGAACGACTCGGCATCCCCACCGTGGCCACGGTGCCGTGGACCACCGACCGGCTGCTGAACGTGCTGACCCGCGAGAACGAAACCACCAAGTGGCGCGATCCGACCGGCAACGTCGGAGTCGCGGAGCTGGCGCTACATGAGAGCTGGGTCGGCCACCGGGTCACCGAACTGGAAGCCGCAACCTCGGGACGGGTGTCCTTCATGATCCGGTTCGGCGCCGGCACCCTGCCGGACTCAAAGACCGTCATTCAGGCCGGCGACCAGGTATATCTGGCGGCCGTCTCCGGGCAGGTCGCCGAGGCCCTGGCCATCGCGGCGTTGCCCCCCGGTCAAGACCCGGAGGCCTCGTGAAAGTCGCGATCGCCGGGGCCGGCGCGGTAGGCCGTTCCATTGCCCGCGAGCTCGTCGAGTTCCACGACGTCACCCTGCTCGAACGCAACCCGCGCCACATCGACGTCGACGCGATCCCCGCCGCCGATTGGCGCTTGGGCGACGCCTGCGAAATCAGCCTGCTCGAGTCGATCAAGCTGGAAACCTTCGACGTCGTGATAGCCGCCACCGGCGACGATAAGGTCAACGTGGTACTCAGCCTGCTGTCCAAGACGGAGTTCGCGGTACCCCGGGTGGTGGCCCGCGTCAACGACCCCCGCAACGAATGGCTGTTCGACGAGGCCTGGGGAGTCGACGTCGCAGTATCGACGCCACGCATGCTGGCCTCGCTGGTCGAAGAGGCGGTGTCGGTCGGCGACCTGGTACGGCTGATGGAGTTCAGCAAGGGTCAGGCCAATTTGGTCGAGATCACGCTGCCCGACGACACCCCATGGGGCGGCAAGCCGGTGAAACGTCTTGAGCTGCCCAGGGACGCGGCACTGGTGACGATCCTGCGCGGTCCGCGGGTTATCGTCCCGGAAGGTGATGAGCCTCTCGAGGGGGGCGACGAGCTGCTGTTCGTCGCAGTGAGTGAGGTGGAGGACCAGCTGCGCGAGGTTCTGTTGCACGCACGTCAGCGCTGAGCGTCGTCGGTGCGGCCCCGCATCGCATCCTCGGTGCCCGGGGCCGGGTCGGCATGATCGACCGTGTCGGCCGGCTCGGTCGCTTCGTTCTCGTGCAGGGCCCGCTGCGCGGCCCTGATCGCCAGGTAGGTGACCAGCGCGGCCACCGCAGTCATCGGCCATCCCATGGCAATGCGGGCCACCCCCAGCCAACCCGTCTTGTCGGCGTCATAGAGGTGGTGTTGGACCACGAACCGTGAGGTGAACACCGCCACCCACACCAGCGTCGCCGCATCGAAAGCCAGCACCGCTTTCCGCACGCCTCGCCAGCGCCGGTCGCGCGCGTTCACCCAGCCCCAGAGGTAACCGACCAGCGGGCGGCGGATGACGACCGAGGTGGTGAACACGACCGCCCAAAACAGCGACATCCAGATTCCGAGCAGAAAGTACCCCTTGGAGGCGCCCACCAGATAGGCGATGAGAGCACTGACTCCGACGGCGATGAAACCCGAAACGGCAGGCTGCACGGACTCCCGCCGCAGTAGCCGCCAGGCCAGGATCGCAGTCGCCACCGCGACAGCGGCGCCGATGGCCGGCATCAGCCCGAACGCAGACGACACCGGCACGAACACCACGACCGGCAGCGACGAGTAGATCAGCCCCTTGATGCCGCCCATCTGGTGGAGGACAGCCGCTCCGCGTGGGTGCGTGGTTGCCGCGCTTTGCGAGAATGTGGTCTCGGTGCCCGGTTCGGTGCCCGGGTCACTCACTTTTGAATCTCGTAGTGGGGGTTGTAAATCGCTTTGGAACCGTTGTCCAGCTTGCCGACCCGGCCGCGAACCTTGAGCATTCGACCGGACTCGATGCCGGGAATGCGGCGTTGCCCCAGCCAGACCAGCATCACTGAATCGGTGCCGTCGAACAGTTCAGCCTTGACCCCACCCGCACAGCCTTTGCTGTTGCACTCGACGCTGCGCAAGGTGCCAACCATCGTCACCTCTTGACCGCGCTTGCAGTCAATCGCCTTCTGCGCACCTGAGTTGGCGGCTCCGTCGCTGAGCTCATCGACCTCGAGTTGTTCCGGGTCTTCGGTCAAACGGCGGGTGAGCCGGCGAAGATACCCCTCAGCCGTGGCCATGACTACTCCTGACCTTCTGTCAATCCACTGTGGACTAACCCAACGACCGCCACGGTAGACCTCTTGGACCCGGCACGCCACGTTGCCGCGGCCTAGTCCTCTCAGCGAATCCTCAGCGGTGCAAGATCGTGACATGGCGGTCAATCTGCGCGGTGTCACTACCGTCCTGCTTCCGGGCGCCGGATCCGACGGCCACTTCGTCCATCGGGCATTTTCGGAGGCGCTGCAAGAGGTCGGCGCTGTTGTCGTCACGCCGCCACCGCAGCCGCACCGGTTGATAGCGGGCTACCGCGGCGACCTCGACAGCGCGGCCCGTGCCGCTCACCCGCGGCCCGTCGTGGTCGGCGGTGTGTCAATCGGGGCTGCGGTCGCAGCTGCGTGGGCGCTGTCGTATCCCCAGCGCGTGGTCGCGGTATTGGCTGCGCTGCCTGCCTGGACCGGCGCACCCGACGTGGCACCCGCCGCGCTGGCGGCCCGCCATTCCGCAGAAGTGCTGCGCCGCGCCGGGCTCGCCACGGCTACCGCGCAGATGCAGGCGTCGACCCCGGCGTGGCTGGCCGAGGAGTTGACCCGGTCATGGGCCGGGCAATGGCCCGCGTTGCCCGACGCAATGGACGAGGCAGCGCGCTATGTCGCTCCGTCGAGCAGTGATCTCGGGCGACTCACCGTGCCGACGGGTGTGGTCTCAGCCACCGACGACCCGGTACACCCATTGGACGTCGGCATCGAGTGGGTTTCGGCCACCCCGCGAGCGTCGCTGCGCACGGTGACCCTGGATCAGATCGGGGACGACCCGGCGGTCCTGGGCGCCCAGTGCCTGGCCGCCCTCCGCGACGCCGAAGACTCCCGATAACCCGCCGAAATCGCACTGGGACAGCGAAAGTACGAGTGCGGACCTGCAGGACCGCAGTCTCGGCGACGCCCGGGGCCGGAGGAGGGTCAGCCGCCGGTGCTGGTACGTAGTTGCTGCATCGCCGACCCCTGGGTGCGGCGCCCCCCCGCAGGCTGCGGAGGCTGGGGCTGGGGGGTCGCCGCGGATTGCTGCGCGGCGGCCTGCTCGGTGGCGGCGCGAAGTTGTTCGGCCATCGGCTCGGGCAGTTCGATGGGCAACGGGGTACGTACCGGTAGCGGAGTGTCACCGCGTCGGACGACCGCGTCCGCCAGCGCATCTCGGGCCTGCTCAACCAACGCGTGCATGCGGTCGTGGGGTCCGCTGACGACGCAACGAATCATCCACCGGTAACCGTCCACGCCGATGAAGCGCACCACGCCCGAGTTCTCGGCGCCCACACCGATGACTTCGCGGCCCCACGGACCATCCTCGATGCTGACTTTGGGGACGTCCTTGCGCAGCGATTCGGCCAACTCGCCGGCCACTTCCCGCCACAGGCCGGGCGACTTGGGTGCCGCGTACGCCGCGACGGTGAAGCGGCCGTGCGGAGTCACCACCCAGACGGCGCTCGGCACACCGGTGTTGGCCAGCTCGACCTGTACCTGCCCGGCCTCGGGCATCGGAATCAACACCGAGCCTAGATCCAGCCTGGCCACAGTGGCCACCGAAGGATCGTCGAAGTCGTCGATGTCGAACGGGCCCTCGAGTTCCTCACCGGACTCCGCGGTCGCCGCGGGGGTCTCGGAACTGCCGTCGCTGTCTCTGTTCACTGCCATGTTCACAAACTCGCATGTCCGCCGGAGGAACCGTGGCCGCCGTCGCCACGGGTTGTGTCGGCCAAACCGGCCTCGTCGAAGGACGTGACTTCGACCAATTCGGGTAATTCCACTCGCTGCACGAGCAACTGGGCGATCCGGTCTCCCCGATGGACGACGATCGGGGTCCCGGGGTCGAGGTTGATCAAAGCGACCTTGATCTCACCACGATAGCCCGCGTCGATGGTGCCCGGGCTGTTCACGATCGAGAGTCCCACACGGGCGGCCAGACCCGAGCGCGGATGCACAAGACCCACCATCCCGACTGGGATCGCCACCGCGACCCCGGTCGACACGAGCGCCCGCTCGCCGGGTGCCAACTCAACGTCCTGCGCGCTGTACAGGTCGACTCCCGCATCGCCCTCATGCGCCCGACCTGGCAGCGGCAGGTCGAGATCCAGTCGCACTACAGCCAGAGAGGTTGACACGACGTCACAGATTACTCTGGACCTCGTGTCCGACACGCGCGCCACGACGGAAATCGTTCGCTATCGCGAACGGTTGCGAGTCCCGTGGTGGTGGTGGCCACCCGGCCTGGGGGCGGCCGCCCTGATCGCGGTCGTGGTCAACCAGGGCATCAAGACGCTGCCGAACTGGCTGCCTTTTGCGGTGCTTATCCCGGTGGGAGCCATCGTGCTGCTCTGGCTGGGCAGAACCGAGTTGCAGGTCACCGGCAGAGATGGCGAAGTCGAGGTGTGGATCGGCGGCGCACACCTGCCTGTATCCGTCATCGAACGGTGGGCCGCAGTGCCTCGCTCGGCTAAGTCGGCGGCGCTGGGCCGGCAGTTGGACCCGGCCGCCTACGTCGTACACCGGCCGTGGGTCGGCCCGCTGGTGCTGCTGGTTCTCAACGACCCCGAAGATCCCACCCCATACTGGCTCATCAGTGCCAACAACCCGGACAAGGTACTCGCGGCGCTGGTCGCCTAGATCATGGCCGGGAACGCAGGAGGACTCAGGAGCCGCAGTCAGTGCAGATCATCATGCCCTTCTTTGAGCTGGCGAGACGGCTGCGGTGATGCACCAGAAAGCAGCTCGAGCAGGTGAATTCATCGGCCTGCTTGGGAATCACCCGCACCGACAATTCCTCGCCGGACAGGTCGGCGCCCGGCAGTTCGAAGGACTCTGCAGATTCCGATTCATCGACATCGACGACGGCTGACTGAGCTTCATTGCGCCGCGCCTTCAGTTCCTCGAGCGAATCCTCGGAAACGTCGTCGGTCTCGGTGCGCCGTGGGGCGTCGTAATCGGTGGCCATCGTCGTCCCCTCCAAGAAACTCAGGTGAAGCCTGTGCAGCAGTGCTTTGTACCAGCGTCGAACGCATCCGCCAACCGATTCGTGCCCGTAACCACAACCCAGCTGGTGTGATTTACGTCACACCCGCGTTGGCGCCGGTCGAAGCGGCTTGTCGACGATGGCCTTAGAGTGCACAGCGTGGTCGCTCAAATCACCGAAGGCACGGCGTTCGACAAGCACGGACGCCCGTTCCGCCGCCGAAATTTCCTTCCCGCGATCGTGGTGTTCTCCGCCCTGGCGCTGGCGGCCCTGCTGATCTGGGTGATCGCGCTGTCACGCCCGCCGGACATCCGGGAGGCCGCGGTATGCAATCCACCTCCCCCGCCCGCGGATTCCGGTGAGCCCAGGCCCGAGCTGGGCGAGCGAGTGTCCCGCGCGGAAATGATCGACGTCACGCCCGCCAAGCTCGCCGATACCGAGATCCGCGTGCTCAACGCCAGCGGCCAAGGCGGGCACGCCGGAGAGGTTGCCGGTGCGCTCCGGGACCTGGGATTCACGGATCCCGAGGCTGCCAACGACCCGGTCTACGAGTCGGTGCGGATGGAATGTCAGGGCCAGATCCGGTTCGGGCCGGCCGGTCGCGCTGCCGCGGCAGCGGTATGGCTGGTGGCCCCGTGCACAGAGCTCTTCCAGGATCAACGCGCCGAGGACACCGTCGACCTCGCCATCGGCACCGAGTTCACCGAGCTCAGCCGCAGCGAGGACATCGATGCCGTGCTGGCCAGCCTGCTACCCGATGCCACGCAGCCAGCGGATCCTGAGCTGCTGTCCAAGATCCACAAGAGTGCCTGCTGAGTATCACGGGACGATTACGCCGGAGCGCGACAGTGCCTCATCGAACGCCGTGCTGATCCCCGGCGCGGCCGCCACGACCAGACCCGCGGCCCCGGACCGGGGTGTGCGCACCTGCGCGCCCGCCTCGGCGGCGATCAGAGCACCCGCGGCCCAGTCCCAGACATGGACGCCGTCCTCGTAGTAGGCGTCCAACCTGCCCGCGGCGACCATGCACAGATCCAGCGCACAGGAACCGATCCGGCGCAGGTCACGCACTTCCGGCAATAGTCGTGCGGCGATCTCGCCCTGCCGCCTGCGGCGGTCGGATCGATAGGCGAACCCGGTGCCCACCAGGGCTCCCGGCAAGCCGGTGAGCGCGCTGCAGTGCAGCTCGCTGATGACACCGTCCCGGCGCATCCGGGAGCCGCGACCCAGCGCAGCGGAGAACAGGACGCCGACGGCCACGTCGGCCACGGCTCCGGCAACCGAGGCGCCGTCTCGCTGCACTCCGACCGACACCGCGTACGCCTCGATTCCATAGAGGAAGTTCAC
>JAHZIT010000173.1 GCA_022601275.1 Actinomycetes bacterium
AAGAGGTTCGTCATCGACGCGATCGTGCCGCCGGAGACGCCGCCCGCGGCCTGGCGCACCACGAAGTTGGTGTCGCCGAGCTGCCCGGCCTGGTCTCGTTCGGCCTGGCGGTGCAGTGCGAACACCGTCAGGTCCGATGGAATGGAGTCGAAACCACACCCATGGACGATGCGCGCGCCGGTGTCGACGGCCTGCTTGTGGTACAGGTCGATGCATTCCCGGACGAACAAGGGCTCGCCGGTCAGATCGGCGTAGTCGGTTCCTGCGGCCGCGCAGGCGGCGACCAGCGGCAATCCGTAGCGCAGATAGGGCCCGACGGTACTGATCACCACGCGGGTTCGGGCCGCCATCGCATCCAGAGTCGAGGGCTGCGATGCGTCGGCAACGATCAGCGACCAAGACTTCGCCGCCTCGCCGAGCGAGCCGCGCACTGCTCGGAGGCGGTCTTCGGAACGGCCGGCCAGGGCGACGCGCGCGCCTTCTCCAGCGGAGGCGAGGTACTCAGCAGTCAGCTTGCCGACGAACCCGGTGGCCCCGTAGAGGACTATGTCGAACTCGCGATCGTCGGTCTTCTTATTTTCCGGATGGCCCATGGCGCCTGACGCTACCCGAGCGTGTCGGCCGGCTCGACGTCCCGACCGGGCACATGGTCGAACAGCATGCAAAGCCGTGCAGTGCACACCTCTTGGCCCCAGAAATAAGCCGATTGGCCCCGGAAACAAGCCGATACTGTCGGGCCATGTCCGCGCAAATCACCGTGATCGGCGCTGGGATCGCCGGCCTGGGGACTGCTATCGCCCTGCGCAGAGCCGGACACGACGTGACGGTGATCGAGCAACGCAGAGGTATCGCCAGCGGCGCGGGCATCAGCATCTGGCCCAACGCGCTGGCTGCCCTGGACGAAATCGGTCTGGGCGACGCGATACGGCGGGCAGGCGGCAGCGTGACGGGCGGAGCGATGCGCTGGCGCGACGGCCGATGGCTGCGCCGCCCGTCGCCCCAGCGGATGGTCACCGCTCTCGGCGAGCCTCTGGTGGTGGTGCGCCGATCAGAATTGACCGACATCCTGCGCGGCGCGCTGCCCGCCGGCACTGTCCAGACCGGCTTGACCGCTACCGGTCTGGTGATCAACAACTCCTCGGTTCGGGTCACTCTCTCGGATTCCCGGATCCGAGAAGCTGACGCGGTGGTCGGCGCCGACGGCGTCAACTCCTTGGTGGCGCGCATTCTCAACGGTCCGCTGCCCAGCCGCTACGTCGGATACACCGCCTGGCGCGGGGTGGCCGCTTACCCGCTCGATGCCGCACTGGCCGGCACGACCATGGGGAACGGGACCGAGGTCGGGCATGTGCCACTGGGCACGGGCCACACTTACTGGTTCGCCTCCGAACGCGCTCCCGAAGGCGGCACTGCCCCCGGTGGCGACCACGCCTACCTCGCGACAAAGCTGGCTTCATGGGCCGCGCCGATACCCGAGCTGATTGCCTGTACCGATCCCGCAGAATTGATGCGCAACGATCTCTTCGACCGCGTTCAGCCCAGACACTGGTCACGCGGCAATGTGGTGCTCGTCGGTGACGCCGCCCACCCGATGCGTCCCCACCTCGGGCAGGGCGGGTGCCAAGGGCTGGAGGACGCCGCGATTCTGGCCCGTTTCATCGAGTTGGCCCCAGATCTGTGCACCGCCTTTGCCAGTTTCGGCCGGTTCCGCAGACGCCGGGTCCGCCCATTGGTGCGCGAATCTGCAACGATCGGCAGGATCGTCAACATGCGTCCGTCGTTCCTCGGCGGTGCCGCCACCCGGGCCACCGCGCTGATTCCCGAACGCGCGGTGGCATCTCACCTCAAGGCACTGGCTGCCCGCTCGGCATTCACCCTGCCTACCGCGGCGGACGCCACAGGCTGAGGTTCGTCGTTATCAGCTCGACCGCAGCAGCGCTGTGCACATCTTCCGCAGGTCGATGACGCCCCCGAAGACCGAGGCCGGCATCACCGCGCACCCGCTCGCCTTCACGGGGACCGTGACGGGAGCGGCAGGGGCCGTGGCTGCGGGGCCGTTGCCCTTTACCCGAGCAGTCAGACCCTTTTTGCCACAAGTCGGCCATGCCTTGATGCCCTGGGTGCGCAGCACGTTCTCGGCCACCCGAATCTGCTCGGACCGCGACGCAGCCGACGGATGGCCCACGCCGCCGTGGGAGGCCCACGTCGTGTGCTTGAACTGCAGGCCGCCGTAGTAGCCGTTGCCGGTGTCGATCGCCCAGTTTCCGCCCGACTCGCACTCGGCGATCGCGTCCCAGTTGACCGAATCGGCGTGCGCGGTGGCCAGCGGACGCAGCGCGCCGTCCAGTGCCATTGGGACGACGGCGAGCGCCCCGGAGATCGCGGTGGCCCTCAGGCCCGTGGTGACGACCCTACGAACGTTCATCTCTGCGGTCCTTCCCCGACCGTTAGAACTCAAGGCTCGCGAGCGAAGTGCTGTTGCTGCGTCTTCGCCCTGCGGATACCAGGTTTAACCGGTGACGGGCGTCACATGGGGCGTAAGTGTCGAAAGTTTTAGGAGTTACTTATATGCCGTAAGAGACTATTGAGAGCAGAGGGGCTAAAAGTACCAGCGAGTCTGGAGACACTAAAGCGTCTAAAGAGACTAAAGCGACTAGAGAAACTAGAGAGACTAGAGAGGCAAAAGGGACTTGGAGCTCCACCGAGGCCACAGCGACTCATCCACCCAAGAGAGGCGGTACCGGCATCAGCCGGCACCGCCTCCTGGGTACAGCTCAGTGGTGCGCGATGCGATCAGCCGCGCTGGCCGCAGGTCGGCCACGCGCCGATGCCCTGCGTCTGCAGCACGTTCTCGGCCACTCGAATCTGCTCGTCACGGCTGGCCGTGTGCGGCATCCCCGAACCGCCGTTGGAGCTCCAGGTGGACGGGTGGAACTGCAGGCCGCCGTAGTAGCCATTGCCGGTGTTGATGCTCCAGTTGCCGCCCGACTCACAAGCCGCCACGGCATCCCAGTTGACGCTGTCAGCGTTCGCGGTTCCGGTCGCCAGCACCATCGGCGCCACAGCGAACGCCCCGACGATTGCGGCCAGACCAAAGGTCTTACGGATGTTCTTCAACTTCGATCCTTTCGCCAGTGCGTGCGCCACCACGCCCGTGCGTACTTGCGCGGACTTGTTGCCTGGACTCAGGCGGATTTGGATGGGTCGAGCCTTCTCGGTCGGGCACGACAGGGTAGGCATGCGATCGCCTCGCCGGATCTGAAATCCGACGGCCACCGAAGGCGATCCGCCTCCCGCAGCCCCACACACGCAGATTCGTGGTTTTTGAATTATTTACTTCGTAAGGAACTGATGTGAACGGTACAAACCGATCAGCGCAATGTCATGTCAGTGAAGAACGTATAGCGAACAGATCACGGAACAATCACGACGACCATTTAAGACAGTCCACGCAGGTCAGCTGCCGCTTTCGGCAGATCTGGAAATCAAGACGAAGCCGCCGCAGCGTGAGCCGAATCACACCGACATTGTGGGCTGTGACACCCGAAATCGGGCGGTGGCGCAGCACCCACCATCGATCTGAGGCAGTCGAGTTATGAAATCGCTGAGTGCGAAACCTCCGCCGACCTCGCAGCCGAGTAAGGTCATTTCTTGGTCAAAATGCTTGAAGTACAGGCCTTTTGGGAGAGTCTGGACGGGGGCCAGGACAGGGACGAGCGGACTGAAGCCAGTGAGTCGATGCTCCGCCGAACGGGATGGTGTCCTCACCCTCGGCCACGAGCGTGAAGGCACCTTCACGCTCACGCCGGGCCCCGCAGGCCGCCTGCGAACGAAACGTTGCCGGCCCGACGCAACTCCTTGCGGCACCACCGGGAGCTGCCGGAACAGCCAGCCGAGGCCACCCGTGGCATGGCGGAAATCCAGAGCGATCGACTTGGCGTCACTGCACACCTTGCATGGCCGAAAAGCAATGTGCCACAACTGATTTAACATGCTCGGTCGCTTCCGGCGAGGCACGGCACAACTATTCAGTCCCGCCTATCACGATTTAGTCCGAGAGGAAATTCCCCGACGCTATTCGAATTGTGGTGGTGCATTAGTGCCGCGCGGCGCGTCATTTAATTTGCTAAACCAATCTTGGCGAGACCTACACCAATCTCGGAGGGGTCACGGACTCAAGATCGGCCGCGGTGTTGACGTTCGCCAACGCGGCCTGCACGGGCATGACGATCCGCTGCGTGTCGACCGAATCCACCAGGGCACGCATACTGCGCTCGCCGGCGTCCACGAGTCCGGCAACGTTGGTGAACAGAGCGGTGCGGTAGATGCCGGCCAGGTAGTGGTCACGGCCGTCCCACGGAATAACCACGTCGGCGCCCAGTCGTTCGGCAGGTGAGGTCAGTGTCTCGATCAGCTCGGTGGTCAGCTCCGGCATGTCCACAGCGCAGACGAACGCGTACTCGACCCCGGACTCCGCGGCAGCCTGCAACCCACGTCCGGTCGCGAGCAACGGGCCTATGCCACGAGCCTCGTCGCGAAGGATGACCGCGGGCAACTCCGGCAGCGCCTGACCGGGTGCGGCGACGACATAGACGGGCGCACAACGTGCGCTCACGACTGACACCACCCTCTCGACCAGAGTGACAGGACCCTCGGGGCCGTCGATGACCAGCGAGGCCTTGTCGCGGCCCATCCGTCGGGACGCCCCGCCCGCCAGCACCACGGCGGCCAAGGACAGGGACGACATCACATCGGTGACGTTAGCGCAATACGACTACGGACAGCCGGTCTGGCATGTCAGCCAAACACAACTAGTCGACCGTCCAGGTGTCCTTGCCCCGAAGCAGGGACTGCAGTGCCGCCGTGTCATGGGCTTGGGCTTCGCGTGCCATCACGAGCTGTTGACGAGCTGCATCGTCGTAGGTGGGCTTGCTGATCTGCCGGAAGATGCCCATCACCATGTGGTCGAGGTTCTGCTCGGACAACCGCGACAAGGCAAACGCGTACGCCGGATCCTGCAGGCTCGCGTCATGGACCACGATCTCGTCGACCGACGCATCGGCGGTCTTGACGACCTCAAGCCCGTATCCGGCTTTGATGACGCAATACTCGCCATCGGCACCGAACGTGATCGGCTCGCCGTCGCTGAGGTGGATCAACCGCTCCTCGGCACCGTCTTTTCGTAGCGCGTCGAAAGAGCCGTCGTTGAAGATCGGGCAGTCCTGCATGATCTCGACGAGTGCGGCACCGCGATGCTGGGCGGCGGCGCGCAGCACTTCGCTCAGGCCCTTTCGATCGGAGTCCAGGGCACGGCCGACGAACGTCGCCTCGGCACCCAGCGCCAGCGACACCGGGTTGAACGGGTAGTCCAGCGACCCCATCGGGGTGGACTTGGTGACCTTGCCCACTTCGGAAGTGGGCGAGTACTGGCCTTTGGTCAACCCGTAGATTCGGTTGTTGAACAGCAGAATCGTGAGGTTGATGTTGCGCCGCAGCGCATGAATGAGGTGATTGCCGCCGATCGACAGCGCATCACCATCACCTGTGACCACCCACACCGAAAGGTCCTCACGAGCCAGAGCCAGCCCGGTCGCGATGGTCGGCGCACGGCCGTGAATCGAGTGAAAGCCGTAAGTCTGGAGGTAGTAGGGGAATCGACTCGAGCAACCGATCCCGCTGACGAAGGCGATGTTCTCCCGGCGCAGACCCAGTTCGGGCAAGAAATTGCGAATGGTGTTGAGAATGACGTAGTCACCGCAGCCGGGGCACCAGCGGACCTCCTGATCACTGGAAAAGTCCTTGGCCTTCTGCGGCTCGTCGGTCGTCGGAACCAAGCCGGTCTTCGTCAGCCCTAACGGGTTCATCTCAGATCGCCGCCGATCAACTGGCTTGATGCGCGACCCGCTTCGCTTATCGCTGTCGTCATATGCTCGCTCCCACGCCAGGTACGTCAGTCGCTGCGTCGGGGGCCACTTCCATGGTGGCCGCCGCTAGTCGGGCGAACTCAGCCTTTTCGAATTCCTTCTCGCTCAGTGTGCCGTCCAGCGCGGAATCGATGATTGCCTCGACCTCGTCGGCCAGAAACGCCATACCCTCCACCTTGGTCACCGACTGGATGTCGACGAGGTACTTCCCGCGCAGTAACAGAGCCAGTTGGCCGAGGTTCATCTCCGGTAGCACCACCGTGGAGTACCCATTCAGCACCTCGCCCAGATTGGCCGGGAAGGGGTTGAGGTTGCGCAGCTGGGCGTGGGCCACCTTGACGCCCCTGCGCCGGGCCCGCCGGCAGGCCTCACCGATCGGGCCGTAGCTGCTGCCCCAACCGAGCATGAGCAGGTCGGCTTCGCCGCCGGGATCGTCCACCTCGAGGTCGGGAACCTTGATGCCCGCCACTTTCTCCTGACGCAACCGAACCATCAGGTCGTGGTTCTTCGGCTCGTAGGAGATGTTGCCCGAGCCGTTGGCGGCTTCGAGACCACCGATCCGGTGCTCGAGCCCGGGTGTTCCCGGAATCGCGAACTGACGGGCCAGGGTATCGGGGTCACGCGCGTAGGGTGCGAACGGTTCACCAGCTTTGGCGAACGTGTGCTCAATCGGCGCGTAGGTGGTGATGTCCGGGATGGCCCAGGGCTCCGACCCGTTGGCGATCGCGCCGTCGGACAGAATGACAACCGGTGTGTGATAGGCGATCGCCATGCGTGCGGCCTCGACGGCGATATCGAAGCAATCCGACGGCGAACACGGCGCCAGCACTGCCACTGGCGACTCACCGTTACGCCCGTAGAGCACCTGAAGAAGGTCGGCCTGTTCGGTTTTGGTAGGCAGGCCGGTCGAGGGGCCGCCACGCTGTACGTCGATGACGACCAGTGGCAGCTCAGTCATCACGCCCAGCCCCATGGCCTCGGACTTCAACGAGATACCTGGCCCTGAGGTGCTGGTGACCCCCAACGCTCCACCGTAAGACGCACCGATCGCCGCGCCGATTCCGGCAATTTCGTCCTCGGCCTGGAAGGTCAGCACGTTGAAATTCTTGTGTTTGGACAGCTCGTGCAGAATGTCCGACGCCGGGGTGATCGGGTAGGTGCCCAGCACGATCTGGAGGTCTCCGAGGTGCCCGGCTGTGACCAGGCCGTAGGCCAGCGCGGTGTTGCCGGAGATCTGCCGATACTCGCCGGTATCGAGCCTGGCCGGCGACACCTCGTAGGTGGTGCCGAAAGCTTCGGTGGTCTCGCCGTAGTTCCAGCCCGCTTTGAGCGCAAGCACGTTGGCCTCGGCGATGCCGGGCTTGCGCGAGAACTTCTCGCGAATGAACGACTCGCTGTGTTCGAGCTCGCGACCGTACATCCACGACAGCAGACCCAGGGCGAACATGTTCTTGGCGCGCTGGCCGTCCTTCTTCGACGCGCCGATGGGCTCAACCGCGCCGAGCGTGAGTGTGGTCATCGGAACCGGCTGCACTACGTAGTCAGACAGCTCATCGCTCTGCAACGGATTGGCGCCATAACCGACCTTGGCCAGGTTCCGCTTGGTGAACTCGTCGGAATTGGCGATGATCAGGCCGCCCCGGGGCAGGTCGGAGACGTTGGCCTTCAGCGCGGCCGGGTTCATCACCACCAGCACGTCGGGCCGGTCTCCCGCGGTGAGAATGTCGTAATCGGCGATTTGAATCTGGAACGATGACACACCGGGCAGCGTGCCCTGCGGCGCGCGTATCTCGGCGGGGTAATTGGGTTGCGTCGCAAGGTCGTTGCCAAACAACGCGGCTTCGGAGGTGAACCGGTCACCGGTCAGCTGCATACCGTCGCCGGAGTCACCGGCGAATCGGATGACGACCTTCTCCAGCTTCTGCCGGGGCCGTCCGGCGATGCTGCCGCTGTCTCCCACTCCGATGCCCTTCGTGTCTTGGTTGCGCTGCCCAAGGCGATGCCGACGGCTTGGCGGCCGACGCGACGTGCGCGGCCGGCAGAGCTTCTCCCAAAATTTGGCGTGACTGCCGGTACCGATTATTGCACTTCTCTTAGGAGTTACCGGCTCCGACAGGCGAGTGCGACGTTGGTGATCGCGAACCAAAAGCCCAGTTCAAAGTCTCACAGCCTGCCGCGGTGAGACACAAATGTGGTATTCGTCACGTTCGAATCCGATACTGTTTCTAAGAACTGACTATCCGTTCTAAGAACTGACTACCCGTCAATAGCTGCCAGCTAGCGCTGTTGTCCGAACGCGCGTATTCCCGGCCGCCGCGAAGCGCGCTAGTGGCGACCCCGGGTCGGCGCTGCGCGGCGCTCATGCCAGCGCAGCCGCAGCAACAGCAGGCCGCGGTGTGCGCGCCATCCTGCCGACAGCGGGTCGCGCCAGGCGGGCATGGCCGTCGGCGATTCGATATCCATGACAAGAATTATCGCGTGGTTGATCAACGTCAGCCAGACAATGTCAGGTGCGTCACCATGTCGAAAACATCACAGCTCGGTGAACAACCCTCAGTTGACGCAAGGGATACCGCGGCTGTCGATGGGCGCTCCCTCATCCGGGCTGGGCCCGCTGCCGGACGGGTCGCCGTCGTCGACCGGGGCCGGGTCGTCGACGTCAGGGTTCGGCGGGGGGTCGAACGCGGCAGCCACTTCGGCCTTGATCGCCGCGGGATCAACGATGTTCACGTCCTGCCCGTTGATGGTCTGATAGTCAACGACGGGCAGCGTGCGGAATTCGACGTCACCCCCGGCCAACGACGCCAACTTCTTGAACTGGCTCTCACCCCACCCTTTGGACAACACCAGGTTGCGGCGGGCAACGTCCATCACGCGGGTGAACTCGCCCAGGTCGGTCAGCGAGCCGGAGTCCTCCAGTCGCCGCATCACAGACACCAGGAAGGCTTGCTGGCGATGGGTGCGATCGAGATCGCCGTTTTCCAGACCATGTCGTTGCCGGACGAAGGCAAGGGCCTGTTCGGCGTTGAGTTCTTGATGGCCCGCGGGAAAGTCGGCGCCGGAGTACTCGTCGTAGACGGCGTGGTTGAGACACACTTCCACACCGCCCAGGCTTTTGGTCAAGTCGTAGAAGCCAACCAGATTGATCTCGGCGAAGTAGTCGATCGGCACACCGGTGAGATCGCGCACGGCCCGGATGATCGCGATCCGCCCGGCCTCGCGCCCTTGTGTCTCCAGCTCGCGTTGATCGGTCACACCCTCGGCGACCAACCGTTGCTCGGTGGCCGCTTTGGCGAGCCCGTAGGCCTCCTTGATCTTGATGTGGCTGTAGCCGGGTATGCCGCTGACGGCCACGTAGTCGTCGCGCGGAATGGAGAAGGCGACGACCCTCCCGTCAGCGCTGACCCGGACCAAAATCAGCGTGTTGGCGTTGTAGCCGCCGGAATCGGAGTCGCCGGCATGGAGTTTGTCGAGCACTTCCGTCGGTAGCGCGTTGCCGTCCTGATCCCTTCGCGAGTCCAAGCCGATGAGCAGGATGTTCATTGCGCCACCGGTTGATTTCGGATCGTTGGCGCTCAGCGCCGAGGAGATCGTCAGACCGCTCAGCGCGCCGTGCGTCACCAAGAAACCGACACCGGTCAGGGCAACCGCGACCGCGGCCGCCAACGCCAGCAGCACCCGAAGAACCCAGTGCGCCCGCCCCGGACGCTCACGTTGGGCGCGGTGGCGGGGGGCCGGGCGTTTCGGCGGCGCCGATTCCATGCCCCCGAGTCTGCCCGTCGCCGCCGCCGAGCGGCAGAAAACCGCGATGCGCAGC
>JAHZIT010000174.1 GCA_022601275.1 Actinomycetes bacterium
GTTCTCAACAGCGATGTGGCCGCCGAGGTGATCGTGGACCGCCGGCGTGAGATGGCGGAGACACTCGATGTCGCCCCGTTGACGCTGGAGAACCTGTACAACGCCGTCGACCAGAACAATGGCTCATTACGTGTTCATGCACTGACCGACAAAATCCTCGCCGACTCGCAGTACTCCAAAGAGGTTTGTAATCTGATGCATCTCCGTCAATTGGGTTGTAGCACTGGAACATTGCAGGACTACGGCCCTGATTTCGGCCTGACCTACGTGCTCGACGGCCTTTCGGCGATGGGGCAATGATGAGGGCTCTTCGAATGAGACGTGCATTCGCGGCGGCCGCTACCGCCGCGATGGTCACCACGGGCTGCTCGGTCGGGCTCGGTGACCTACCGCTGCCGGCACCGGGATTGGGCGCCGGGGGCGGATACATGATTACCGCCGTGTTCGCGAACGCGCTGAACCTGCCCGCTGAGGCGAGCGTCAAGCTTTCTGGCGCCGATGTGGGACAACTGAGATCGCTGGTCGCCAAGAACTACACTGCGGTGGCAGAGTTGCAGATCAAGACCGGAGTCGAGATCCCGGAGGGCAGCACAGTCGAGCTGCGGTCGGCCACCCCGCTGGGCGATGTGTTCGTCGCGATCAATCCGCCGACCCCGCCCGAGCCAGGCGCGCCGCTGCTGAAAGACGGGGACACCATCGGGCTGGACTCCACGGCAGCCGCCGCCACCGTGGAGGCGGTGATGAGTTCTGCGGCAATCGCCGTCAACGGTGGCACCATCCGAAACCTGACCAATCTGCTCAACGGCGCCGGCAGGGCAACGGGTGACCAGGGCGAGGCCTTCGGCAACCTCATCAATCTGACCGATGAGGTGCTGGGGAAGCTCAACGCGCGCTCTGGGGACATCGAAGAGGCGCTGACCGAGACTTCTGCGCTGGCTGACCGCCTCGACGAGAAGAACCCGGCGATGACCGACATCTTGGAGGCCATCGGTCCGGCGACCGATGTGTTGGCCGCCAACACCGACCAGATAACCGATGTTGTCGTGCAGCTCGGCGCTACCACCCGTCAGCTGGGCAGGTTCCCTTCGATCGCCGGCACCGACGACAGCGGTCGCAGCGTCATCGGGGACATGAACACTCTGTCCCGCGCCTGGAACGACGTCGCACAAAGTCCCGATACCAGCCTCGCCGCCCTGAACCGATTGATGCCCGTGTTGGTCAAGGCCACCTCGGGCTCGGCAGTACCGCTGACTGTGAGTATCGACCGGTTGGTCCTCGGATCGATTCCCGATATCGGATTCAAGGGCGACCCGGCATTCCACGGTCCCAAGCGCGGCGACTGGGCGGAGATGGCCGGCTCGGTCAAGTACGTGTTGTGGCGGCTGCAGGAGCGCGTCGTGGGTAAGGGTCCGGAAAGCCAGATGGGGCAGACTCAGTTCTCACCGGCCGGGCCCCCGCTTCCGCCGGTGCCCGGCGAGGGGCCACCGCCAGGTCCGCCGCCGCCGGTGGCGCCCGCTTCGGGACAGGAGCCACCGAGGTGATCAACTCCATCAGCCGGGGAGTCGTCGGCGTCGTCAAAGCAGGTCATCGCCAACGGTTTTGGCTTTCGGGACTTGCGTTAGTACTGCTGGTTGCGGTGGCAATCGCCTACCTCACATTCGGCGCCCTGCGGGTGGACCCATTTGCCAGGACTTATCAGGTAAGAGTTGAACTACCTAGCTCCGGCGGCCTGCTGGAAGGCGTCGACGTCGCCGTCCGAGGTGTCAAGATCGGGCGGGTTGAAACACTCGCGCTGACACCCAACGGTGTCGACGCGACCGTCAACATCGACGCAACCGCCAAGATTCCGGCCTCCAGCCCGGTGCGCGTCTCCGGATTGTCTGCGGCGGGCGAGCAGTACATCGATTTTGAGCCCGTATCTACTGACGGCCCGTTCCTCTCCGACGGCAGCGTCGTTCCCCTGCAACAGACCACGACTCCGGTTCCGCTGTATCAGCTGCTCACCAACTCTGACGGGGTATTGGCCCAAGCCGACCCGGAGAAGCTCGAAATCATCAAGAAGGAACTGAGTCTGAGCAAAGAGGGGCCACAGAAGCTCACCGATATCGTCGATGGCGGCACGTTTATGTTGTCGACCTTGGACTCGGTGCTGCCCGAGACGGTCAGCCTGTTGAAGACCAGCCGGATCGCGTTGACGATGCTCTCCGATGTCAGCCCCGGTATGGGCTCGGCGGCGGGCAACATCAGCGAACTGATGACGGGCGTCAACAAAATGGACGGCGGTTACCGCAAATTCGTCGACCAGGGACCGGCACTGATGTCCTCCCTCGACGACTTGTTCGAGGACAACTCCGACACCATGGTCGGGTTGCTCGGCAACTTGACAACGGTCTCCCAGCTGCTTTACCTGAGGGTTCCGGCATTGAACGCGATGTTCCCGAACTTCCGCGGTTCGGCGCTGGAGGCACTTTCGACCATATTCCACGACAACGGGGTCTGGGTCACCGCCGACATTTACCCCCGGTACACCTGCGACTACGGCACACCGCGCCGCCCGTCGTCGGCGGCCGACTATCCAGAACCGTTCCTGCACACCTACTGCCGGGATACTGATCCTCAGGTGCTGGTGCGTGGCGCCAAGAACGCGCCTCGGCCGGCCGGGGACGACACCGCGGGACCGCCCCATGGGGCGGACTTGGGGGAGATGGCCGACCCCACTCGTAAGGGCAGGTACACCATTCCCACTCCGTACGGTGGACCGGTCCTGCCGATCGAGCCGCCTCGTTAGGGCCGCTGGCATGCTGAGGCGCAAGGAGACATCACCGTGGCCGTGACTCCCGAGAACGGCGATACCGCGGATCATCCAGACGAGAATGACGCGGCGAATTTCGTCGAGAATGACGAAGCTCAATCAACCGACGCTCAATCAACCGAAGCTCAATCAACCGAAGACGCTGACGCGGGTACCGGCCGTTCCTGGAAACGTTATGCCCGTATCGGGTCGATCGCCGCGATCTACCTCGCTGCGTTCGGCCTCGCGGGCATTCTCGGCTGGAAGTACTGGGAGCAGCACACCCTGGACAACGCCGCCCAGGATGCCCAGCAGACGGCCATCAATTACGCCCAAGTACTGACGAGCATCGATTCGAACAACCTGGACGAGAACTTCGCCGCGGTGCTCAACGGCGCGACCGGTGACTTCAAGGACATGTACACCAGAGACAGCATGGAGCTACGGCAGTTGTTGGTGGAAAACAAGGCCACAGCCCACGGAGTTGTCATCGACTCGGCGATCCAGTCCGAATCCAAAGACAAGGTTACCGTTCTGCTGCTGGTGGACCAGACCGTCACCAACACTGCGCGCCCCGACGCCCGCAGTGACAGCAGCCGGATGAAGATCACCATGGAGAAAGTCGACAATCGTTGGCTCGCAAGCACAGTCGAACTGCCATAGGAGCTGCAAATATGCGGGTAAACCGGGTGACGGCGGCGGCGGCCGCAGTGGGGGTCGCGATGGCGGTCCTGACCGCTCCGGCCGCTTCAGCATCGGCGCAGTCGTTCTGCGGCGAACTCGGCGGGGACTGGGACGGACAGTACTGTCGAACGTCGGTGCTGTCCGAGCGGCAAGCCACCCGGGAGATCAGGGTGGCGATACCGGGTGATCTCATCGACAACCCGACCACCAGCTCCGCGCTCCGGCCTTACCTCCGCGACCTATTCACCAACTGGCGTACCAAGGGCGAGACGATGGTCCAGGACAGCTGGGGCACGGAGAACTTCCAGGTTTTCCACCATGGTCCGGCGCTGAGTGTGGTGTTCCACGAGCAATACAACTCCTCCGGGGTCGAGCTCATGAACGCCTTCCGCACCTTCACGTTCGACATGGCCAGCGGCAGGCAATTGCAGTTGGCCGACATCACCAAGCCGGGCGTCGATCCGTTGGTGGCCATTCCGCCGCTGGCGGCACCCATCGTTGCCGAGGGGCTCGATCGGGCGCGGCCACCGTACAACCACCCTGGGACGTACCCGTTTACCGTCGACCGCTGGACGCCTCCCACGCCATTCTCCGGAAACTACAAGGCGTGGGCGCTCACCCCTAACGAGCTCATCCTCTATATGCCTGACTACCCGGTCGCACACGACACCCCGATCCGCTACGACAAGCTCAACCAGTGGTCGATGAACGGCGGCGTGGTCCAGGCGCACATCCCGCTCGCCGTGCTCAGCCCGATCCTGCGCCCCGAGTTCGGCGGGGCCTAAACCCTCCCCGGCCGCGGCCTCAGGTCGCTCTTCGGTTGGTGACCCGGTAGACATCGACCTCGTCGGGCAAACCCTTGAGGTGTTGCGGTCCGAGGCTTTCGAAGGTGAGGCCCGATCCAGCCGATAGGTCGCGTACCGTGCGGCTGGCCAGCACCTCACCTGCGTCCGCCAATGCGCCGATTCGCGCGCCGATATGGACCGCCACGCCGCTCCACTCCTCGCCGCGTCGTTCACACTCGCCGATGTGCACGCCGGCCCGAATCCTGAACCCGCGCGCTGCGAGGGCTGGAACCAGGTCCAAGGCACAGCGAGCCGCCTTGGTCGGACCATCGAAAAGCGCGAAGACCCCGTCGCCTGTGTGCTTAGCCCGGTGGCCGTCGTACTTCCCCAACAGCGCGTCGATGACTTTGTCGTGGGCATCGAGTTGGTGACGCCAGTGAGCGTCTCCGTGGACACTGAGGCTTTCGGTCGAGCTGACGATGTCGGTGAACATAACGGTTTTAAGGAGTCGCTCGTCGGTGGGTTCGCTCGGCTTCAAGCAGACGAACTCCAGGATCGAGGGGACCAGCTCAGCGACGATGTCGAAGAGGGCGTGCGACCCCGGCGGCATCGGGTGAAGTTGCGCCCCGGGGATTGCTTTGGTGAGGGCAGCGGCCGCCTCGATGGACACCAGCCGATCACCGGGGCGTGCCAGAACGAGGGTCGGCGCCCGTACCGAGGCCAATGCGTCACGGACGTCAATCTCCATGATCGCCTTCCACCATAGTTTGGCCGTGGTTGGACTGACCATTGCGCGTTGGAGCTTGCCGAACATTTCTTTGACACCGGGTGTCTCGGCAGTCGAGCCATAGAACAGATCGGCCAGGGCGCCTTCTCCCCAGTGGCTATCGATCTCGTTGAGCTGTGATTCGACCTCACCAGGGGTGAACCCCCATGGGAAATCGGGAAGCTTTTGTGAATACCGCGCCGCAGTGCCGAACAGAGCGAGCGATCGCACCCGTTGCGGGTGGGTGGCCGCGAATAGCAAGCTCATCGAGCCGCCCTCGCCGGTGCCGAAGAAGGCGGCGCGGTCCGCTCCTGCAGCATCTAGGATCGCCCGGACATCGTCGATCCGCTGATCTATCGACAACGGCTGGGTCGAGGGATCCGACAGGCCTGTTCCGCGTCGGTCCCACACGATGAAACGCGTCGACTGCGAAAAGAGGTCGACGGCTTCCGCGTAGGGGCTACCCGGGTCGTCAATGGTGTCGACGTTGCTCAACATCCATCCGGGTACCCAGATCATGAATGGGCCGGAAGTGCCGAAGACGCGGTAGGCCAGGCGTACGTCGCCGTTGCGTGCGTAGCGCAGCCGTCCATCAGTCACGCCAACATCGTGGCATCGTCGAGCCCGGGTGTTCCTCAGATTGGCTCAGCCAATGTTGAGGGCGGCTCATGGCCTGGTCGCCGAGACGACAGATTTCAATCCGGCGACATCGCGGACACAACCTGGAAATCACCCGCCTGGTGCCCGCAGTCGCGGTAGAACGGCTGCTAGGTTCCACATCACTATGGTGAGTATTTCGCGCACGTTGGCCAGCGCCGTCGCCCTGTCGGCGATTGCGGGCACCGCCCTCGCCGGCACCGCGCATGCAGATCCGCCGCTGCTCAACGGCACCTTCAGAGGGGCTGACGGCGACCCGATGGCCGTCTGGACCATTTCGACGAGCTGCGGCGCCGCTGGTTGCACCGGAACGGTGGCCAGTAACAAGGGCTGGACGAGTCCCGCCACGCTGGCCGGCGGCCGGTGGAACTTCGCCGTCACCAGGCCGGGGGCCATCACCTGCGCTGATGGGCGCATCGAGCCTCTCATCGTCTCGTTGTCGGTTGACCCGGCGACGCTGGACGGGGTGATCACGGCTGACTCCAACTACGGATGTCCGGGCGGAACCATCACCCGGACCCCGTTCCGCCTGACAAAGGCAAGCTGAACTACGAGGGCAAGCTGAACTACAAGGGCAAGCTGAACTACCAGGGCAAGCTGAACTACCAGGGCAAGCTGAACTCGGCCCTCTCCGGGTGACCGGAAAGCCCCACGAAGCGCCGCGTCGTAGCTGCCGCATCACCCCGTGAGGACAAGTGAAAGATCGCTCAGGGGCGCAGGATTGTTGAGGATCAGCACAGAGCTTTGGCTGTTGACGTCGTCGTAGGGGAAGCCGTAGGCGAAACCTTGGACACTGTTGGCATGGAAGAACTGTGCCCAGTTGTTCCAGCGCTTGCCGGCCGGGTAGTAGGCGGCTGCGGTGTCCCAGTCGGCTGGTGAGGTGGCGACTCCGCGGTGGAATGCGGCGTCGAGATGAGCCAGAAACGCGCCCTGCAGCGCAGTGCCCACGAACGGCCCGTCGGCACGGAACACTTCCCGCGTCGTCGGCTTATTCATGGTGTGAGCCGTGGAAACACCACCTGGGTCGGTCACCGTATACGCCAACCGATCATCAGCGTCGATGCCGCCGGACACCGTGAAACCCGGGCCGTTGTAGACGAACTGTTCGGTCTTGTACTTTGTCCAGAAGTCATCGACGGGCTCATCGAACCAACTGGACAGTCCGCCGGGCTGTTGTGAGCGCGGAGCCAGGATCCTGAGCGGGTTGCCGTCGTCGTCTCGGATGATCAAGGTCTGGAACTCGTCTGGGACGGTGTCTTCGAACCGCCGGAACACCTCGTCGCGGTTCAGGGAGATGCCGCGGGTGCCCGAGAAGCCACTGGAGTCTTGTGTCAACGTGAAGGTGAACGGGAAGCCGAACTGGTCAACCTGA
>JAHZIT010000175.1 GCA_022601275.1 Actinomycetes bacterium
CCACTGCTCGGGCGTACTGGCCACACCCCGATTGAGCGCGGCATCAAGCTCAGCAAGGAACAGCACCTGGAAGCCCGTGCCCGCGAATGGTCCGTCAGCGGCGAAGACTTCCGCCGTCGTGGGCTTGGCCATCGTATGTTTGCTCGGCGTGCCCCCCGAGGGGGTCACGGTGTACTCGAACAGCTGAGAATCTGAGTCGATGCCGCCGCTGACGGTGTAACCCGGTCCGTCGTGGCTGAAGGGTTCGTTGGCGAAGGTCTCCCAGAAATCGTTGACTGGCTCATCGAGCCAGCCGGCCAATGCTCCCGGCTGTGTCGTCCGTGGAGACAGAATCCGCAGCGGATTGCCCGAGGCATCGTTGACGACCAGAGCCTGGAACGCGGCCGGCAGCGCCTGCTGGAAGTTGGCGAAAACTTCGCTCCGCGTCACGTCAAGACCGCGGGTAGCCGAGTAGCCGCTGGCGGTCTGCACGAGATTGAACTTGATCGGCAGGGCGAACATGTCGACCTGGGTCGTGTTGGCGCCGAATGGAATATGGCCGTGGTCGTAGGTGAGCTCAAAATAGTCATAGACCGTGCCGTAGTTGGGATCGAGCTGGTAGGTGGGGTCGGGCCCGGCCCAACTCCGATCATCGGCACTGATACCGATGAGGAGGGGCTCACCCATCGAGATGTACATCCGGGTGCCCTGTATCTCAGGCGGAACACGCAAGCTGCGCGCTTCATCGAGGGTGAAGGACATGTTGGCGTAGTTCACCCCGTCCTTCTCGAGATGGCCCGGTGCATCGGCGGCCGTATGGTCCAGCGGATGAGCCACCCCGGCCGCGTCGACCCAGGACCAAGTGCCTGGCGGCGCCTGACCCAGGATGGTCACGAATATCTCGTCGTCGAGGAAGGCCCCGCCGGTGTTGTTGACCACCGACACCGGGAAAGAGCCGACCGGCGCCGACGCTGGCGGGGGCTCGGGGGCCGGCCTGGGCGTGGAATCGCTATAGACGTAGCGGGTTCCGGCACCGAAGTTGTCGAGGAAGAATGTTTCTACCGCCGCGTTGACCTCGACTCGGGAATCGCCCCATTCCGGACCCCATCCATGTGCCGGCCAATCGGAATTGATGTAGGACAGCGCCGAGACATCGTACTGTTCAACCACATCGTTCAACCGGTCCAGGTATTCGATGAAGAGGTTGGGATCACTCGCGGCCGGATTCTGAGCCGCCGACTCGGCAATCACGATCTGGTGGCCCTGTGTCCGCACAAAATCCATGGCCAATGCGAGGTTCGGGTCAATTCGTTGACCCGGCGCATTGGTGATTCCGTAGGCTTCCATGCCGACATCGTGGTTGAAGACCGAGAAGCCGACCCAGTCAACATTTTCCGGTCCCGGATATAGCCACTGTGTGTCGTTCAGTCCCCGCACGGGGTGGTAGCCGAACTCGACGTTGGTGGCCTGCGATTCGATACGATCGACGATGTGGTTGTAGGCGTCGATGAAAGCCGTGCGATCAAGTTCGGGGTAGGCATCAGGATTGTCGAACACATTGATTCCGGCGTCGGCCTTCTCGTTGAGCCAATCGTTGACGTATTGTTCGCCTCTGTAGGCGAACAGGGGGATGCCGACCTCATATCCCACGCGGACCAGGAATTGTGTGTCAGGACGGGTGGCGATGGTTTGGGCAAAGCTGTCGATTTGGTTATCCCACAAACCGTTTCGAATATCCACTAGCGCTTCCCAGGTGGCGTTCGAGTTGTAGTCGGCGGCATTAGGATTGACCATCTGTCCGTAGCCGCCAGCCTGGACGTTGTCCTTGAGGCTCAGAGCGACCATGGCGTAGTCACCTAGATCGTTCTCGCGGACATAGTCCAAGAATTCGGCGTTGGGGCCGTCGTCGCCTTGCTCGACAGTTCCCCAGTAGAACGTGGCGTAGTGCGAGGAGCCGGCCGGAGTCAACCCCGTCCCTTCGATGAAGTCGCTGTACTCCTGCTCGAACGTCTGCCCGATCAGCATCAACGTTCGGCCGTCCGGCAAGGCGCCAAGCGGGGCGGGCGCTGCGCCGGGTTGTGGGCCGTCGACCACGGTCACGGTTAGCGTCACGGTGGCGGCATTGCTGTTGGCGGTGCCGTCGGAGGCGGTGTAGGTGAATTCATCGGTGCCGTTGAAGTCGGCATTCGGGGTGTAGGTGAACCAGCCGTTCGGGCTGAGGTCCACCGTGCCGTGAGCCGCGCCGGAGCCAAGCGCTGCGGTGAGCACGTCAGCGTCGGGGTCGGTGTCGTTGGCCAGCACGTTACCCACCGCAATGGTGTTCTCGGGAGCGCTGAAAGCGTCATCGAGAGCTATCGGCGCACCGCCCGCACCCGGCGCAGCGTGGTCGTCGCCATCTCGGCCGTTGCGGGCCGGGCGGGTTACGACGGCACCACCGATACCCCCAAGGCCGCCCCGGTTGCCGGCACCGGCCAGACCACCGACTCCAGCCCTACCCGGTTCGCCGCCGGCGCCCCCGGTACCGCCCTCGGGAGTGCGGGCATCGCCATCAGCGCCGTCACCGCCATCACCGGGCGCCCCGGCATTGCCGCCGGCGCCACCGTCACCGCCAACGCCGACGACGCCGGCCCCGCCGAGCACGCTGCTCGCGCCGGCGCCGCCGGACCCGCCTAGACCACCGGCTGCCCCGTTGCCGCCCGACCCGCCGTTGCCGCCGTCACTGCCTGCGACGGTAGCGTCGGCCCCGTCGGCGCCGTTGCCGCCGTTGCCGCCAGCCCCTCCGGGGCCCCCGGCCCCACCATGTCCGCCGCGGCCGAACCAGAAGCTGCCGGATCCACCGGCACCGCCGGAACCGCCGTTGCCGCCCACAGTGCCGTTGGTGCCGGATGCACCAGGGGCACTCCCGTCCATGCCGTGTCTGCCGGAAGCGCCCGACCCGCCGACGCCGCCAGATCCACCGCGGCCACCGAAAAACCCAGCGCTACCGCCGTTCCCGCCGTCTCCGCCCGCGCCCCCGGGGGTGTCCGCCGCCCTGCCGGCTCCACCGTCGCCGCCGTTGCCGAAGAACCGCCCGCCGTTGCCGCCGTTGCCGCCGTTGAAGCCGGCGCCGCCATCGCCGAACCACCCGGCAGAGCCGCCATGGCAGGCCGTGTTGCCCGTGCATGTGGCTGCATCCCAGCTGAATCCGTTGCCCCACAACAACCCAGCGTCGGGGTGCTCGGCAGTACCGTGGCCAATCAGCCAAAGAGCATCATCCACCACGGGGGCGGCTGCGGCCGAACCGACAGGGTTCGCCGCCACCGAGGGCGCTGCAGGCTTCGTGTCGTCCAGTCCAGCGGTGGCTCGAGCATTGCCGACCTCACGACGCGCGTAGGCTGCCGCGGCCCAGTCAAGCGGGTCTGCCACCGGGGCGGCCGGACCATCACCAGAATCGCTGCCCTCCAACGTGTTAGCGGCAGCCCTGGGCGCAACCGGAACCACATCATCGGCTGTGGAAAAATCATCAGCGGCCGAAATCTCGGCCAAACCGGAGTCATCCACGCCTCGGGGCCCATCCGAAATCGGCACGTCGGAGCGGTCATCTGGCACCGAGTCCCCGTGCGCCGAGGCGAAGGCATCCGACCTGTCGGTATTCGGTATATCGGTGGAAGCTCCGCTTCTGGGTTCCGACGATGAGCCGGCCACTTCCGAGGACGCACTTCCGGTCCCGCTCGCGGCGTCTGACTCGCTGGTGTCTGACTCGCTGGTGTCTGACTCGCTGGTGTCTGACTCGCTGGTGTCCGAAGAGGAGGCGGCACTAGGCGGGCCCGATCGCGGCGAGGGGCCCGAGGAATTCGAACCCGACGAATTCGAACCCGACGAATTCGAACCCGAGGAATTCGAATCGGTTGTATCAGCGAAGGCGACCGCCGGCAGCGAGGCGATCGCCATGCCGACGCCCAACGCTACAGCTAGTGCGCCGACCCGCCCGACATGTCTGGAATAGCCTGAATGATGCCCGGACTGAAAGAACATCCGCCCATCACAGCAACACGCAGTGATCTAGTCCAACGGCTAATTGCGATCTTTTTTATCTACTCAATTGATAACGTGGCAAACATGGAACTGCGCCAACTCGAGTACTTCATCGCCGTGGCCAGTGAGATGAACTTCTCCCGGGCCGCGCAACGGGTCCGCGTCGTCCAATCCGCGCTGTCGACATCGGTGGGCAAGCTGGAAAAAGAACTCGGCGTAGAACTCTTCGACCGATCCAGGCAGCAGATCACGATCACCCCTGCAGGTGAGCTGTTCCGGGAACACGCGCGCCGGGTGATCCACACCGCGCGCCTGGCGAAGGACTCGATCGCCGACTACCGCGGCCAGCTGTCAGGAATCGTTGAGTTCGGATCACTCATCTCCTTCAGCACGCTCGATGTGCCCGAAATCCTGGGGAACTTTCACCGCGATTACCCGCTTGTCCAAATCAGATTGCGGAACACCCTGCCTGGGCGGGCAGCGCATCTGACCGCGATTGCCGACGGTTCACTCGACCTGGCTTTGGTATCAGCGCCGGATCGCTGCCCCGCCAGCATAGAGATGCGGTTGCTGGCCAAGGAGCCGATGCTTTTTGTCTGCCGCCCCGACCATCGCCTGGCCCAGCGCGAACACATCGACATCGCCGAACTGGCCGAGGAAGACCTCCTAGGTTTTCCCACTGACGTCGGACTGCGGCGCGTCGTCGAGAATGCCTTCGCCGACTCTGGTATCACCCCCCGCACCCCCTATGAAGTGCCGGTCGACCTGTCCTTGGCGGCTCGTTTGGTGCGACATGGATTGGGCAGCATCTTCCTGCCTGCCAGCGAAACTGGCCGTTGTCAGGATCTGAATGCGGTACCTGTCCTGCCGGTCGTGCACTGGACGATTTTCCTCGCCTGGGCCAGGCATGAGCAGTTGGGACCCGCCACCGCCAAATTCGCCGAGCTGCTTCTCGCAGCAGCCGATAATGACCTCCATGACGAGTGAAAACGCCTGGCGCAAAAGCGATAACCCATCGAACGCGTTGAACCACGTCGCGAATCCCGCTGATCCTCTGAGAAGTCCGCTGTCGGAGGGCGATTCGATAACCTAAGGCGCGCAACAAGAGCCGGGGGACCTGATCAAAGAGCTCCGCCTGAACACGGTCTCGCCGTATTCTTGGGTTAATGGTTTGATCCGGTGCAAGATCGTCGGGACAGGGGGATGTCGCATGAACGGGCAAGCCGTGGACGGTTCGCGGATCACCGATTCACTGATTCGTAGCGCGGGTATCGCCGGGATCGTTGGTGGCATCGCGGTTGCGCTCGCCTATCTCACGCATCCGAATTCGGCGCCTCCCGACACCGTTGCCAGTACTGGATGGATATGGATCCACGTCGGCTTCATGGTTTCGCTGGTAGCCGGCATCTTTCTGTTGATTGCGTTGCTCGGCGCCTACCTGCGCGCGGGCGGCGGATACGTTGGATTCACCGGATTCGCTTTAGCGCTGCTCAGCATGCTGTTCATCTTCGGCCTGGACTATTCCGAAGTTTTCATCTTTCCGACGCTCGCCGTCGAGTACCCGCAAGTTGTCGAACATTATGGGGACGGCACGTCGATGCCGTCGGTGGCTTTCGCGTTCCCGGTGTCGGGCGTCCTCTTCGTGGTCGGATTCGTGCTCTTCTCGTGGGCGCTCTACCGAAAGTCAACCGTCGACTCGGGCGCCGCCATCGTCACGATTGTCGGCACCATCGTGTTCGGGATCGGGTTGAGCGGTTTGGTGCCGATGACCGTGGTCCGCATCGGGGCGGTCATTTTCGGAGCTGGTCTCGCGTGGCTCGGCGTCAGTCTTTTCCGCCGGCACCGGTAATGCCGCTTCTCGGCAGTCACATGGAACGGGTATGGGAGCAGGAGCGGTTCGCGGGCGAGAATCTGATCGGGACGACCCCGATCCAGCAGGAGTAGGCACGGCCGGCGCGCAACGGCGAATCTCCCTGGCCGGCTACGTCGGTTCGGCTATCGAGTTCTACGACTTCTTCATCTACGGCACTGCTGCAGCCCTGGTGTTCCCCGCGGTGTTCTTTCCCGAGCTGGGGCGCGTGATGGCAATTACCGCGTCGCTGGGAGCGTTTGCAGCGGCATTCCTGATGCGGCCGGTTGGCGCCGCGGTCTTCGGGCACTTCGGTGACCGGATCGGTCGTAAACAAACCCTGGTCGTCACGCTCATGCTGATGGGCGGCGCCACCGTGGGGGTCGGTCTCATCCCGAGCACGGCGAGTATCGGCATTGCTGCGCCGCTGTTGTTGATCGGCCTTCGTCTGGTGCAGGGGTTCGCCGTCGGGGGTGAGTGGGCAGGTGCGGTGCTGTTGAGCGCCGAGCACGCGCCGGTGGCAAGACGCGGTTTCTACGGGATGTTCACCCAGCTGGGCCTCGGTACGGCGCTGGTGCTCTCCAACCTCGTCTTCCTGCTGGTGTACTCCGCGTTCGGGGGCGCGGGGTCGGCTTTCCTGCAGTGGGGATGGCGAATCCCCTTCCTGCTCAGCGCAGTGCTCATCGCCACCGCGCTGTATGTGCGGCTGAAGGTCCAGGAATCTCCGGTGCGTACCGAGAAAACAGCACCCCCTAGCCACGCAGGGGCACCTCTGGCCGCCGTGATTCGTCTGCAGGGCGGCCACGTGCTGTTGGCGGGCGGGGCGGCGATCTGCGCCCCGATGCTGGCGTTTCAAGCGGGAACGTTCTTCACCCACTACGCCGCCGCCCACATGGACTACTCCTTGACCCTGGTGCTTCTGGTGGGCGTTTTCGGCGGGCTGTTCGCCATCGTCTTTGCGGCCGCCTCGGCGGTCCTCAGCGATACCTACGGGCGGCGACGCACCATCATCTGCGGCGTAGCGCTGGCCACGCCTTGGTCATTTGCCGTTTTCCCGGTGATCGAAACAAACAACCACATGGTGTTCGGCGCGGCGATAGTTGCGACCTATGCCCTCGCCGGTACGTGCATGGGCCCGCTTGCCGCATTTATCCCAGAAATCTTCGCCGCGCCGTACCGCTACACGGGGACGGCACTGTCGCAGACTGCGGGCGTCTTGGTCGGCGGTGCGCTACCACCGGTCTTGTCGCCGACATTGTTCGCGTCCTTCGGGGGTTGGGCTGTGGCTGCGATGATGGGCGGCCTGGCCTTGGTCAACCTTGTCTGCGTCGCCGCGCTGCCTGAGACCAGCGGGCGGAGACTGGGCCGAAGGCCTACTCCCCGGTGAAGTTCGGCTGCCGCTTTTCGAACATGGCGGTGATGCCCTCGGTCAAGTCTCTGGACGCAAGGAACGCGGAGTTCCACGCTGCGACGTAGCGCAGGCTGGCCGACACCGCAGCGGTGCGTTGCTCGTCTAGTACGTCCTTGATGCCGTTGACCACCAGCGGAGGGTTGGCGGCAATCTCGGAGGCGGTGGCGCGCGCCGCGACCAGCGAGGACTCAGGGTCGGGGTAGACATCGTTGACCAGGCCGATCTTCTCGGCGCGGGCAGCGTCGATGTCCTTGCCCGTCAGCGCCAGTTCGCGGAGATGCCCGTCGGACACGATGAGCGGCAGCCGGGCCAGCGAGCCGACGTCGGCGACGATCGCGAGCTTGACCTCCCGCACCGAGAACTTCGCATCGGCGCTCGCGTAGCGGATGTCGACGGCCGAGATCAGGTCGACGCCGCCGCCGATGCACCATCCGTGCACCGAGGCGATCGTCGGTGTGCGACAGTCCGCCACCGCGGTGATGGCCTGTTGCATGCTCGTGAGTTCGGCGTGGAACTCCGCGCGCGGTTTGGCCAGCGCGCCGTCGGCGAGCATCGGCGACAGTGTGCCCCCCATCGCTGCGAGGTCGAGGCCGTAACTGAAGTTACGGCCCGATCCGGTCAGAACGATCGCCCGGACTTCGGGGTCGGCGTCCAGATCGGCGAATACCAACGGCAGTTCGGCCCAGAATGCCGGACCCATTGCGTTGCCCTTGCCCGGGCCGATCAGCGTCACCTCGGCGACGCGGTCGGCGATGTCGACGGTGACCGATTCGTAGGAGCTGCCCATGGACAACGAGGCTAGCCACTCACCACGGCGCGTCGGCCATCAGGTCGGCGGCTAGCCGCCCATCAGGACGTCGCTGACTCGGGCGCTGGGGAGGAACTGGCAGGCCGCGTCCGCCAGGATCTGCCCGACGAACTCGCCGTTGGGTCCCAGCGGGTTGTTTTCCTGGGCGAGGACCTCGCGCACCACCGCCACCCGAGTGGCCTCATCGAGCTCGTTGTATTCCGTGCACCTCATGGTCAGCGCGTTCGCCGGGGCGGGAACTTCAGGGATGTCGGTGTCGCGCGTGGGCAGCGGGATGTTGGGGAGCGTGATCTCGGGCAGTCCCGGGATGGACGGGGCACGATTATCGGGCGTCGGCGCGGAGGTCAACGGTGGGCCCGGCTGGGTCGTCTGCGCTACGGATCCCTCAGTGGTGCGCTGGCATGCGGTCGTCATACCGAGAACCACGCCGAATCCGACCAGGGTCGCCGCCGCCGCCCGTGCACGCGTCTTCATTCCCGCCACGATATGCCGCTAGACCCGTTCGAGATAGAAATAGAGGTAGCGGGGTGTTCCCGAGGTGGTGTCCAGCGCGCCCTTGCCGTTCATGATCCCGATCACCGCGTTGTCGTCGACGACCTTGAAATGGTCGTGCACAGGCTTGCCGTCATAGACCATCGAGGCGACCACCTCGCCGCGGAACTCCTCCATCCAAAGGCTGGCTTCGCCGTTCATCGCCTCGGTGTTGGAGAATCTCTTGCCGTCGGCGTCGATGCACACGAGCGGCTTGGCGTCGGTGGCGGAGTGAAACGTCTTGCCGAACCAGTTCAGCTTTTTCATGAAGCCATTGGCCATATGGCCGGTGTTGAATTCCCCGCCCTTCCACTCGCCGATCATGAAGTCAATGTCGGCCGGGGCGAGCGTGGCCCAGAACTCATCGAGCCGGCTCTCGGCGATCTGGTCGGTGCATTCCTTGAGCTCGGTGAACGTGCTCCGTGCAGTATCTGTTGGCGTCATCTTCACGTTTCCTGTTCGGTGATCCAGCCGCTGGCGAATTCGAGAAATGCGTCGTTCTCATCGGGAGAGGCGGCGGTAACACGCACCCCGTCCTCACCGTAGGGGCGCACGATGATGCGGGCGTTCGCGGCGTCCTCAGCGAAGCGCTGAGCCTGGCCGACCAGCGGCAACCATACGAAGTTGGCCTGCGAAGAGGGCACCTCGTACCCAGCGTCGCGCAGGGCCGCGGTCACCCTGGTGCGTTCTTTGACAACAGCGTCGGTGCGCCCCAGCAGCTCGTCGGCGGCGTCCAGGCAGGCGATCGCTGCGGCCTGCGAGATACTGGTGGCGGTGAACGGCACGTAGACTTTGCTGAGCGCGGTGACGATATCCGGATCGCCGACGGCGTAACCGACGCGCAGTCCGGCCAGCCCGTAAGCCTTCGAGAACGTCCGCAGCACAACGACATTGCGGTGCGCTCGTACCAAACCGAAGCTGTCGGGCACCAGGCCGTCGCGGATGTACTCGATATAAGCCTCGTCGAGCACCACCAGGATGTCTGACGGCACCGCCTCGACGAACCGGGCCAGCGCCTCGGGTTCGACGACGGTGCTGGTTGGGTTGTTCGGGTTGCACACGAAGATCAGCCGGGTGCGTTCGGTGACAGCGGCGAGCATTGCGTCGAGGTCCAGGGTGTGGTCGGCCAACGGCACCTGGACCGGCACGGCGCCGGCGGTGCGGACCTGCATCGGGTAAATCTCGAAGCTGCGCCAGCCGAAGAGCACCTCGTCGCCGACGGTCGAGGTGATCTGAATCAGCTGCTGGCACAAGCTGACTGAACCGCAGCCCACGGAGACATGCTCCGGCGCGAAGTCGACGTGCTTGCCCAGCCGCTGCTTGAGCTCCACATAGCCGTTGTCGGGATAGCGGTTGATCCCGTCGGCCGCCTTCTCAATGGCGGCGCGGACGCTGGGCAGCGGCCCGTGTACCGTTTCGTTGCTCGCGATCTTGATCGCACCGGGCACCGTCTTTCCCGGAACGTAGGCGGGCAGATCGGCGAGTTCGGGACGCAGGCGAGCGGGCACCCAATCAGTTTATGACCTGTGTGCGCGCGCCCTGTATCTGCTTTGCCTCCTGCGGTAGGCGCTGTGTACGCTCATCCATCGGCGGTAACGTTGGGAGGCGTGCCAGAGCGGCCGAATGGGACTCACTGCTAATGAGTTGTCCGTCTTAAAGCGGACCGGAGGTTCAAATCCTCTCGCCTCCGCCACACAACTGAACATGCAAGCGCCCGTAGCTCAACGGATAGAGCATCTGACTACGGATCAGAAGGTTGGGAGTTCGAATCTCTTCGGGCGCACTTAGTGGCGACGCACGCGCGGGGTGAGCCCCGGGATCTGACTCTGCTGGCCAGCGGCTCCTGCAAAGCTTGACCGGCCCACTGAGGCCAGTGGCCGCCGACTTCCACCCGCCAACCTTCCACCCGCCAACCTTCCACGAGGTGGTCGACATCCGCATGGCCGCAACATGATTTGCCGCATGGATCCAGCCTCGAATCAGCAGCTGCGACGGTGACCCAGGGTTCCGGCGCTACCATTTCGCACGCCGTTAGCCTGTCCGGGTGGCACATTCGCATTCTCCCACTGCTCCAGTCGAGCTGAAGCCCCTAGCCGCCAGGATCGTGGTCGGGGCTTTGGTGGCCATCGCTATCGCAGTCGCCATCGGGGCCGTCATGTTCTGGCCGAGCGGGAAGCACGAAGAGCTCCCCCTTGCGCTCCGGGGTCCGGCGGGTGGCTCGGTGACCATGGTGGCCGGCCAGGTGCTGTCCAGCACGGTCGGCGCGTGCGGTAGTCCGTCCGCGCGACAGGTGTTGACTGCGCCGCCGGCGCCGGGCAATGCCGAACGTGGGGAGTGTCTGCTTGCGGTAGTCGCGATCGACTCCGGCCCGAATGCGGGCGCAACCACCCTGCTGGAATTCACCAACACGCCAATGCAGCCGAGTCTCGAATCCGGTGACAACCTCCGCCTCATGCGCATGGTCGATCCGCAGGGCGCCACGAGCTACGAATTCTACGATTACGAGCGCTCCTTCCCGCTTCTCGGATTAGCTGTGCTTTTTGCAGTGGTAACTGTCCTGGTAGCACGGTGGCGGGGCTTTCTGGCGCTGGTCGGCATTGTCGTTGCTTTCGGGGTCCTGGCGGTGTTTCTGCTGCCTGCCTTGCGTGACGGCGCACCTGCATTCCCAGTCGCGCTGGTCGGATCTTCGGCAATTCTTTTTGCGGTGATCTACCTGGCGCACGGCGTAAGTCTGCGCACCAGTGCGGCGTTGCTGGGCACGCTCATGTCGATGCTGCTGGCAGCGCTGCTGTCCTGGGGTGCCATCGAGCTGACGTACATCACTGGCGTGTCAGAGGACCACAACCGGGATGTCAGCGCGCTGATGGGCCAGGTCTCCATCGGGGGCTTGCTGTTGGCCGGTTTCATCATCGGCAGCCTGGGTGTGCTCAACGATGTGACCGTTACGCAGGCCTCGACCGTATTCGAGCTGGCCAGGGCCGGGGGGCAATCCCGACGGAGCGTGTTCGTGGGAGCCATGCGGGTGGGCCGCGACCATATCGCCAGCACGGTGTACACCCTGGTGCTGGCGTACGCGGGCAGCGCACTACCGCTGCTGTTGCTGTTGTCGGCCTCGGACCGGGCGTTGGGCGACGTGTTGGTCAGCGAGAGCGTGGCCATCGAGATCGCACGCTCGTCCGTCGGCGGGATAGCCCTGGCATTGTCGGTACCGTTGACCACCGGTATCGCGGCGGCGTTGGCCACGCCGGCTTCTGGTCCCGAGCTCGAGCAGTCCCAGGCCCCGTAGCCGGGTGGTCTCAGGAGACGGTCTGGGCTCACTCGGAGAGCGGACTTTTCACTTGATATGCGTCTTCGCTAATATGAAGTCATCGAAATGGAGTGATCGGGCTCGTTCGGCCGATCACGTAGTAGGCAGCGAGGAGATCTTCAGATGACCAGCACAGCGCCCCATGCCGAGCACCGCGGACATGACCATAGCCACGGTGAGCAGTGTGGACACGTCGCCATCCCGCACCACGGCCACGTCGACTACGTCCATGACGGGCACTTGCACCGAGAACACGACGGTCATTACGACGAATGCGAACCAGCGCACGGCGAGCACTCAGTTCATGATGGTCATGATCACCACCATGGCCCCGGCTGCGGTCATGTCGCGGTGCCCCACGGTGACCACATGGACTATGTCCATGACGGCTGCCGCCACGCTGCCCACGCTGATCACTACGACGAACACTGATCGACGCATCCGCCAGCAACGCGGAAGTGGCACAACGGTCTTCGCGGTTTCCCGCTCCCGCCCGGCCGGCGCCTGAGTAGGATTGCGCCGTGCAGAATTTCGGGACTTGGCAGAACGATTTTTACGCCAAGGGCGTCGCCAACGAGACCAGTCCGTATCCTTTCGGCTTCGCGGAACTCGAGAGGCGCGCCCAGAAGGCGATGAACCCCTTGATTTTCGGTTACGTCCGTGGCGGTGCAGGGGACGAGACCACTCAGGATCGAAATGTCGCCGGCCTGCGGGCGTATGGTCTGGTACCCCGGATGCTGCGGGACAGGACAACCCGGGACCTCTCGACCGAACTCGTGGGCCGTCGCCTGGCGGCGCCGATCTTCATCTGTCCGGTGGGCGTGCTCGGCGCCGTCCATCCCGATGGTGATCTCGAAATCGCCCGAATGTGTGCCGACCTCGACATCGCGGGCATGTATTCCACGCTGTCAAACGCCACCATCGAAGACATCGCCGATGCAAGGGGCGGCTCGCTGGGTATTTTCCAGCTGTATCCGTCCTCCGACCGCGAACTCACTGACAATTGGATACATCGAGCCGAAGCCGCAGGCTTCGACGCGATCGCGGTCACTCTTGACACCGGCTCGCTGGGCTTTCGCCCGCGTGACCTCAGCCACGGATACGTCCCGATGATGCGCGGAACCTGCATCGCCAACTACCTGTCCGATCCCAGATTTCTTCAGATCGCCGGCGTCAAGTCGAAAGACGATCTTGACCCGCTGCGGGCTGGGCAGGTGTGGTCGACGCTGTTCTCCGATCCTGCCTTCACCTGGGACAACATTGCGCATATCCGAGAACTCACAAAACTGCCCATCGTCCTCAAGGGCATTTGTGATCCCGAGGATGCGCGGCGGGCCAAGGACGCCGGGGTGGATGTTATCGCCTGCTCCAATCATGGCGGTCGTCAAGCCAATGGCGGCATTCCCGCCATCGAGCACCTGCCCGCGGTCTTGGAAGCAGTCGACGGACTGCCGGTGACCTTCGACTCCGGTGTCCGCGACGGTGTGGACATCGTGCGGGCGCTTGCGCTGGGTGCCACCGCAGTAGGGATCGGACGCCCGTATGTGTACGGGCTGGCCGTCGCCGGCCGCGAGGGGGCAGCCCATGTTGTCCAGAGTCTGCTCGCAGAAGCCGATCTGACGATGGCAATCGACTGCTACGCCAACCTGTCGGAGCTGGCCGTCACCCGAGTCCCGCAGATCGGGTGATCGACGCGTCACTCACCCGGCCGGCGGTGCTGATTCGGGACTGACCCCCGAGTGGGCGGCCCCGCACATGAACACCGCAAGTCGGGCAGTGGTGACCCCCGGGTTCTTCCAACGGTGTCGGGTGCCGTTCTGCACCACAGTGTCTCCGGGGTGCAGCGTCACCTCGGCGCCGTCATCGAGCTCGAGTATCACGGTGCCTTCCAGTACCACTTCGAAGTCGATGGTGGCGGTTGTGTGCATCCCCGGCTCTCCGGGCTCCATGTAGCCGAGTAGACCGGGCAGCTTCGCCTCCGCATCGGCCCGAGCGTCCTGCGCGCCGAGCTGCCGCGGGTTGGCCTCGGCGGTTCCGGGGGGCAGTGAGAACATCGAGAACCGAAAGCCGCCGATCGGTGGAAAATAACTGTGCCAGTGCGGCATCGATCCCTCATCGGGGAACTGCGGTGTCCGGTCACCGCCCCAGAGCAGATGGAAATCGGACCCGGGCAGCAACACTGGATTGCGCGGCGGAACGGCGTCGTTGCTGACGAAGACGGACTTGCCGGACGCATCGTGTCCGGTGACCACTCGGCGAACATCCATCACGTCAGTGAACCACCGTCGGCTTCGCTTCGTGGCAATCTGAAGTGATGGAAAACAAGCCGCCCACTCCGCCCATCGAGGCCGCCCATCGAGAGCACCTCAGCAACCTGCCGTTTGAGGATACGAGGGATTTCGAGGACGCTGACCGCGGATTCATCGCCGCGAAACACCCATGCGTCATCAAGGCGGCCGACGGGCGGGTCGTGTGGGACAACGACGTATACGCGTTCCTGGCCGGGGACGCTCCGACCACCGTGCATCCCAGCCTGTGGCGGCAATCGTCGCTGGTGGCCAAACAGGGTCTATACGAGGTGGTCGAGGGCATCTATCAGGTGCGCGGCTTCGATCTGTCGAACATCACCTTCGTCGAGGGCGACACCGGAATCATCGTGATCGATCCGTTGGTGTCGACTGAAGTCGCGGCCGCGGCGCTGGCGCTATACCGGGAGCACCGCGGTGATCGTGCAGTGGTCGCCGTCATCTATACCCACAGCCACGTCGACCATTTCGGCGGCGTGCTCGGTGTGACGACGCAAGCCGACGTCGATGCAGGCAAGGTGGCGGTGCTTGCTCCGGAGGGCTTCGTCGAGCACGCCGTTCAGGAGAATGTCTATGCAGGGACAGCGATGGCACGCCGTGCGGGCTACATGTATGGCGCCGTCCTCGAGCGGGGTCCGCAGGCACAGGTGGGCTGCGGGCTGGGGCAGACCCCGTCGGCGGGGGAGGTAGCAATCATTGTGCCGACCCTCGACATCCGGGAAACGGGCGAAAAGCACACCATCGATGGCGTCGAGATCGAGTTCCAGATGGCGCCGGGCACCGAGGCGCCGGCCGAGATGCACTTCTATTTCCCGCGCTACCGCGCGCTGTGCATGGCCGAGAACGCCACACACAACCTGCACAACCTGCTGACGTTGCGCGGCGCCCTGGTGCGCGACCCACACGGCTGGGCGGGGTATCTCACCGAGGCCATCGACACCTTTACCGACCGCGCCGACGTCGTGTTCGCCTCCCATCACTGGCCCACCTGGGGCAAGGACAGGATGGTGGAATTCCTTTCCCTGCAAAGGGACCTGTATGCCTACCTGCATGATCAGACGCTGCGACAGCTCAACCAGGGTTACACGGGCATAGAGATCGCCGAGACATTCCAAATGCCACCCGCGCTTGAGCGCGCCTGGCACACCCGGGGCTACTACGGATCGGTGAGCCACAACGTCAAGGCCGTCTATCAGCGCTATATGGGTTGGTTCGATGGAAATCCGGGACGATTGTGGGCGCACCCGCCCGAAGCGATCGGACCGCGGTACGTGGCGGCGATGGGCGGCATGGACAAGGTCGTCGAGATCGCTCAGAACGCCTTCGACGAAGGCGATTTTCGTTGGGCAGCAACTCTTCTCGACCACGCCGTTTTCACCGAAGAGAAGCACGCGGGTGCACGGGCGCTGTATGCCGACACCCTGGAACAGCTGGCCTACGGGTCCGAGACGGCGACTTGGCGCAACTTCTTCCTGGCCGGCGCCACTGAACTGCGGGACGGTAACTTCGGTACCCCTACGCAGACCTCGTCGGCGTCGATCGCCGCGCAGCTGTCGCCGGAGCAGATGTTCGACGTGCTGGCGATCAGCGTCAACGGCCCGCGCGCCTGGAGCCTCGACATCGCGATAGATGTCACGTTCGTCGACGCGGCGGCCAACTATCGGATCACGTTGCGCAACGGCGTGCTCGTCTATCGGAAGGTCGCCGCCGACGCCGCGACTGCGCAGGCAACCATCCGGCTCGCGACCAAGGCGCGGCTGTTGACGCTGGCGGCCGGAGACAACACCTCCCCGGGCCTGGAGATCACCGGGGACGCCGCGGTGCTGGCGTCTCTGGTGGGCGTGCTGGACCGGCCGAAGCCCGACTTCAACATCGTCACGCCCTGACGGGTCACGAGCAGCGCGGCAGCTCGGGGCAATAGGGTGAGACGGTGCAACTGCTGCTGGTCCGACATGCACTGCCGATGCGCAGTGAACCTGGACAGGGCTCCGACCCGCGGCTGTCCGCCGCAGGCATCGAGCAGGCGGGTAGGTTGCCGAACGCGCTGGCCCGGTTCCCCATCAAGCGCGTGGTGAGCAGCCCTCAGATGCGTGCGGTCGAGACCGCTCAGCCGGTGGCTGATGCGCTGGGTATATCCGTCGAGGTCGACCAGCGCCTCGCCGAATACGACCGCGACCACCCGCACTACATTCCGCTCGAGCAGATCGCGGCCGAGAACCCGGCCGAGCTGCAACGGTTGGTCAGCGGCCGGCTGCCCAGCGGGGTCGACGAGGCGGAGTTCCTGGGGCGCGTGCGGGGGGCCGTCGAGGATGTGGTGAGCGGCGCCGAGCACGATGACACGGTGGCGGTGTTCAGCCACGGTGGGGTGATCAACGTGCTGCTGCACCAGATACTGGGCACCGAGCGACTGCTGTCGTTTCACGTGGACTACGCCTCGGTGACCCGGCTGCTGTCGTCGCGCACCGGGCGTCTGGCGGTCGCCGGCGTCAACGGGACCGAACATGTATGGGACCTACTGCCTCGAAACCAGCGGTGGTAGACAAGTCCCGTGACCGATCTCGATGGCCTCGATCTTGCCGCCCTGGATCGCCACCTGCGTGAGGCCGGGATTCCGCGCAGCGGCGGCCTGCGTGCCGAGCTCATCGCAGGCGGGCGATCCAACCTGACGTTCCTGGTCTTCGACGATGCGTCGCGCTGGGTCCTGCGTCGCCCGCCGCTGCACGGTCTGACGCCGTCCGCGCACGATATGGCCCGGGAGTACCGGGTGGTGGCGGCGCTGGCGGGCACACCCGTGCCGGTCGCGCCCGCGGTGACGCTGCGCAACGACGACTCCGTTCTCGGTGCGCCGTTCCAGATGGTCGAGTACGTGCCCGGCCGGGTGGTGCGCCACAGTGCCGAGCTGGAGGCGTTGGGCGACAGGGCGACCATCGAATCGTGCGTCGACGCGCTGATCAAGGTGCTCGCCGACCTGCACTCGGTGGACCCCGATGCGGTTGGTCTCGGTGATTTCGGTAAGCCGAGTGGCTACCTGGAACGCCAGGTGCGTCGCTGGGGTTCGCAGTGGGATCTGGTCAAGAACGACGCCGACCCCTGCGACGAGGATGTCCGGAAGCTGCACGCGCAGTTGGCCCAGGCGATTCCGCCGCAGAGCCGGACCGCGATCGTGCACGGCGACTACCGCATCGACAACACAATCCTGGACGCCGACGACCCGACCAAAGTCGTCGCGGTTCTGGATTGGGAGATGTCGACTCTGGGCGACCCGCTCAGCGATGCCGCCCTGATGTGCGTATATCGGCACCCGACTTTCCACCTGGTACACGCCGACGCGGCATGGGCCTCGGAGTTGATCCCAGACGCCGACGAGCTGGCGCAGAAGTACTCGCGTGCGGCCGGGCAGCCGCTGGACCACTGGGCCTTCTACATGGCGCTGGCCTACTTCAAGCTCGCCATCATCGGTGCCGGGATCGCTTATCGGGCGCGAGCAAGCGGCGTCACAGAAGATACCGATACGGTCGGCGAAGCTGTCGCACCGTTGATTGCGGCCGGCCTGGCCGAACTGTCCTGACGGTTTCGCCGCTACAGGCCGGCCTTGAGGTTCTTCTTCGCGGCGCGGCGAAGCTGGTAAATGCGCACCGCGCCCACCGCGACGGCCAGGAGTCCCCCGGCTACCGCTGCAAACATGATGGCCACCCCGAGCGGCTGGCTCCAGTGCCAGCCTAGGAACGTGAATTCTGTGGACGTCGTGTTCTGGGCGATGAAGATCAGCAAGACAATCAGGATCAGGAAGCCAAGGATCAGTGATCCCCACAGGGCGGCGGCCTTGGTGAAGGTGACCGCTGACTCGGGCAGTGGCGGCTTCTGCGGGGGTGAGGTTCCCTTGGCGGGTGCTCTTTCGGCCGGGGTCCCGGGTGACCCGGATTTCGGGGGCGGTTTGGGCGACGCGGATCGATCGCTGGACATATCTCCATGATTGCCCTTTTGCCAGTTGGATGAAACCACCGGGCTGGTCACGATAGGGTCACCCCAGCCCTCTTCGCAGGCTCGTCTACCGAAAGGTCTTGCGCGTGAACAGCCCCCGGCGAACCCTGCGAATTCGGATGCGAATTCAGGCCCTTGCCGTGCTCGCGGCACTGTTCGTGCTGGTCACGCCGGCTTTGTCGGCGTGCGGGAGTTCGAACCCGCTCGGCGGCGGAGAGATCTCCGGTGACCTGAAAACCATCGTCGTCGGGTCGGCGGACTTCCCTGAGTCCAAGATCATCGCCGAGATCTATGCCCAGGCGCTGGAGGCCAACGAGTTCACGGTGAGCAGACAGTACGGCATCGGTAGCCGCGAGACGTACATCCCCGCACTGCAGGATCACTCGATCGACCTGATTCCCGAGTACACCGGGAATCTGCTGCAGTACTTCGACTCGGAGTCCGACGTCACCACTCCGAATGCGGTTCTGCTGGCCCTGTTTCGGGCGTTGCCCGGTGACCTCTCGATTCTCAACCCGTCTCCTGCTGAGGACAAAGACACCGTCGCGGTCTCCGCGGAGACCGCGCAGCGGTGGAATCTCAAGACGATCGGTGACCTGGCCGAGCATTCTTCCGAGGTCAAATTCGCTGCGCCGTCGGAGTTTCTGAATCGTAGCGAGGGGATGCCCGGCCTCAAGGAGAATTACGGGCTCGAGGTGCCCGAACACAACTTCGTCGCTATCAGCGACGGCGGGGGTCCGGCCACCGTGCGCGCGTTGACCGACGGCACCGTCACTGCCGCCAACATCTTCAGCACTTCGCCGGCGATCGCCGAGAACAATCTGGTGGTGCTGGAGGATCCCGAGAACAACTTCCTGGCGGCCAATGTGGTGCCACTGCTCAGCGCGCAGAAGAAATCCGACGAACTCAAGACGGTGCTCGATGCAGTGTCGGCGAAGCTCACTACCGAGGACTTGATCAGGCTCAATACGGAGGCAACGGGCAACTCTGGCATCAACCCAGACGAAGCTGCGCAGAACTGGGTACGGGACAACGGCTTTGACCAGCCGCTCCAGCCATGAGCAGAAGAGGATCTCGATGATCGAATTCGCCGGTGTCACCAAGCAGTACCCCGACGGGACCGTCGCCGTCGACAATCTCGACCTCTCGGTGCCCGAGGGCAACCTCGTCGTGTTCGTCGGCCCGTCAGGCTGCGGCAAGACCACGTCGATGCGGATGATCAACCGGATGATCGAGCCAACTTCGGGCGTCTTGACCGTCAACGGAGAGGACGTCACCAAGGTTGACGCGGTGAAACTGCGACTTGGTATCGGCTACGTCATCCAGAGTGCCGGGCTGATGCCGCACCAGCGCGTCGTCGACAACGTCGCGACGGTACCCGTACTCAAGGGAGAGTCACGCCGAGCGGCCCGCAAGTCGGCGCTTGGCGTTCTCGAGCGGGTCGGTTTGGATCCGAAGCTGGCGGACCGTTATCCCGCTCAACTCTCGGGTGGTCAGCAGCAGCGTGTCGGGGTGGCCCGGGCGCTGGCCGCGGACCCGCCGATCCTCTTGATGGACGAGCCGTTCAGTGCTGTCGACCCGGTAGTGCGCGAGGAACTGCAGGCCGAAATCCTGCGCCTGCAAAGCGAATTGCACAAGACCATCGTGTTCGTCACCCACGATATCGACGAGGCCATCAAGATCGGCGACAAGGTTGCGGTCTTCGGCCTCGGGGGGGTATTGCAGCAATATGACGAGCCCAAGCGGCTCCTGTCGAACCCCGCCAACGATTTCGTCGCCGGATTCATCGGTACTGACCGGGGTTACCGCGGGCTGCAGTTCCGGCACGCCACCGGTCTTCGGATACACGATATTCGCGCGGTGGGCGAGGCCGGAATCGACGCGATCGAACTAGGTGCGGGGGAATGGGCTTTGGTGACCAAACCCAACGGCGCTCCTTACGCGTGGATCGACGCGGCAGGCGTGGACCTGTACCGCTCTGGAAAACTGTTGTACGACAGCACGACTGCGGGCGGTTCACTGTTTCGCCCGGACGACTCGCTGCGGCAGGCGCTCGACGCGGCCCTGTCGTCGCCATCGGGGCTTGGCGTGGCGGTGGACGCCGACGGCAAGCCGATCGGCGGCGTGCTCGCCGATGATGTGATCGATGCGCTGAAGAAACAGCGGTCAGCGCAGTGACATATCTGCTGAACAATCTCGACAACGCCTGGGCGTTGACGCTGATTCATCTGAGGCTCTCCCTCATTCCGGTCGTCCTGGGGCTGCTCATCGCCGTACCCATCGGTGCGCTGGTGCAGCGCACAACGGCGCTACGCAGGCTGACGACGGTGACCGCGAGCATCCTCTTCACGATTCCGTCCCTGGCCCTGTTCGTCGTTTTGCCACTGATCATTCCCACCCGCATCCTCGATGAGGCCAACGTCATCGTCGCGTTGACGCTCTACACGACAGCACTTTTGGTGCGGGCTGTACCCGAGGCGTTGGACGCGGTGCCCGAACCGGTGCGGGACGCCGCCACCGCCGTGGGTTATCGGCCGCTGACGCGGATGATGAAAGTCGATCTGCCACTGGCTGTCCCCGTTCTCATCGCCAGCTTGCGGGTGGTCGCGGTGACCAACATCTCGATGGTGTCGGTCGGTTCGGTGATCGGTATCGGCGGCTTGGGCACCTGGTTCACCGAGGGCTACCAGTCCAACAAGAGCGACCAGATAATCGCCGGCATCATCGCGATCTTCGTGCTCGCAATCGTCATAGACACCCTGATCATGTTGGCGGGCAGGGCCTTGACGCCTTGGGCGAGGGCCCACTCCCGGGAGCCGCGCGTTAACCGCCGACGCAAGGCCGGACGCACCCTGGAGCCAGCGTGAACTTTCTGGATCAGGCGCTGTCCTTCATCTTCACCGCGGCCAACTGGGTAGGTCCGGCGGGCCTGGGTGCCCGCATTGCGGAGCACCTCCAGTACACGGCCGTCGCCGTGGTCTTCTCAGTGCTGGTCGCGGTACCGATCGGAATGCTTATCGGGCACACGGGGCGCGGCACGTTCCTCATCGTCACCGGGGTCAATGCGCTGCGGGCGCTGCCGACGCTGGGCGTGCTGCTGCTGGGCGTTCTGCTGTGGGGTCTTGGGCTGGTGCCGCCCACAATCGCGCTGATGTTGCTCGGAATCCCGCCACTGCTGGCCGGCACCTATGCCGGTATCGCGAATGTGGATCGAACGGTGGTGGACGCCGCCCGATCGATGGGTATGACGGAGGCGCGGATCATGCTGCGCGTGGAGACGCCCAATGCGCTGCCACTGATCCTCGGTGGATTGCGGACGGCAACGTTGCAGATCGTGGCGACCGCGACTGTCGCGGCGTACGCCAGCCTCGGCGGGCTGGGCCGGTATCTGATCGACGGGATCAAGGTGCGGCAGTTTCATATCGCGCTGGTGGGGGCGTTGATGGTGACCGCGCTGGCACTGATTCTTGACGCGGCACTGGCTTTCGCGGTGTGGGCGTCGATGCCCGGCAGCGGCCGGCTCCAGAAATTTCGCGGGATGCCGCAGCCGCTGCTCAGCGACGAAGTCGCGCTCGAATCGGGGTCCTGGAAGCAGAAGCTGCGCGGTTCGCAACACAGTTCGCGTTCCAGTTTTCCAGCTCGCCACGATCGGGGGGACCCGTCGCCTACGGTAGAGAGGTGAGTGAAGCCGACCGCTCTGACGCGAGCAGTTCCAGCGCAGCCGAAGAGCCGAAAGGCCCGTGGCCGGCCATCCTGAGCTGGGGCGCGCAGGATGAGCCGCGAATGGAATCGGCGCGCGTACAGGTCACGGGTGGCCGGGTGAAGGCTTACGGCCGGATGGTGGCGGCAGCCACGGCGTCGCATCCGGCGTTCAGCGCCTCCTACGATCTGGTAACCGACGATGTGGGCGCGACCAAAAGGCTGTCGCTGACCGTCACCCTCGCCGAGCGTGAGCGCCAGCTGTCGATCGCGCGCGACGAGGAGAGCATGTGGCTGGTGCAGGATAATTCCGGTCAGACCAGCCGGTCGGCGTTCGACGGCGCGCTGGACGTCGACGTGATCTTCAGCGCGTTCTTCAATGCGTTGCCTATTCGTCGCACAGACGTGTTCCGCACCGCCGGGGAGACGGTCACCCTCCCGGTCGTCTATGTCCGGGTGCCGGACCTGTCGGTAGATGTCTCGACCATCAGCTACACCTCAGCCGAGGATGGCATCAAAGTGCATTCGCCGGCGGCCCAGACCACGGTCAAGGTCGACGCCGACGGTTTCATCCTCGACTACCCAGGGTTGGCAGCGCGGATCTGATCACGCCGCCGGCGCGTGCGGCGGCGGCAAGTTCGTCGCGCCAGCCTTCGGCGCCGATCACCGTCGAGTCGATCTGCGGCCGGTTGAAATTGTCATACCGGGTCCGGGCGGCATAGCCGGTCTCGACAAGCCCTGAGACGGGCCGGTTGTGGGCCAACTCGTCCCGTGCGCCGCTGAGCAGGTGGATCGCTTGGTCGAGCACGGGCACCAGGTGCGCGGAATTGGCCTCGCACATTGCCCGCACCAACTCCGGTGCGCTGGCCGCGACGCGGGTGCCGTCACGGAAAGACCCGGCCGCCAATGGGAACGCCAACGGAACCTCGGCGGCGATGGTCGCGAGGGTTTCAGCCAGCAGATGCGGCAGATGCGAGATCGTAGCGGCGGCGGCATCGTGCTCTTCGGAACGTGCCGGGACGACCAGCGCTCGGCAGTCCAGAGCCAAGTTCATCACCTGAGCCCACACGCCTGCGTCGACGTGATCGTCGACGCTGATCACCCACGGCGCGTCGGCGAATAGGTCGGCGCTCCCGGCCGCCCATCCCGAATCTGCGGTACCTGCCATCGGATGCCCGCCGACAAACCGCTCGAGCAGGCCCGCTTCGGCGACTTCGGTGAGTACGGCCCCCTTGACGCTGGTCACGTCGGTCAAAGGGCAGTCCGGCGCGACCATCCGGATGCGGCCCAGCATCGATCCCAGCACGGGTACGGGCACCGCCAACACGATCAGCGCGTGAGAAGATGCTGCCTGCGACAGTGCCTCGTCGAGGTCGGAGGTGGCCTCGAGTCCGTCCGAACGCGCTGCCTCGACCCCGGGCACGGATCGGTTGTAGCCGAACACCTCGCGGCCGGCCGCCGCAGCCGCACGCATGACCGAGCCACCGATCAGGCCCAGGCCGATAACGCACACCGGTGTTGTCGTCACTCCCCAAGGTTGGCACATCCAAGCACCCCCTTGATGTGGGACGGTGGCGTGGAGGCTGCCTGGAGGTGCGGAGTCGCTGGTCAAGGCCCTGTTGGGGGACTACCGTGAACCCTCATGGGACCGCAGAGCGCGAAGCCGAAGAAGCGGGCCGAGGATGCGCCCGACGGCTTCGGCGTGGCCGTCGTCCGGGAGGACGGCAACTGGCAATGCGCCGCTTTGCGGACCGCCGCCTTGACGAGCCTGACCGCCGCCGAGAACGAATTGCGTGAACTACGCAGCGCCGGAGCAGTTTTCGGCCTACTGGACGTTGACGATGAGTTCTTCGTGATCGTACGGCCGGCCCCGTCGGGAACCCGGTTGTTCCTCTCGGATGCCACTGCGGCGCTGGACTACGACATCGCCGCCGAGGTGTTGGAGAAGCTCGACGCCGACATCGAAGACGACGATCTCGACGGCGCAGATCCCTTCGAGGAAGGCGATCTCGGGGTGCTGGCTGACCTCGGGTTGTCCGAGGCAGTGCTGAGTGTGATCGTCGATGAGAGCGACGACCTGTACGGCGACGAGCAGGTGAGCCGCATCGCCAGGGAGATGGGTTTCGCCGACGAGCTGGCGGCGGTGCTCAAGCGCCTGGGCCGGTGACTGACGAAGAGCTGATCCGGGTCGCGCTGGACGCGGCTCGTGCCGCGGGGCCTCAGGATGTGCCGATCGGCGCGGTGGTGGTCGCCGACGACGGGACCGAGTTGGCTCGCGCGGCCAACGCCCGTGAAGAGTTCGGAGACCCGACCGCGCACGCGGAGATCGTGGCTTTGCGGGCGGCCGCCGAGGCGCTCGGCGACGGCTGGCGGCTGGAGGGGGCCACACTCGCGGTCACAGTGGAGCCCTGCACGATGTGCGCGGGCGCGCTGGTCATGGCGCGGGTGGCGCGGGTGGTGTTCGGAGCGTGGGAGCCGAAAACCGGGGCGGTCGGGTCACTCTGGGACGTGGTGCGGGACCGGCGGCTGACATACCGCCCGCAGGTGCGTGGGGGAGTGCTGGCCGACGAGTGCGCCGGGCTGCTGGAGGAGTTCTTCGCCCGCCAGCGATGACGGGGGTCGTCCGGAGAGCACTCATGGTTGTGATTTGAGACCACCAGCGACCCCCAGCTCACTCTCGACGCGTGGCGACAGCGGTTTGGGCGCAGACCTGCTCGTCGGTAAGCTGCCACACGGTGGCGTGTCCGAGCGGCCTAAGGAGCACGCCTCGAAAGCGTGTGACGGGTAACCCCCGTCCGAGGGTTCAAATCCCTCCGCCACCGCCAAAACCGTCCTCGTGTTGTGGAGCATAGGGACCGAAAGGAAAAACATGCGTGTTGTCGCGTTCGCACCGTCGCTGAGTGCGGTGTCGCAGGAAAGCGGCGGGGTCGCTGCTGAGGGTTTCCCGATGACCAGCTGCTACGTCGATAGCTTTCCCGCCCAAGTCACGATCCCTATCGTCGTCGCGGTATGCGCAGCTGGGGGCAGCGACTACAACCCACGCATGTTCATCGTGGCCACCTCGCCCGATAATGAACGGGTCGGCGCTCTGGAGTTCGGGTGGCAGTGGCCCGACAATCCACCCGTCGCGGTGAAGTTCCGGGTCTTCGCTCAACACCTGCCCATCAGGGTGGCCGCAGCGGGGGTTTACACCCTGGGCCTATACGACAGCCTCGAGGCCACCGAATCCGAGCACCTGTTTCCGCTGCCAGTGCTGCGACGCAACCCACTGACCACACCCCTACCGAGGTCTTAAGTCCACGGCGCGGCGGCGTCGCGGCGGTAGCTCGGGCTACCAAGAACGTCAGCCCCATCACGGTGGTCAATGGGAGCGTGGCGCCGCCCATGTGCGGCAATCGCGCTCACCTAGCGCGGGCCACGTAAGCAGATGCGAACCAGCGCCCGATCGTCACCACGTCCCGACGCTCAATCAAAACGCTCAATCAAAACGTGCAATCAAAACTGAACCGCCGGCGTCCTCATTTAGTGAAGGCAAACTAAATGGGAGGGTCAGAAACAATGACGACTACATCCACGCAGGACGGCGATGCACTGGCCCCGCGCCTGATGCGAGGTGCTCTGGCAGGCTTGGTCGCGGGCTTGCTGTTCATCCTGGCGACCATGTGGCTCGCATCCGCAGACGGCAAACCCGCCGACATGCCACTGCGAATGATCTCGACGGTCCTCAAGGGTGACGCCGCAATGGCTGATGGCACCACCAGCGTGGGGCTGGGCTGGGCGACGCATCTGGTGCTGTCGGCGATCTTCGGTGTCGTGTTTGCACTCGTCACGCCGCTGCTGAAGACCAACGGTACCGCCGCAATCGTCGGAACCGTCTATGGCCTGCTGCTCTACGTGGTGAACTTCCTGGTCCTGGCACCGCTGGTGTTCACCACATTTCAGAAAGCCAATCAGCCGTTCGAGCTCGTCGTCCACGTCGTATTCGGCACACTGGTCGGGCTCGCCTTCTTCTCCAGCGGGCCGCGCAGTTCAGAACCGCTGCTGGCAATCGGCAAGACCAGCCGTGAGACCGTCGGGGTTTGACCCGCGGATCGGACAGGTGAGCGTAGAGGTGACAACACCGAGCGAATCGTTCGTCGCCACGGTGCTGCCGGGTGTCGATGTCGTACACAACCTGGCGCGCCGCCTAACCCGCAGCCGTGTTGATTCTGAGGACCTGCTCCAAGAGACGCTGGAACGTGCCTGGATCTCGTGGCGGCGAGGTGTGCGGCCGGATTCGTTGAACGCCTGGCTATCGACGATCTGTCTCAACGTCGCCCGCGATCGGGCCCGGCAGAGCAAGCGGCGCCCTGAGGTGAGCTGGCAGGAGGATCTCGACCCGGCAGGCGCTGTCGATGTGGAGGATCTCGCCATCCGGCGGGTTCAACTCGGCATGATCGAACGGGCCCTGTGGACTCTTTCGGAACAGCAACGCGTGGCCATCACCCTGATGGACATCTGCGGATTGACTGCCGAAGAGACGGCGCAGACCACAGGGTGTTCGCGGGGAACGGTGCTGGCCAGAGTGCATCGCGGGCGGAAGGCACTCGCACGGGCGGTCAGCGACCTCGCTGCGGGCCAGGGTCCGACTCGAAACGACCGTTCGGATCTACACGACGATCTACATGACGGAGGTGAGCACCGATGACCGACAGCGACCATGACTCGGCAGGCGTCGTCGCGCAGTTTCTCGCCGACGGCCTCGCGCCAGAGGACCGCCGTAGCGTCGAAGCACACATGATGAGCTGCGACACCTGTTGGGCGGAGATGATCACCGCGCGGGCCGGCCGCACGCTCGCCGAGTCGCTGCGAGAGCCGGCGCCGCAATCGGCCAGGGAGACATTGCGGTCCATCGCCGCAAATCCGCTGCCGGAGCCCGTTGCGGACCCGGAGCGAGCATGGCCGGCCACGCCGCGGCACCGCACAGTGCGGTGGCTCCGATCAGGTTTCGGCGGTGGCCGGCAGGTTGCCGCTGCCGCGTTGGTCGCCGTCGTCGTCGCCGCTCTGACCGGAGTCGTGTCGCTTCTCTCGGCTCAGCCACCACAAGCCGACCCGCTGCAGGCGGCGGCCGCGGAGTACCAGGCCTTACCTGGCGACCCCGCCGACCGGGGCGAGCGACCACCGGCCGAGCGGATCGGCGACCTCGTCTGGACTGAAACGACGCACAAGGCAATCGGGAGACAGCAGGCAACGCTGTATCGCTACGCCGGGCCCCAGGGTCATCGACTGGTGCTGATCAGCTCGGCGGAGAGTTTCCCCCGCGCGGGGAACGCCCAGGCGGTGGGCTCCGGTCCGGAGTGGATGGCCGATATCGACGGTGCGACCATATTGTGCGCGGAGAGCCAGGGTCTGTCCTGGCTGGTGGTCGCCGGGTCCAAGGACGAAGCACTTGCCGCCGGAGACGCTGTCGGATTGCCTGTCTGAGGCTGCCTCCAATTATCCCGTCATGGTTCCCACGTGCCGTGTTGGGGACTTCACCTGTTTTGTCGGAGACTTCATCGGACTATCGCCACCAGTTCGCGCGGCAAGGCGTATGGTCTCATTTCATGAAGTCGCTGGTACGCGTGTTGTCGGTGGGATTGATGTCCGGCGTGATGTCGGTGGGCGGCCTGGCCGGAGCCCAGACCGCCAGCGCCGACGACTTGGGTTACCTGGTCAACATCTTCCAGGTGCGAGGCATCAACTTCCCGGACCCGGGGGCAGCGGTCGCCTACGGCCAGACCATCTGCATGCGGGTGGGGGGCGACATGAGCTACGTCGAGCTGATGAACCAGGTGAAGGCCGAAGTCGGCCTCTCCGAATTCCTGGCCGGCTACCTGATCAGTCAGGCCGCCGAAGAACTCTGTCCGGAGCAGATCTGGCAGCTGCGGAACTCGGCCGCCGGCTACACACCCGCCTGATGCCCCGCCTGCCCGCGCTACGGGCAGGAGACCTCGATCTTGAAGGGCTTGTTCGCTGGCTGCAGCGGGTTGGCCATATCAACGCCCGTTGCAGTTCCGGTGATCTCGTACTTGCTGCCGTCTTTCTCGGCCTTGGCGTCGCCCTCGCCGGCGCCCTGCTGGTAGCCGAGAGTGATCCCGTTGACATTGCCCAGCGCAACGGACTGCACGGCAGGATCGTCACCGTTGCTGACCACCACAGCGATACCGGTGGTCGCATCGCCGATCGCGATGTTGGTGTTGCCGCCCATCTCCGAGCAGACGACCGTGCCGGCGACCTCTTGATCCTCGCCGTCGATCGTGACGGTGGCCATACCGTCCGACTCGGCAACCGCGGTGGTTGCGCCCGACGTGTCGGAGTTGTCATCCGAAGAACAGCCCGACAGGCCGGCGACGACGATCGCTGCGCTGCCCACGACGACGGTGATTCCGTGCTTCATTCAGGGTTCTCCTTTGTTGCTCCGCGGGCTCGTCGGAGCGACGAACCATCTCCAGCAGTATGGTCGGCAGCCCGAGTTAGGACATGCTGATTTCGCAAAGTCTGCAGCGCGCGGCGGGACCAAACCGTCAGCAGGAGACCTTCAGCTGAAACGAGCCGGACGCGCGGAAGCTGGGTTCGGCAGTTTCGAAACCCTCGGCTGTTCCACTGATGTCGAAGGTCCGACCGATCATCGCGACGTTCGCCTCGCCGCCCAGCCCGGAGTTGTAGCTCCCGGTGAAACCGCCCAGGTCCTGGATGCGGACGATCCGGACGACTTGTGCGTCCTCGGCCATGATCATGGCGAACACACCGGACTCCTGGTTACCGGTCTTGATCGTGGTCAACGGACCCACGGTGCTGCACTCCACCGACTTGGTGGTGCCCGCATCCTGGCCGTTGACTGTCATCTGCGCCGTCCCCGCGGTGACCGCGCCGGGCGGCGGGTCGTACTCCCCAGGTTGCGACGAGCATCCCGCGACGGTGAGGGTGGCAGCGGCGGCGAGCGCGTTAAGGGCCCATCGTGTCTTCACAGTGCAGAATCTACGACGTGAGCGCCCCGTTTTTCAGTAATCCGAGCTTTCGCGTCGAAGCTGAACTCCCCAGACGGCGTGGTCGGTCCGGCGTATTCAGCACTCCGCACGGCGATATTCAGACGCCGGCCTTCATCCCGGTCGGCACCCAGGCCACGGTGAAGGCCGTGCTTCCCGAGGCCATGACTGAGCTCGGCGCCCAGGCGGTCCTGGCGAACGCCTACCACCTCTACCTGCAGCCGGGCCCGGACATCGTCGCCGAAGCCGGCGGTCTGGGCGCGTTCATGAATTGGCCAGGACCCACCTATACCGACAGCGGCGGGTTCCAAGTCCTCTCGCTGGGCGCCGGCTTCCGTAAGGTGCTCGCCATGGACGCCGACCGCGTCCAATCTGATGACATCATCGCAGCGGGCAAGGAAAGACTCGCCCACGTCGACGACGACGGCGTGACATTCCGGTCGCATCTGGACGGATCGACCCACCGGTTCACGCCGGAGGCGTCTATCGGCATCCAGCACCAACTGGGCGCTGACACCATCTTCGCTTTCGACGAGCTGACCACCCTGGTCAATACCCGCGGCTACCAGGAGAACTCGGTGCAACGCACTCATGACTGGGCCGTGCGTTGCCTGGCCGAGCATCGCCGGTTGTCGGGGCTGAGCTCGGAAAAGCCACCGCAGGCCCTATTCGGGGTGGTTCAGGGCGCGCAGTACGAGGATCTGCGCCGCCAGGCCGCCCGCGGGCTGCGGACCATCGGCGATGCGCCGGGGGCGGCGGAGGGCCTGAGCTTTGATGGCTACGGAATCGGGGGTGCGCTGGAGAAACAGAATCTGGCGACCATCATCGGCTGGGTTTGCAGTGAGCTACCCGACGACAAGCCGCGTCATCTGCTGGGCATCAGCGAACCCGACGACTTGTTCGCCGCTGTCGAGGCGGGAGCTGACACATTCGACTGCGTGTCGCCGTCCCGAGTCGCCCGCAATGCGGCGGTCTACTCGGCGCACGGCCGGTACAACATCACCGGCGCGCGCTACCGCCGCGACTTCACGCCGCTCGACGCCGAGTGTGACTGCTACACCTGCGCGCACTACACCCACGCCTACCTGCGCCATCTGTTCAAGGCCAAAGAGCATCTGGCCGCCACCCTGTGCACGATCCACAACGAGCGCTTCATCGTCCGGCTGGTCGACGACATCCGGGACTCGATCGGGTCGGGCCGATTCGACGAGCTGCGCGCGCACGTGCTGGGTCGCTACTACTCGACCTAGATCTCCCTCGTCTATCGCGGCTCGTTCCTCGCGGCCAGGTCGTCGTCCGGCTCGACGCGTGCACAATAAGATCATGACGACGTCCGCGGAACCGCAGTCGCTGCTCCTGCAGATACTCGATCCTGCTCACCGTGCTGATCCGTATCCGCTCTACCGTCAGATCCGGGAGCGGGGCGCGGTGCACATGCCCGAGAGCAACCTCGCGGTGTTCTCGTCGTTCGCGGACTGTGACGATGTGCTGCGCCACCCCTCCGCCTCCAGCGACCGGTTGAAGTCCACGGTCGCTCAACGGATGATCGCCGATGGCGCCCAAGCGCGCCCTTTCGGGCCGCCCGGGTTCTTGTTCCTGGATCCGCCTGATCACACCAGGTTGCGCCGACTGGTCAGTAAGGCGTTCGTGCCGAAGGTTGTCAAGGCACTCGAACCTGAGATCGTGCGGCTGGTCGACGGGCTGCTGAATGAGGCAGACAGCACCTCGGGACCCTTCGATGCGATCTCAGGGCTGGCGTATCCGCTGCCGGTCGCGGTGATCTGTCGCCTACTGGGTGTCCCGCTGTCCGACGAGCCGGAGTTCAGCGCTGCTTCAGCGCTGCTCGCGCAATCGCTGGACCCTTTCGTTTCGGTGACGGGGTCGGCCGGTGACGGTTCCGAGGAGCGTCTGCAGGCGGGTTTGTGGCTGCGCGAATATTTTCGTGACCTGATCGCTGTGCGCCGACGGAACCCCGGTGATGACCTGATGTCGGGGCTGATTCACGTCGAGGAGTCCGGTGACCAGCTCACCGAGGAGGAAATCGTCGCGACGTGCAACCTGTTGCTGATTGCCGGGCACGAGACGACGGTCAACTTGATCGCCAACGCGATCTTGGCGCTGCTTCGCGACCGCACGCAGTGGGCGGCCTTGTCGACCGACCCGGCCAGGGTGGCCGCGGTGGTCGAGGAGACGATGCGTTTTGACCCGCCCGTGCAGCTGATGGGAAGGATCGCGGGCGAGGACATGTGCATCGGGAACGTGGCCGGCGGGCTGGAGCGAAGCGACCGGGGGAGTGTCACAGTCCCCAAGGGCGACAACATGCTCCTCCTTTTGGCCGCCGCGCACCGTGACCCCGAGGTCTTCGAACAGCCAGACAGCTTCGATCCGAGCCGTCCGGCGATTCGTCATCTCGGATTTGGCAAAGGGCCGCACTTCTGTATCGGCGCCCCGCTGGCCCGGCTGGAAGCCAGTGTCGCGCTCACAGCGGTCACCTCCCGGTTCCCCGAGGCCGTGCTTGCCGGCGAGCCAGAGTACAAACAGAACGTCACCCTGCGCGGCATGTCAGTGCTGCCTATGTCGCTGTGAAACAGGTTATTCGAGGAGCTCGGCGATAACTGCGTGGGCGGCACGCTCGCCCGCCTCCACGGCGCCCTCCATGTACGCGCTCCAGTGGGTGGCGGTATCGGTGGAGGCCCAGTGGATCGCGCCGATTGGCGCTGACAGCGCATGGCCGTAGGCGGTCCACACCAGCGGACCCATGTTCGCGTTGTAACAGCCCCTGGTCCATTGCCGATCCGACCACTCGCCGTCGACGTAGAACTCCGGATGTGCGGCCTTGTCGCCGAAATGCCGCACCAACTCTGCCGTCATGGCTGCGCGCCGCTCGTCTTGAGGCATCCTTCCGTAGGTGCGGGCCTGCGTACCCTCCAGGAACAGCAGGATCACCCCATGGTCTTCGCCGGGTAGGCAGGTGTCGTTGGACATTCCCGCCGGGCCCACGTCGGAGATGAGTTGACCGTTGAGTCCGTCTGCGCGCCAAAATGGTTCGTCGTAGATGAAGAACGCCTTCATCGACGACGCGTTGGGCACCCGTTGGGTGAGTTGATCGCGGATTCCCGGGAGCGGAGGGTCGTACATGATCCGGCCGGCCAGCGTCGGGGAGACGGCGACGATGACGCGCCGGGCGCCGGCCACCAGCCCCCCACGGCAGTGCACAGTGACAGCTTCTGCGGTGTGCTCGATCAGTTGAACGGGGGTGTCGAGCACGATGTGGTCGGCCATCAGCGCTGCCAGCCGTTTCGGAATCTCACCGGTGCCGCCGCTGAACCGGGTGGTTTGTGCACCGCCCTCAGACTCGGCGAACAGTTCGGCAGTGACGCCGCAGGTTTGGATAGTGAACAACAGATGCAGGAACGACACCTCAACTGTTGGTACCGCAAGAATTCCGACGGTGCAGATCTCCAGCAGGGTGCGGGCGATCGGTGCCAGGTCCTGAGCGTCGTACCAGGCGCCCGCGGTGATGGCGTCCCATTCGGCGGCCCGGGGCGCCAGCCAGGGCGCCTCCGGCGGAACCTGGGCCGCCAGCTCGTCGAGGAGCCGGAAAACGCGCTCCAGCTCATTCAGCTCATCCCGGAACAGGGTATGAAATTCGTTCTCGCGCAGCACACCTGAGCCGACAAGATCGTAGGATGTCTCACCTTCGTCGTACTGCGGGTAAGTCTGCACTCCGAGTTCGGCGGCCAGCGAGAACATCCGGTGGTGGGTGTCGCCGATCCACTGGGCGCCGAGCTCGACTGGCAGACCCGGCAGCACCTCATCGGTGAGAATGCGTCCGCCGACGCGCTCGTCAGCTTCCAGGATCAGCGGTGTCAGGCCGGCTCCGAGCAGCGTGCGGGCGGCGATCAGCCCCGAGAGTCCGGCGCCGACGACCACGACGTCGGCCTCGTAACGGCGGGGAGTTGCCATGATCGACACTGCCATCGTCGACATCGCCATGATCGACACTGTCTCACGACTCGCTCACGGCGGGGAGGGGATGCGCTGTGCAGGAACGGCGCCGCACCGACTGCGGGTCATCGGGGCCGGTATACCCACGGCGACCGCGGTATTCGGCTCGGTTCGAACTCGGCGAGCATCCCCTCGGGCGTGTTCGACGTAAAGCCCAGTGATTCCGCGATCTGCCTCAGTGCGTTTCCTACGCCGATCTCGGCGAGGGTCACCGCGCCGTCCCGCTTGGCCAGCCGCGCGCCGTCTTCGTTGAGAACCAGCGGTACATGGGCATAGGTCGGCTCCGGGTGGCCGAGCAGGCCCAACAGGTATGCCTGCCGTGGCGACGAGGACAGCAGATCGTCGCCACGCACGACCTGGTCGACTCCGGCGGCGGCGTCATCGACGACCACGGCGAGGTTGTAGGCGGGTACACCGTCGCCGCGTCGCACCACGAAGTCGTCTACCAGGCCGGTGTATTCACCCTGCAGCAGGTCGTTAACCGTGTGCTCGGCCGCCCCGTGGCCCTCGCCGCGCGTGGTGCGCAGCCGTAGTGCCGGGGCGCGTTCGGTTGCCTGCCTGCGGACTTCGCGTTGGTTCGGGGAGAGGTCGCGGCAGGTGCCGGGATAGGCTCCTTCGGGACCATGCGGAGCCCGCGGCGCGGCAGCGATGTCCCTTCGGGTGCAGAAACATTCGTAGAGCAGCCCGCGGGCGGCCAGGGTCTCGACTGCGGCGTCGTAACGTTTTCTGTGTTGCGTTTGCGCGGTGACCGGCCCATCCCACGACAGGCCCAGCGCCGCGAGGTCCTCGAGTTGTCGGTCGGCTATGTCGGCGTGGGTGCGATCATCGAGATCCTCGACGCGCATCAGGAAGCGACGTTCGCTGGCGCGGGCGAACAGCCAGGCCAACACGGCGGTGCGCAGGTTGCCGATGTGCAGATCCGCCGATGGGCTCGGCGCGAACCTGCCCGCTCCTGTCACGTCTGCCAGGTTAATCGGCGAGCACGCCGGGGTGCCCTAGTCTGCTGTGTCTCGGGTCCTGCTACAGACTTGTCGGGATGCCCGGACTGCCTCCCGACCACGAAAGCTACGTTCGTGCTGCGCTGCCCGCCTACGGCCGCAGCCCGGATTCGGCGCTGCGGCTGCTCAGCGTATCGGAGAACGCGATCTACCTGGTGGCCGACGGTGAGCCGATGGTGCTTCGCGCGCACCGCCCCGGATACCACTCGCTGGACGCCATTCGGTCGGAGCTCAGCTGGATGGCCGCGCTGCGGGCCGACACCGTGGTCGCCACTCCAGAGCCGATTCCCGCCGCCGACGGACGGGACGTGGTGGCCGCCCGGGTCGGGGGCAACATGCTGCACATCGACGCCGTGACGTTCATCGAGGGCTGCACCGCAGAGGACAATCCGGATGCGGTGGGTTTTGACGAGTTGGGCAGGCTCAGCGCGCACATGCACGAACACATCGCGCGGTGGAAGACGCCGAATTACTTCACTCGGTTCCGCTGGGATGTGGAGGCGACCTTGGGGCCGCAGGCCCGGTGGGGCAATTGGCGCGAGGGGCCCGGGTTGAGTTCTGAGGGCGTGGCCCTCGTGGAGCGCGCGGCGGCGGCCGTGGCGGCCCGGCTGACGGATTTCGGTCAGCAGCCCGACCGGTTCGGGCTGGTCCACGCCGATCTGCGGATGGCCAACCTGATCATCGACCCGAGCGGTTTCGGGGGTATCACCGTGATCGATTTCGATGACTGCGGCTGGTCCTGGCACCTGGCCGATCTCGGGGCTGTGGTTTCGTTCATCGAGGACGCTCCCGAAGCCGAACAGATGATCGGCGACTGGCTGCGCGGCTACCGCGAGGTACGCGACATTCCCGTCGACCACCTCGGCATGATTCCGACCTTCGTGATGCTGCGTCGGCTGATGCTGACCGCCTGGGTGGCTTCGCGCCCCGACGCTGACGCGGCGGTCACTTTCACCGGCGGCTTCGCGACGGGCACCGTCGAGTTGGCCGATCGGTACCTCCGCGACGCGGCCTGGCTGCGCTACGAGTAGGGCAGCTGGTCCCCGGGACGAGCCGAGGCGTGGACGAAGGTGTGGAACCGAACTGTGGGGCGGAAGACCGAACAGGTGAGCGGCGGGTTTATCCCCAATTTGCAATTCATCCACAGTGTTGCCTGCCCACCCGATCCAGGCTTCGGAATAGCACAAGTGTTCGATAGCTTGAGCTCATGGTTCGGTTCGTCACAGGTCAGACAGCGCGGCAGCGGTTTGGTGCGTTGCTCGATCAAGTCGATGCCGCCTACCGAGAGATGGCAGACCTATCCAGTGATGAGCTCGGGAATGAGTACCGCGTCGAGATGGCCGAGCGGCTGGAAACCCAAGAACGCGTCAATCGCGGGTTGATGTATCGGGTTCTCGGTCAGATCGCAGACCCGCCCGATGAGGCCGCGATGGTTCCGGACATGATCCAGCGCCTGTGTTCGAGGCTTCGCGTTCCGCCGCGCGAGATCAGGCGCCGCTTCAAGCTGGCCGCACGGATCCGGCCCCGCCGCCAGCTGTCCGGACCGCCGCTACCCGCACAGCTGCCCGCCGTCGCAGCGGCGGTGCAATCCGGCACGATCGGTGAGGATCACCTCAAGGCGATCATCAAGACGCTTGACAATCTGCCGTCCTGCACCTCGGGCACCGACCGCGTCGAGGTGCAGTCCAGCCTGGTTGGCGCGGCTGCCAAGAACGACGCCGACATCGTCACCGCGCTCGGCCGGCGTATCGACGATATCTTCAACCCCGACGGCCACTACGACGAAAGCGACCGGGCCCGGCGTCGCGGCTTGTCCCTGAGTCCGCAACGCAGCGACGGGATGTCGCGGCTGAACGGCTGGGTGGATCCCGAAACCCGTTGTTACATAGAAGCGGTCACCGCAGCGGTCCGGCCCGGCCGCCACCTGCCCGACGACACCAGGGAGGAGACCCGTGACGAGCGCAGCATGGCGCAGCGCTGCCACGATGGCATCAAACTGGGGTTGAAGGCGGGGATCGGTTCGGGCGAGATGGGGTCTCATCGAGGACATCCGGTCACCGTGATCGTGCGCACCACGTTGGGCGAGCTGAACCAAGCCGCCCACGCGGTCGCGAACACCGGTGTGTCGATGCCCCCGCCGGCGCGCACCGGCGGCGATAGTGCGCTTCCGATGCGCGATCTGGTCCGGATGTCCGCCGACGCGATCCACTACTTGGCGGTCTTCGACGAACACACGGAGCGCCCGCTCTACTTGGGCCGCCAGACCCGCATCGCCACCACCGACCAACGGATGATCTGCTACGCACGCGATGGGGGCTGCACCAGGCCTGAGTGTCTGACGCCGGGG
>JAHZIT010000176.1 GCA_022601275.1 Actinomycetes bacterium
ATGACCACGGTGGCGCGGCGGGCGGGCATGACCACGGTGGCGCGGCGGGCGGGCATGACCACGGTGGCGCGGCGGGCGGGCATGACCACGGTGGAGTTGGCGCCGCCGGCCACGCCGGCCACGCCCATGGCTCAGCGGGCGCGGTCGGCGCTGTGCACAACCACGGTATGGATGGCCCGGCCGATCATGAAGGGCACGTGCACATGGTCGCTGGTGTGGTCGGCGCTGGACACGATCATGGCGGTCACGCTGCGGCAGCGCAGGGCCACGCGAGCCATGACCACGGCGGTCGCGGTGGTGCCAACCAAGAACACGCGGGCCATGACCACGGCGGTCGCGGTGGTGCCAACCAAGAACAGGCGGGCCACGACCACGGCGGGGCTGGCGAAACCGGCCACGATCACTCGGGCCATGATCATTCCGGCCACGATCACTCGGCCCACGATCACTCGGCCCACGATCATTCCGGCCATGATCACGGTATGAGTGACCGGGCGGTCATGAACACAGCGCTGGAGCCTCAACAACCCGCCGTCGGCTGGGCTCTTCCCCTTGCGCTGGCTGGAATGGTCATAGTTCTGGGTGCCGCCACGATGTCTCGGCGACGCCTCTTGCCCCTCCTTGGCTTGCTGCCGGGCATCGTTGCGGGCGTGTGGAATTGGCTGCGTGTGCGAACCTAGAGACGAGGTCGGTGTCTTCTCGTTGCCGAGTACAGATTGGCGTTGGCGGTGGGTCGCCCGACGTTCCCGGCGATGCGCCGGGCACGGTGCGCGCGGACCGGTACGTGCCGCATGGAGAACGATGTCCTTCGCGAGGACTGATCTGCCCGGATCCTTCGGCTGGCATGATCGGACCCATGAGCATCGAAGTCGTTTACACCGCAGAGTCCACAGCCACCGATGGAGGCCGCGACGGCCACGTGAAATCCACCGACGGCAAGGTCGACCTCGACACCCGGCCCCCGAAGGAGATGGGCGGCAGTGGTGAAGGGGTGAACCCCGAACTGCTCTTCTCGGCGGGCTATGCGGCCTGCTTTCTGGGCGCGTTGCGTTTGGTCGCCAAGAACGAAAAAATCGCGCTCGACAGCGCCAGCGGCATCACGGCCAAAATCGGAATCGGGAAGGATTCCGAGGGTGGCTTCGGGTTGACCGCGGAGATGATCGGCTATCTGCCCGGACTCGAACAGGGTGTCGCCGACGACCTGATGGAGAAGGCCCACGGTGTTTGCCCCTACTCCAAGGCCACGCGCGGAAACATCGACGTCAAGCTCGGCGCCAAGGTGACATGAAAGCCCTCGCTGTTGGCCTTGCTGTGAGCGCGGGCCTGGCCCTGGCAGCTACCCCTGCGGCTTCGGCGCAGCCCTCGGGTCCCGGCGTGGTGAACTACGCCGTTCTTCCGAAGGGCTCGGTAGGCAACATCGTCGGTGCGCGCATGGGTTTCGAGTGGAATTTCAGCAACCCGTTCCAGTCGTTCTACGTCGACAATCCGATGTGCAACAACTGGGCGGACATCGGTTTGCCCGATGTGTACAACGACCCTGACCTGGCGGCGTTCAACGGTGCGGTAACCCAGGAATCTGCCACCGACATGACGCACTTCGTCAAACAGGCGGTCGGCGTGTTCGCCACGCTCGAGGCCGCTGACCGGGCCTTCGCCCGCGTCGTCGACCGGACCCAGGGGTGCAACGGAGCGACCACCGCCATGCATCTGGATAACTTCACCACCCAGGTGTGGACCTTCACCGGCGGCCCGACGAGCGCAACGGATGCCGACTGGGTCAAGCAGGAGGCCGGCACCGACCGGCGGTGCTTCGTGACTACCCGCAAGCGGGAGAACGTCCTGCTGCAGGCGAAGGTCTGTCAGTCGGGTAACGGCGGTCCCGCGGTCAACGTCCTGGCCGGAGCGATGCAGAACACCCTCGGGCAGTAGTGCGGCTCCAGTGAGGCCCGGCATCGGCTGCACCGAACTGACCAGTACCGAACTGCCCGGTGCCGAGGCGGCTGCGCAGCACCTCGTTGACGGCTGTTTGACCCAGGGTCCGGTCGGTCCTGTCGGTCTTGAGATCGAGGCGCACTGCTACGACTTGGCGGTTCCCTCGCGGCGGCCCGGGTGGGACGAGTTGACGGCGGCGATCGCCGCGCTGCCACCGCTTCCTGGTAGCAGCGTTGTCACCGTCGAACCTGGCGGTGCCGTCGAGCTCTCGGGGCCGCCGTGCGCCGACGCGGTGGCGGCGATCTCGGCGATGAGGTCGGACCGGGCTGTGCTGCGCGAGTCCTTCGCGACGGCCGGGTTCGGTCTGGTCCTGGTGGGCGCCGATCCGCTGCGGCCTGCCGCACGGGTCAATCCCGGAGCGCGCTATCAAGCGATGGAAGAGTTCTTCCGCGCCAGCCAGACCGGCGCCGCGGGTGCGGCGATGATGACCTCGACGGCGTCGATCCCGGTCAACGTTGAGGCTGGACCACGTGTGGGGTGGGCCGATCGGGTGCGGTTGGCCCACGCCCTGGGCCCGATGATGATCGCCATCGCAGCGAACTCCCCGATGTTGGGCGGCAGATTCACCGGCTGGCGTTCCACCCGTCAGCGGGTGTGGAGCCAGCTGGACTCGGCGCGTTGCGGGCCGATCCTCGGCGAAAGCGGTGACGATCCCGCCAATGACTGGGCCCGTTACGCGTTGCGTGCGCCGGTCATGCTCGTGCACACCCCCGAACCGACGCCCGTCACGCAGTGGGTGCCGTTCGCGGACTGGGCCGATGGCCAGGTGCTGCTCGGTGAGCGTAGGCCCACCATCCTCGATTTGAACTACCACCTCACCACCCTGTTCCCGCCCGTGCGGCCACGCGGATTTTTGGAGGTGCGTTACCTGGACAGCGTGCCCGACCCGATCTGGCCCGCGATGGTCTTCACCCTGTGCACCCTGCTCGACGACTCGGTGGCCTCAGACGTGGCCGCCGAGGCCACCGAACCGGTGGCCACTGACTGGGATCGGGCCGCCCAGGTCGGGCTTCGCGACCGGCGACTGCACGGCGCCGCCCGGCGCTGCGTGCAGGAGGCGGCCGAACGCGTACCGCCCGAGCTGGAAGAATCCATGCGCCTGCTGGTCTCTTCGGTCGAGCAGGGACGCAGCCCGGCCGACGACTTCGCCGATCGGACGGTCCGGAGCGGGGTCGCCGGTGCGGTCACTGACGCGGCGAAAGGGGAACTGTGACTTCACGTAACGTGCTGGCGGACGAACTGACCGCGGCGAGGAACCGGACGTTGCGACTTGTCGACTTCGACGACGCCGAGGTTCGACGCCAGTACGACTCGCTGATGAGCCCATTGGTTTGGGATCTCGCCCACATCGGCCAGCAGGAGGAGTTGTGGCTGCTGCGCGGCGGCGACCCGGACCGTCCGGGTCTGCTGGCCCCCGAGATAGACAAGCTCTACGACGCCTTCGTGCACTCCCGGGCCAGCAGGGTCGATCTACCACTGCTGTCCCCGACGGACGCCCGTGCCTATTGCGCGACGGTGCGCGGCAAGGCGCTTGATGTGCTCGACGCACTGCCCGACGAACACCCCGACGCGTTCACCTTCGGGATGGTCGTCAGCCATGAGAACCAGCACGACGAGACGATGCTGCAGGCGCTGAATCTGCGGCGGGGCGCCCCGCTACTCGACCGCGGCACCGCGATTCCCGTTGGCCGGGCCGGGCTGGCGGGGGCTTCGGTTCTGGTCCCGGGAGGAGAGTTCGTTCTCGGCGTGGACGCCGCAACAGAGCCGTACGCCCTGGACAATGAACGTCCCGCTCACGTCGTTTACATACCCGCCTTTCGTATCGGCCGGGTGCCGGTGACCAATGGCGAGTGGCGCGAGTTCATCGACGACGGCGGCTACCATCAGCCCCGTTGGTGGTCGGCGACAGGCTGGGCGCACCGCCTGCAGGCCGACCTGACGGCTCCGATGTCTTGGAACGAGGATGGCACCCGGATGCGCTTCGGCCACCTAGAGGACGTTCCTGCCAACGAACCCGTCCAACACATCAGCTACTTCGAGGCGGAGGCTTACGCCGCTTGGGCAGGGGCGCGCCTGCCCACTGAGCTGGAGTGGGAGAAGGCCTGTGCGTGGGATCCGGACACTAATTCTCGGCGTCGATATCCCTGGGGCGCCGCGCAACCCACTGCCGAACAGGCGAACCTGGGTGGTGATGCGTTGCGTCCCGCACCAGTCGGCGCATATCCCGCAGGCGCGTCGGCCTACCAGGTTGAACAGATGCTGGGTGACGTGTGGGAGTGGACTACCTCGCCACTGCGGCCGTGGCCCGGCTTCACCCCGATGGTCTACGACCGCTACTCCGAACCCTTCTTCGACAAAGGTGACCTTGTATCGGGCTCCCTTGCCGTCGGCGCCGGCGACTACCGGGTGCTGCGCGGCGGATCATGGGCGGTCGCCCCGGGCATCCTGCGACCCAGTTTCCGCAACTGGGACCATCCGATCCGCAGGCAGATATTCTCCGGTGTGCGCCTGGCATGGGATGCTCAT
>JAHZIT010000177.1 GCA_022601275.1 Actinomycetes bacterium
CGACCGGCTGCGGTCGCAGGGTCGACGCGGGGCGTCTATCCTGCTGGCCGGCGTCGGCTGCGTCTTGCTCGGGGTGGGCTTCGCCGGTCTCTGACGGCAGCAAAACGGCGTGGATCATCGGCGTTCACTGACGGGCACTCGCGACTGCTTGGCCGCGTACATCGCCGCGTCGGCCCTGCTTATCAGCGATTCCGCGGTATCTCCGGCCTCAAATGTCGCAATCCCGATGGAACTTTCAATCTGATATTCCTCAAGCGCCGGAAGCCCCACCGGAATCATCAACGCTGCGTGGCATCGTTCGGCGACCTGGCGCGCCCGGGGCGCTGAGGGAACGCCATCGAGTACCAGCAGAAACTCGTCACCGCCGAGTCGGCCCACCTGGTCCGCGCCCCGCACCGTGTCGACCAGCCGATCGGCGGCAATACGAAGAATCGCGTCGCCCGCCGAATGCCCGTAGCTGTCGTTCAACGCTTTGAACTCGGCCAGATCAATGAAAAGCACCGCAAGCTCGCGGCCACGGCGCGCACGCTCCACCGCCGCAGCGAGACACTCCAATATGCCCTTCCGATTGAGCAGCCCGGTGAGGCTGTCGCGAATGATCGCGATTTCCAGCTCCGCGTTTCTTGCGGCGAGGGCTTGCTTCGCCTCCATCAACTCCGTGATGTTCTGGTGCGCGCCCAGCAGTCGAATCGGACGACCCAGCTCGTCCCTTATCGCCAGGCCGCGACAGCGCACCCAAACCGTAGAACCGTCTCGGTGCCGGTAGCGCACGACTTGATCGTAGGGATGGTCCGGATTCTCTAGATGTTTGGCGAAGTTCTCCAGGACGGCCGGCAGATCCTCGGCGAATATGTGGTCCTGCCACCAATCCGAGGTATTGGGCACCTCATCATCCCGATAGCCGAACAATTCTTTGAACCTGGGGCTGAGCCACTCCTGCTTCTGATCCTTGAGGTCCCAGTACCAGATTCCATCGAGGGATCCGGCCTGGAGGAACTCGAAAATCTCATCCCCCTCGCGGACCCTTTGGTACAACTCCCGCCGCAGGTAATGCTCGCCCTCGCCCGGCGTAAGGCTTTGGTCCACGTGCCCAAACTATTCCACAGATAGTCAGCCTGCACCCCGATGTCGGTGCGGCTCCTGCCACAAACCGCATTGTTCGTTCCACCATTTTTTTCCCATTTCCGGATAAGAATAGAGGTCCTAATTGTTGGGAGTGGCACATGGCGGTTCAAGCCGACAACGCCACCGCACCGAATCTTCGCGAGTCGGTGATCATCATCGATGCCGCGGGCCAAATCCTCAGATTTGACGGGGGCGCGGAGCACACCTTCGGCTATCCCGCCGAGGAGGTGGTCGGCAAGAACGTTCGGCTGCTCATGCCGGAGCCCTACCAGACCGAGCATGACCAGTACCTGGCCGACTACCGCCGCACTGGCGACGCCCACATCATCGGTATCGGCCGTGAGGTCACGGCGACCCGGAAGAACGGGTCCCACTTTCCCGCGCAGCTGTCGGTTACCGAGATCGAGGTCGATGGCACCCGTGCGTTCGTCGGGATATTGCGAGACATCACCGCTCAGGTTGCCGCCGACGCCGAGAGTCATGCTCGGGAGATAGCGCTCGAAGCGGTGTCCAAGACGGTGTCGGAACTGAGCCGACAGCGCGAGGAGGCTGAGGAACGAGACTTTCTGAATCAGCAGCGATTTGAAGCGATTGTGGCAAACACGCCGTCGGCCATTTCGGTACGTGATCTCCAGCACCGGTACACCATGGTCAATGACGCTTTTTGCCAGTTGTTCGGGAAATCAGCGGTTGAGGACGTCATCGGAAAAACCGAGGACGAGATCCTGCCACCTGCTGCGCTGGAGTGCTCGCGACGTGCTGCGGCGCGAATTTTGACCGGTAAGCACTTGATTGAGGAAGAGTCGATCACACGTGGGGAAGAAGCAATCTCGGTCATGACCCAGCGATTTCCGCTGCACAACTCCGCCGGGGAAACCACGGAGCTGGTCACGATCCGAACTGACATCACCCACCGCAAGAAAATCGAGCACGAAACCACTGAACGCGCCCTGTGGGAAGAACGCGTCTGGGCAGCTATCGGCAACGGCACGCTGCTGGTCTATTCACAACCTATCGTGGACATCGCCACCCGAGAAAAGGTTGCCGAGGAACTCCTCATACGTCTGGGATCTGTTGGCAGCGAGACGATCCTGGATCCGATCGAGTTTCTTCCCCAGTGCGAAAAGTATGGGCTGATGCCGGTGATCGACCGATACATGGTTGGGTGCGCAATCGACTTGGCGCGCACCGGCAGAGCGGTTTCGGTCAACATCACCGGGCAGACAATCGGGGACCCAACGGCAATGAGCGAGATTCTGCAGGCGCTCACCACCGCGGGTCCGGGCGCAACGGACAAGATTCATTTCGAGATCACCGAAACCATCGCGATCGCTTCACCCAAGACAGCCAAGGTGTTTTCCCAGGGAATGCGCGATCTGGGTTGCCGGGTCTCCCTGGATGACTTCGGGACCGGGTACGGCGCATTCACCGACTTGCGGAATCTCCACCTCGACGTATTGAAAATCGATCAAAGCTTTGTCCAGCACATGCTTGAGGATCCTGCCGACGAGCGCGCCGTGAAGACCATCATTGTCGTCGCGAAAGCGTACGGCTTGACCACCATCGCCGAAGGGGTTGAGTCGGAGGCCGTGCTGGAAAAGCTTGCCGAATTGGGGGCCGACCGCGCGCAGGGATATCTCTTCAGCAAGCCGCAACCTATCGCCTGACGGACCGTCGCAGCCAAGAGGTCAGGGCAGCCGACAGGTCAGGGCAGCATCAGGGCAGCAGTTGCTGGCTCAACATGTCCAGACCGGACAGGATCTGGGAAACCGGATCGGCGGCAAGACCGAAGTCCGCGGCCGTGGTGGGCGCAGTCACCTCAGCGGGGTCATAACCGTTCACCGGATCCACCGTGATCGGCGCGGTCGCCGGGTCGTCGTTACGCGAGTAACCGGCATCCACCATCGGCTTCAGCACCGCGTCGAGTTCTATCAGAGTCTCTTTGGGCACCCCAAGGTATTTGAAGGGCAGGACCAGCGGGAGGTGCTCCTCGGGAACCATGTACGTCGTGGTCTTTGCACCCCTGGAATTGACCGTCGTCCTGATGTTCTGGGGCGGCACATTGCTGGGTTCGGTGAACGCGACCGCGGTGTGGCCGGTGAACAGGCCCACGATCGCATTGGCCACCGACATCCAGTTGTCCGGCCGGTCGGGCCAATCGGCGATGCTGTCGTAGGGAGAGATGAACTGGTAGGTGTCGTATTGACTCTCGACCGGCGCCGGCATGCGGTAATCGAGAGAGGGAACCACGCTTCCGACGGGATAATTCTGGGTCAGGAAACTTTCGCCGAACGGATGCCGTGCCAGAGGGTCGCCGTAGGTTGCAAAGCTCAATTGATCCGGCGGCGGAGCGGCCGGGTCATACGCAAGCTCCGCCTTCACGCTGTTGAGCACCATTGCGCCCTCAGACAGCCCCATCGCCGTGCCGGGGCCACCCTCGCGGATCGCGCCGATGACGTTGGGCGTACCCACGTCTACCGACTCACCCACGCTCGGGCCATCGAGACCCAAGCCCGGATAGTAGGCATCCAGCTGGCCGATTCCTGGAAACAGCCGTTCCAGCGTGTGTCCCTGGACCTGCCCGGCGGGGTAGTCGACGGTCTGCTGGTCCAGACCCGGGAACCACTTCGTGCCGGTTTGTGCGACGTATTCGTCATAAGCGACGCCCAGCACTCGAGCACCGCCTAGGACGTAGGACTTGCCGGGAGTCCCCAGTGTCGACTGGGCGTCGGTCCCGGTTGCGGGGTCCCACGGTACGACCGGCGTCTCGTCGGCAGCCGCGATCCCCACTCCGAAGAAGGCTGCGGCGGCGATGGTGGTGAGCACGGTGCCGACGGCGAGAAGTCGCGCCATACTTTTCGTACCCTCTGCCTGCGCCACTGCGCGTATGTTGACCAGACCCTACTCCACCGGCACCGGTCACGACGGCCGCTGACGCGGCTCCTCAGGGCATGGGGCCCACCACGAACTGTAGCGGCTGTCCCGGGTGCAACAGCTCAGGCTAGAAGCCGAGCCCTGCCTGCAGAAAGGAGAAAACCTGCGATATCGGATCTGCGTCGCCACCGAAAGCTGCCTGGGTAATCGGCGCGGTGACATCTGCCGGGTCATAGCCATTCACCGGATCCACCGTGATCGGGGCGGTCAGCGGGTCGTCGTTTCGTGAGTAGCCCGCATCCACATAGGGTTGCAGCACCGCGTCGAGCTCCCGCAGGGTTTCTTGCGGCACCCCGAGGTACTTGAGGGGCAAGACCAGCGGGAGATGCTCCGCGGGAACCATGTACGTCGTGGTCTTGGCACCCCTGGAGTTGACCGTCGTCCGGACATTCTGGGGCGGCACCATGCTCGGATCGGTGAACGCGACCGCGCTGTGAACAGTCGGCAGGCCCACGATGGCGTTTGCGACAGAAATCCAATTGTCCGGCCTGTCCGGCCAGTCAGCGGCAAGGTCGTAGGCGGAGACGAAATTGTAGGTGTCGTACTGGCTCTCCACCGGGGGCGGAATGCGGTAGTCCAACGACGGAACGACACTGCCGACCGGGAACACCTGGGTCAGGAAACCCTCACCGAATCCGTGCCGTCCCACCGGCGGGCCGTACATCGCGAAGCTCAACTGATCTGGCGGCGGACCGGCCGGGTCATAGGCAAGATCTCGCTGCACTTCGTCGAGCACCATCGCACCTTCGGACAGGCCGTGCACCGTGCCGGGGCCGCCCGCACGGATCGCACCGATGGTCTCGGGCGCCCCGACGTCGACCGACTCACCGATGCTGGGGCCGTCCAGGCCCAGGCCCGGGAAGGAGTCATCCAGCCGACCAATGCCTGGGAAAAGTCGCTCGAGGGTGTGACCCTGGACCTGCCCGGCGGGATAGTCGACGATCTGGCGTTCTGACTCCGGAAACCACTTCGCACCGGTAGCCATGATGAATGCCTCGTACGGGACGTTCGAAACACGAGCACCGCCGAGCGCGTACGACTGACCCGGGGTGCCCAGTGGCGCCACTTCTTCGGCCGACGCAGGGACAGGGGGCCCGAACGGCGTTGCGTCGGCCTCATCGGCCGCTGCCATGCCCGAACCGAAGCATCCTGCAGCGCTGATGGTCGTCAGTATGGTGCCCAACGCGAGGAGTCTCTTCATGCTTTCCTCACACACATTCCCTCTGCTCGACTGTGCGTCTCGTCCGACCAAAACTCTACTCCGCCGCGCAGCCGGCCACCGGGGACGGCGTGGGCTCAGGCGTCCAACCGAACGAATTCGTCGTTTCGGTAATTCTCGACGCATGCCGAGCGTCGGACCTTGCCGCTCGTCGTTGTCGGGATCGACCCGGGAGGTACCAGCACGAGGTCCCCGACGCTCAGTCCGTGCGCATTGGATATCGCGGAGGTGACGTCAGACTTGACCTCGCTGAGCCAGCGCATCGCGTCATCGTTGATGTCGGTGCGCTTCTTGAGCTCGATGACGGTGACGAGCTTCTCGGTACTGTCCACCGGGACCGATATCGCCGCGACCCGGCCCCGGGTGATCTGTTGGACGGTCGCCTCGATGTCCTCCGGATAGTGATTACGCCCGCGGATGATCAGCAGATCCTTGATGCGGCCAACAATGAACAACTCCCCCTCGGAGATGAAGCCGAGGTCGCCGGTGCGCAGCCACGGTCCCTCGGGCGTGCCCGGAGAAGGGTCGGCCAGTGTTGCGCCGAAGCATTGCTGCTCCTGCGGTGATTTGCGCCAGTAGCCGCTGGCGACGTTCTCGCCATGCACCCAGATTTCTCCGACGACGTCCGCCGGACATTCCCGGGTGGTGTCGACGTCGACGATCCGCAACGCGGGCGAGCTGGGCACCCGATATCCCACCAGGGCTGTTCCGGCTCCAGCCGCACACCGCTGAACACGCCCCGCGCCCAGCTCTGAGATATCGAAGCGAGCCGGTGGCTCTGCTTCCTGCCAGGTGCCGGCCGCCACGAAGACCGTCGCCTCTGCCAGGCCATACGAAGGCCGCATCATCCGGTCCTGGAAATTGAAATGTGCGAACCGATCGACGAAACGTCGCAGGGTTGCCGGTTCGACACGCTCAGCACCGCTGATGATGCCGAGCACCTCACCCAGATCGAGACCTGCGAGGTCGCTGTCGGCGGTTTTGCGGGCGGCCAGATCAAACGCGAAATTGGGTGCCGATGACCACGCGTGAGGATTCTCGGCCAGTGCTCGCATCCACCGGGCCGGTTTCTCCAGGAACGCCACCGGACTGGTTAACTCGGCATGAAAGCCGCCCAGGATCGGCGCGCAGACGCCCAGCACCAGACCCATATCGTGGTAGAAGGGCAGCCAGGACACCATCGTGGAATCCGCGGGAACTTTGATGCCGGATTCGACAAAGTAGCTGCGCATCAATTGCTCGAAGTTCACCTGAAGGTTGCGATGCGACAGCATCACTCCGGTCGGCGTTCGCGTCGACCCGGAGCTGTACTGCAAGTACGCGACCTCTGGCAGATCAGCAGTCTCGATGCTCGGTCCGCCGGCCAGCCCATGATCGGCGGAAAGATTCAACGAATCGATTTCGACGATCTTGGGAGCCATGTCCATCCGTGCTTGATCAACATGATCCCCGACGTCCACCGCGACGGCGGACGTGGTGAGAACGACCGCCGGCGACGTATCGACGAAGACGGCGCCCAACCGCTCGTCGCTCGAGCCCCGGTGCGGCATCGGGAGCGGAACCGCGATCATCCCGGCCTGCATGGCTCCCAGGAAGGCCAGTATGTAGTCGAGGCCCTGCGGGGCCAGTATCACTGCCCGGTCGCCGACCGATCCCTGAGTGCGTAGCTCCCGTGCCACATTCGTGGTTCGGCGCGATAGCTGCGACCAGGTGAGACTTTCAGCGACACCAGCCGGGTCGTGGGCGTAGTCGGTGAAGGTGTAAGCCAGGTCATCAGGACGCAGGCTGGCGCGGCCATGCAGCATCGAGAGGATGGATGACTGGGGCGAAGGCGTCACATCACGTCCGTAGTAAGTCGGCTCCGTAGCGAATTCGAAAGGAGCTTCTTCATCTGTACGTCTGAATGCTCCGTTATCTTTTCGTATCTTCACACAGATCACCTGCGCGCGCTAATTCCGTCCCCGGCTAGACGACCTCGACCCCGGCTAGACGACTTCGACCCGGGCTAGACGACTTCGGCCGGCGACCGAGACTCCGGCGACGAAGACCCCCCGCCCCCCACTCTCGATCCGGCGCCAACCCGTGACGGCCACCAGTTCGCCTGGCCGACCAGCGCAGCGATGGCCGGCACGGTAATGGTGCGGACCACGAAGGTGTCCAGCAAGATACCCACACCGATCACGAAGCCGCCCTGGATCACGATGCCGATGCTGGAGAACAGGAGACCGGCCATCGAGGCGGCGAAGATCAAACCCGCCGCGGTGATCACGCCGCCGGTCGAACCGAGGGCACGAATGACGCCGTAGCGGATGCTGTGGGGAGACTCGTCGCGCATTCGGGACACGAACAGCATGTTGTAATCGGCGCCCACTCCTACCAGGACCACGAAGGCCAACGGGGGCACGCTCCAGTGCAACTGCTGGCCGAGGATGAACTGGAACGTCAGCACGCCGATGCCTATCGCCGCGAAATAGGAAAGCACCACCGAGGCGACGAGATAGAGCGGCGCGATGATCGACCGCAGCAGCATCGTCAAAATCAGCAGGACGACGATCAGGGTCGCGATGATGATGAAACGGATGTCGTGCTCGTAGTAGTCGCGGGTGTCCCGTAGCGAGGCGGGGAAACCGCCCATCGAGATTGAGGCCTCGGCCAGTGTGGTGTTGGGCTGGGCGCCGCGGGCAATATCGCTGATCACATTGACCTGGTCCATCGCCTCGGGACTGAACGGGTTGAGGTCGGTTTGCACCAGATAGCGCACTGAGTGGCCGTCCGGCGAGATGTACGCCTCGGCGGCCTGCTGGAACTCCACTGCATTGAGCACTTCGGCCGGAATATTGAATCCCGCCATCGTCGAGCTGGCGGCGTCGCGTCGCATCGTCAACAGGAACACCGCTGCCTCGTCGAGTCCGTCGGCGATCACCTGAACCTGTTCGACCAGTTCGTCGACGCCGTCGGCTACTTGTCGGCTGCCGTCGGCGGCGCGGTCTGCTTCACTCTGCAGCTCGTTCAGGCCCGCCCGCGCGCCGCCGGGGGTGTCCAGCCCCATGGCAGAGGCCATGTTGTTCAGCTTGGCGAGCGCGGCGTTCAGTTTGTTCACCGTCGCGGTGAGGCTCTGCCGGTCATCGACCCCCTGCAGTTCTCCGGCCAGCTGATTGATCTCGTCAACACGTCCGTCCTGTTGGGCCACGACCAACTTTTCGAACTGGAGCCGGGTGTCGGCGCACGAGGGGTTTGAATCGCACACCCGGTTGCCCTCCAGCGCGGCCAGCACGGGGCCTATCCAGGCGAACATGTCCCGCGCGGTGCGGAAATTGATGCCCATGGAAACGCCGAGCTTGTTGACGCTGTCGACGAGCTTGGCTGTGGTTGCGACGTCCCGCACGAGTTTCTCGCCGCCGTATTCTGCTCTGACCGCCGAGAATGTGTCGATCAGGCTCCTGAGGGTCGGCGCGATTTCGTTGACCTGTGCGCGCACGTCGCCCAATCCGTCGGCCAGTTCGTTGGCGCCCGCTGACAGTTCGTTCAAGTCGTCGTCGCGGTCCCCGATCTGAACGGAACCATCGGCAAGCTTGGCGCCCACGATGCCCGCCTGGAACGTGGCCCGGAACTCCGGCGGCACCTCGCCCAGAGGCCTGGTGATGCCGCTGATCAGGGAGATGTCCGGCAGCTGGGCAATGCGCGAAGCCATCTGTTCCAAGTCGGCGAGGGCCTGCGGTGAGCGCAGATCCCGCGACGATTGCACCAGGATGTATTGGGGAATGGACTGGCTGATGGGGAAATGGCGTTCCAGTGCGGCGTATCCGACCGAACTGGGCGCCGAGGCCGCGACCGCCTTGCGATCGTCGTAGTTGTACTGCGCAAAACCCGCGCAAATGCCCAGAAGGCCCAACACGAGCACACTGGCGACCAGGTGTGGCACCGGCCGGCGCACGATGCGGATGCCGGAACGCCTCCAGAACCGAGCAGTCAGTTCGCGCCGCGGCTTGACCCAGCCGCGCGGCCCGACAAGCACAATGATTGCCGGCAGCAGAGTCACCCCGGCCAGGTATGCGACGCCGATGCCGATCGCGCAGGTCACTCCGATCGTCTGGAACACTCCCATCTGGGCGAAGCTCATGACCACAAAGGTGATACCCACGGTGGCCGCAGATGCGGTGATGACCTTCCCGATCGAGATCATCGCCGCCCGCACCGCCTGATCAAAGTCAGCGCCCAACCGCAGATAGTCGTGATAGCGGCTGATGAAGAAAACCGCGTAATCCGTTCCGGCTCCGGCGAGGATCGCGCTCAGAAAGACGATGGACTGGTTCGAGACGCCCGAGTCGGTCAGGTGGGAATAGCCGGCCACCAACCCCTGCGCGATGAGCACCGACGATCCGATGGTCACCAACGGCATCAGCATTGTGACGACGTTGCGATAGACCACCAACAGCACCAGGAGGACAAGTACGGCGATGGCGATCTCAATGGGCAGGCGATCCTGTTGGCCCGCGACAGTCAGGTCCGCGACGGTGGCCGCCGGACCGGTCAGGTAAACAACGAGCCCGTCATCACCGGCTCCGCCGACTGTGGGGCCGCCGGGTGCGCCGTACGTCGGAACGGTATGTCTGACCAGGTCGGCAACCCGGTTGAAGGACTCATGAGCTCTCGGCGTGCCCAACTCACCCTCAAGGCTGACCGGCAACACCCAGGTTGTCTTGTCCTCGCTGGTCAGGAACTGCCGCAGCTGAGGTGTGCTGACGAAATCCTGGACCGATACGACATTGATGAAATCGTCGCGCAACACGTCGACGAGCTTGCGATAGTCAGACTCGTCGGCCCGCGTGAGTCCGCCTTCATTGATTAACGCAACGACCAGCAGATTGTCCGACCCGGTTTCTTCGAACGCCTCGGCCATCTTGGTGGCGGTGACCATGGAGGGTGCATCGCTGGGCAAGATGACGAGCGGGTTCCTCTCGGCCATCTCGCCCAGCGAGGGGAACGTGAATGGCAGGGCGACCGCCGTCGCGATCCAAACCCCGATCACCACCAGGGGCCACCGGACCACCAGATCGGCTAGCCGTCGCATGTCGCCCCCAGCCCTGCCCGCAAGTTCTGCAGTAGCGGCGCCGCCCTGGAATGCTCATCGCCTGCGGTTTGCTCCACGCTACGCGACGCGTCCCCAACGTCCGAGGTCAGCGACCGGCACACACACTGACTTCATCGCCTGCATATAACGCGAGACGGACTTCTTGGCGATCGGATTGTCGGGATGCATGATCGCCATCACCGTGCCCTCGCCATATCTGAATATGTAGATGGTCAGCTGATAGGAGAACCGTCCGTCGGGGTAAATGCCTATGTTGTTCGCGAGGCCCATTTCGCTGGCGGCCAGGATGGCGTTGAGCGGAGCCGCGCCGCCGTGCAGGAAATTGGTCACCGGGAAATTCGGCTTCGGCCATTTCAGCCACGGCGCCAGCTCCAACACGCGGTAGTACGGCACTTTGGCCATATTCAGCCCTGAATCGAAAGAAGCCTGCGCCGCCCCCGCGGCTTCTTCGAATGAGGCCGCACCAATCGGGACGGTGATCGGTATCAGTCCGGTGAACCAACCCTGCGTCATGAAGTTGTCCATACCGCTGCGTGAATCCCGCGGGGTGAGGCCGTAGTAGGTCAACGCACCGGTCAATTCATGCTCGACCTGGGCGAGGCCTGCGAACAATCCGCCGACGAAGCGCGCGCCCGCCGCCGTGCACGCCGATTCGAAGCGTTCGGTCTGCGCGGTGTCCAACAGGACTGCAGAGCTCATGGTGCTACGGGTGGACTCCGAGGAATTACCCAGCGGAAGGGGGAACTCGGGCAGGCCGCCGTTGTTTTCTTCGGCAAAGTCGATCCACGCCTGCACTCCCGGCGAATCCACCGTCAATGTGTGCGCGTGCTCGCGTTCCCGGATGCAGAAATCGTCGAAGCTACCGGGGTCGGGCAGTACCAGGGCATCCCCGCCTCCGCTCAGCGCCGAATACATGCCGTTGGCTTCCATCATCGTGGTTCCGATCAACGTCGCGTCACCGTGGACGTGATCCATCGCCGCGAAGAACACGAAGTGGCCTTCGTTCTGAATGATCCCGAAGGTGAAGCAGCCCCACTCCAGCGGACTCGGTATGGCCACCACGTGAGCGTGGATTTCGTCGACCGACATATGGCCGTGATTGACCGGGGCGAATTCGATATCAGCGGGATCTGTGATGGCCCGGCGGATGAACTCGCCGTCATCGTTTTGCTCGAACCAGCTGCGGAAAGTGTCGTGCCGACGGAGGTAGGTGTTGACCGCGTGATCCATAGCCGCGACGTCGCACTGCCCGGGAACCTCGCAGCTCGCGATGATCTGCCGAGAGAAGTTCAGGCCCGCGGCTGCGCGGTCGCTGTAGTTGCGAAGATGCTGGCCCTGCATGTAGCTGATCGGAACCGAACTGACCGGCGCCCGTCCGGCCTTCTCCTGAGCCGCGGCCGTGGGATGCCAGGACGTGACCGAACCTGGATTCAGCGACCATTCCTCAAGCGCGCCAACCGTAATTTTCCCGATGCGCAATGCTTGGTCCTTCCCAATCCTCCCCGACATCCTCCACGACCTGCCGGCCCTGCTCCGGCAACACCCACCGGCGGGCAATAACATACCCTCGAATTGTCAGTCGTCGCCGCGGCCCAGTATTCAGGCCCAGTGACGCCGCAGCGCACGCCCAAAGTCAAACGTGCAATAGTTGGCCGTCGACGCTTGATCCTAGCGCCGGGGGGGAGTACAGCAAACATGGAATCCATCAAAGGTCAGAGCGGACCGGCCCCTCGTTTCGCCATCGTCGGCTATGCAGCTCGTTTCCCCGGCGCCCCGGACGCTGACGAGTTCTGGAACCTGCTGCGCGAGGGTCGCGATGCAATCTCAGAGGTGCCCCAGGACCGCTGGGACGTGGATGAATTCTTCGACCCGGAGCCAGGTGCGCCCGGCAAGGTCGTGACCCGTCGTGCGGGTTTCGTCGACGACGTGACCGGATTCGACGCACCGTTCTTCGGCATGTCGACCCGCGAGGTCAGGTTGATGGATCCGCAGCATCGGCTGCTGCTGGAGACTGCATGGCGCGCGGTGGAGCATTCGGGCACCGCGCCGTCGGCTCTGGCCGGCACCAACACCGGTGTTTTCGTGGGATTGGCCACCCACGATTACCTGGGAATGGCCTCCGGAGAGCTGACATACCCTGAGATCGAGGCCTACATGGCCATCGGGACGTCCAATGCCGCGGCAGCCGGGCGGATCAGCTACCGGCTGGGGCTGCAAGGCCCCGCGGTCGCCGTGGACACGGCGTGCAGCTCCTCGCTGGTGGCAATCCACCAAGCCTGCCAGGCCCTGCAGCTGGGCGAATGCGACCTTGCGCTGGCCGGCGGTGCGAACGTCCTACTCACTCCGGCGACCATGATCACCTTCTCCAGTGCGCAGATGCTCTCGCCCGATGGCCGGTGCAAGACATTCGACGCTGCCGCGGACGGCTACGTGCGCGGGGAGGGCTGCGGCGTCATCGTCGTCAAGCGGTTCGAAGACGCCCTGCGCGACGGCGACCGGATCCGGGCCGTGATCCGCGGCAGCGCGATCAACCAGGATGGCGCGTCGGGCGGCCTGACGGTACCCAACGGCGTCGCCCAGCAACGGGTTATCGCCGATGCGCTGAAGCGCGCCCATCTCGAACCCAGCGATGTCGGGTACCTGGAGGCACACGGCACCGGCACATCCCTGGGCGACCCGATCGAGGCCCAGGCGGCGGGCGAGGCGTTCGGCGCCGGCCGCGAAGTCAGCAAACCCCTGTTGATCGGCTCGGCGAAGACGAACATCGGCCACCTGGAAGCAGCCGCTGGGATCGCCGGCGTCATCAAGGTCATTCTCTCGCTGGAGCACGAGACCCTGCCCAAGCATCTCCACTTCGAAAACCCGTCACCCCACATTCCCTGGGATCGGCTTGCAGTCGAGGTGGTACAGGAAACCATCCCCTGGGAGCGCGGCGAACGACCCCGCATCGCCGGAATCAGCTCGTTTGGGTTCGCCGGGACCAATGCGCACGTCATCCTCGAAGAAGCACCGGTCGCGCCCGGGCAGACGGCGCAGCGCACAGCCGCAGCGCTTCCCGGCGAGCAGTCCGATGTCGCCGCCGGGGCGGCTCAGCAGTCCAATGTCGCCGCCGGGGCGGCTCAGCACTTCAGCATTCTTCCGCTGTCGGCGCGGACCCCCGCCGCACTGGTGCAGCTCGCCGATCAATACCGCGCTTGGTTGAGCGAGCACCCGGAAGCCTCCCTGGCCGATGCGTGCTTCACCGCCGGGACGGGCCGCGCACACCTGGAGCACCGGGCAGCGTTGGTCGTCAATTCAAGAGAATCGGCCATCGAACTGCTGGGTGCGCTCGCGGACGACCGGCCGGTGCCAGGGCTGGTTCGCGGGGAGTCCTACGCACCACCGAAGACAGCCTGGCTGTTCACCGGTCAAGGCAGCCAGTACCCGGGCATGGCCCGGGAATTGTTCGACACCGAGCCGGTATTCGCCGAGACAGTGAATCGTTGCGCGGCTGCGGTCGCGGACATTCTCGAGAAGCCTCTGCTCGAAGTAATTTTCGATACAGATAGCCCGGGCGGCGCGGAAGCTCTGCAGCAGACCTCCTACGCGCAGCCCGCGCTGTTCGCGGTGGAGATGGGCCTGGCTCGCCTCTGGCAGTCGTGGGGCCTGGAGCCCGACGTGGTACTCGGCCACAGCGTCGGCCAATACACAGCGGCCTGCGTCGCCGGAGTGTTCAGTCTTGAAGACGGCGCGCTGCTGATGGCCGAACGCGGTCGGCTCTTCGGCAGTCTGCCTGCCGGCGGCCGCATGGTCGCCGTGTTCGCCGCCGCAGATCGTGTCGAGAGCCTCACCGATCAGTTCCCGAGTCTGTCAGTCGCTGCCTACAACGGCGCCAACACCGTATTGTCCGGCCCCGCAGAGGATCTAGAGGCTGCCGTGGCGATATTCACCGCCGATGGTGTGCGCTGCGACTGGCTGGACACCAGCCACGCGTTCCATTCGGCGCTGCTCGACCCGATCCTGGACGAATTCGAGTCTTACGCCGAGCGATTCGACTTCAGCACGCCGCAGCGAATACTGATCGACAACCGCACCGGCGCTGCGCTCGGCAGGAGCGCGAAAATCGATGGGGCGTACTGGCGCCGCCACGCGCGCCAGCCGGTGGAATTCGCCAAGAGCGTGCGCACCCTTGCCGAGCTGAATTGCACCTTGTTGCTTGAGATCGGCCCGCGACCGGTGCTCACCGCAGCCGCCCTCGGGGCATGGCCTGACCGGGCCACCGCGCCGCGGGTCGTCGCTTCCCTCCGCCGAACCTCCGCCGACCACCGGCAGATCACCGAGGCCGTTGCCGACGCATACGTCTTGGGCCATTTGCCGGAGTTCGCCGCCTTCCGCCAGCCGCACGCGCAAAAGCTCGATCTGCCGACTTATCCCTTCGAGCACCGCCAGTACTCGTTTCGGGACAACCAAGACCCCGATCGGCAGCAGGCACCACAGCACCTCGCCGCGCGTACCAAGGCGGTCCGCCTTCTCGAGGACGGCCGGATCGAGGAACTCGCGGCACTGCTCGGCGGCGCGGAGACCGATACAGAGACCGATCGTCAGACCCTTGACGTCCTGACAAAGCTTGCCGAACAACACAACCAGCAACGATCAACCCAGTCCATCGCAGAAGACCGGTATGACATCCGCTGGGAGAAAACCACCGCTCCGCTCGCCGGCACGAAGGCGGTCGAAGGTCTTACCTGGATTCTCATCGCAGATGACACCGAGGCAATCCAGCCGCTGATCGACGTGCTCGACGCAAGCGGCCAACGGCACCGGACCCTGGGTCTGCCGGTGTCCGACGCGGATGAGGAACAGCTCGCAGATGAGTTGCGCACAGCAGCAGACGATTCAATGGCTGAGGACGGGCAAGGCAGCAACCTACGGATCGTCCACGTGGCAGCCCTCGAATCCGACGGTGGGCCGTCGATGCGGCCGCTGCTGCGGATGCAGCATCGAATCTTGAGCGGAACCCGCCGACTCTTCCGCGCTGCGATTGCCGCCGGATTGCGCAGTCCTATCTGGGTGGTGACGCGTGGCGCGCAGCGCGTCACCGACACCGACGCCGTTGCACCGGATCAGAGTTGCCTGTGGGGGTTCGGTCGCGCCGCTGCCCTAGAGCTCCCGCACGTTTGGGGCGGGCTGGCCGATTTGCCAGCGGGAGATGTCACCGGGGCGAGCGAAGCGACGGGAGATGTCACCGGGGCGAGCGAATGGCCTCGACTCGTCGACGTGATCGCCACCCCGCGCGACAAAGCCACCGGGGAGGACCAGTTCGCGCTGCGCGATCAGTCCGTCTATGTTCCACGGCTCGTTCGGCGGGCGGACGAGCCTAGCGGCGAGCCGCTGCAACTACGCTCTACCGCAACATATTTGGTAACGGGCGGGCTGGGCTCCATAGGTTTGGAAATCGCCGGCTATATGGCCGCACACGGTGCCGGGCATCTGGTGCTGACCAGTCGACGCGCACCCACCGATGCCGCGCAACAGCGTATCGACGCAATGCGCGAACGGCACGGCTGCGAAGTCCGGGTCGTCACTGCTGACGTCGCCGATGCGCACGACGTCGCACGCCTGTTGGCCGGGATTCGGGCCGAGTCGCCGCCGTTGGCCGGCATCGTCCATGCGGCGGGCGAGATCGGCACCACGCCCCTCAGCGATCTGGACGACACCGAAGTTGACCGTGTTTTTGCTGGGAAGGTCTGGGGTGCTTGGCATTTAAGTGATGCGGCCGCTGACCTTGACCTGGACTTCTTCCTGAACACCTCGTCCATCGCCTCGGTGTGGGGCGGTTTCGGTCAAACCGCCTACAGCGCAGCGAACGCGTTCCTTGACGGTCTGGCCTGGCGGCTACGCGAGCGAGGCATCTCAGGGTTCAGCGTCAACTTCGGCCCCTGGTCGACGGGTATGGCCGACGCGGAATCTCGCGCACGCCTGGATCGGCGCGGCATTCGCACGCTGTCTCCGGCCGACGCATTGGCCGGTCTAGCCGATGTCGTGGCGGCTTCCGGTGCACAAGTCCAGGCACAGGGTGTTGTCGCCCGGGTCGATTGGGCTCGATTCCTGCCGCTGTACCAGCAAGCGGGTAAGCGGGCATTCCTGGCCGAGTTGGAGGCAGAGCTACCCGCGCAGTCGATGGCATCGGCGCCGGCGACGACACCTTCCGGGAAGACCGAACTGGTCGAGCGGCTCACCAACGCTCCAGTGCAGCAACGTAAGAAGCTGCTGACCGACTACCTGCGCAACGCGGTGGCCGAAGTGACGCGTGTGGATGCCGCGGAAATCCGGGAAGACGCAGGATTCTTCGACCTCGGCATGGACTCGCTGATGGCCGTCGAACTGCGTCAGCGCATCGAACAGGGAGTCGCCAAGGAGATTCCCGCCACCCTGGCGATGGATCACCCCCGCCTGTCAGACGTGGCCGACTACCTGTTGGGCGATGTGCTCGGGCTCAGCGAGGCACCCGCTACGTCAGGGTCCGGGACGGCACCGGCGGTGACGGCGCGCACCGACGAGCCGATCGCGATCGTCGCGGTGTCGTGCCGTTTCCCCGGCGCACCCGATCCGGAAGCGTTCTGGGAGGTGCTGTCCGGTGGTGTCGACGCGATCCGGGAAGTCCCCGAGGACCGGTTCGACATCGACGAATTCTACGATCCGGATCCCGAGGCTCCGGGCAAGACTTACACCCGCTTCGGCGGTTTCCTCGAAGAAATCGACGGATTCGATCCCGAATTCTTCGGCATCTCGCCTCGTGAGGCTGTCTGGATCGAGCCGCAGCAGCGGCTGATGCTCGAGACCGTGTGGGAGGGGCTCGAAAGGGCTGGCTACGCACCCTCGGCCTTACGCGGCAGCCGAACCGGCACCTTCGTAGGAGTCGCTGCCAACGAGTACGCCCATCTGCTGTCCTCCGAGTCGATCGACAAGATCGAGCCCTACTTCATCACCGGCAATGCGCTCAACGCCATCTCCGGTCGGGTCGCCTTCGCTCTGGGACTCGAAGGGCCCGCAGTCGCGGTGGACACTGCCTGCAGTTCGGCTTTGGTGGCAGTCCACCAGGCCTGTCAGGCATTGCACTCCGGTGACTGTGACGTGGCGTTGGCCGGCGGAGTGAACGTCCTGCTGAGCCCGGTGACCGTGGTCGCCGCTTCACGCGCGAGGATGCTCTCCCCCGTGGGTCGGTGCAAGACCTTCGATGCCTCCGCCGACGGATACGTGCGCAGCGAGGGCTGTGGGATTCTCGTGCTCAAGAGGCTGAGCGACGCCGAACGCGACGGCGATCGGGTCTGTGCCGTCATCTCCGGCAGTGCGGTGAACCAGGACGGCGCATCCAGCGGTTTGACCGTGCCCAATGGTGGTGCGCAGCAGCGACTTATCGGGTCGGCGCTGGCTCGTGCCGGCCTGGCCGGCGGGGATGTCGACTACCTCGAGGCACATGGAACAGGAACCCCCCTGGGGGATCCGATCGAGGTCCAGGCGGCCGCAGCCGCTTACGGCGGGTCGCGGGACGCCGACCGGCCGCTGCTGATGGGTTCGGTGAAGACCAACATCGGACACACCGAGTCAGCTTCTGGGGCGGCCGGGCTGATCAAAGTCGTGTTGTCGCTGCAGAACGGGCTACTGCCACAGAGCCTGCATTTCGAGAATCCCTCGCCCCACATCCCTTGGGACTCGCTGCCGGTGCAGGTCGTCGACAGCGCGATTCCGTGGCAGGCCGGCGACCGGCCCCGCCGCGCAGGGGTGAGCTCCTTCGGGTTCACCGGCACGAACGCTCATGTGCTGATCGAGGAGGCACCGCCGCAGCCGCCGGTGAGCCCGCGCGCGGAGGGCATCGCACCGCTGGCGGCCACCGCGGAGAGCGTCGAAGGCACTGCCGCCGAAGCCCCCGCGGGCTCAGCAGGCAGCGCCGTTCCAGAGTCCTTGCCCCTGGACACCCGAGAAACAGTTGAAGTGCTGGCGCTCTCCGCGCGGTCGCCGGAAGCTCTGGTGGAGTTGGCGAAGCGTTATGAGGCTTGGTTCGGCGCGCACCCGGATGCCAACCTCGCCGAGGTATGTCTCACCGCCGGTGCGGGCCGCTCACATTTCGAATATCGGGCCGCGCTCGTGGTGGATTCGGTGGGTGATGCGCGCGAGGGCCTGGCCGGATTGGCCGAAAACCGCCTGCGCCCCGGTGTCGTGCGCGGCGAGCACACCCACCGCCCGTCGACCGCGTGGTTGTTCACCGGGCAGGGCAGCCAGTACCCCGGGATGGCAGCTGAGTTATTCGACACCGAACCGGTTTTCGCCGAAACCGTGACGCGTTGCGCGGACGCGGTCGATTCCATCCTGCCGCGCCCGTTGCTGGAGGTGCTGTTCGCCGGCACTCGCCAATCCGGTCGTGAGGCTGGACAGATGTTGCAGCACACGTCATTTGCGCAGCCGGCGCTCTTCGCTGTTGAGATGGGCCTGGCGCGGCTGTGGCAGTCGTGGGGCATCGAGCCCGACGTGGTGCTGGGGCACAGCGTGGGTCAGTACGCGGCGGCATGTGTTGCGGGAGTGTTCAGCCTCGAGGACGGCGCTCAGTTGATGGCCCAGCGCGGCCGGATGTTCGGCAGCCTGCCCGAAGGCGGCCGGATGGTGGCGGTATTCACTGACCCCAAACACGTTGAGCAAGTTGCCGGCGACTTCCCTCACGTGTCGGTCGCCGCCTACAACGGACCCAACACCGTGCTCTCGGGTCCGGGCGAGGATCTGGAGCAGGTAGTCGACAGGTTCGGCGAGGACGGGATTCGATGCACCTGGCTGAAGACCAGCCATGCCTTTCACTCTGAGCTGCTGGATCCGGTGCTCGATGAATTCGAGTCGTACGCCGCGCAGTTGCAGTTCGCCGCCCCTACGTTGCCCCTGGTGTGCAACCGCACCGGCGCGGTGTTGACCGCGCAAACACCCCTCGACGCGCCATACTGGCGGCGACACTCACGCCAGCCGGTGCAGTTCGCCGAGAGTATTCGCACGGTGGCGGCGCTGGGATGCTCGGTATTGATGGAGATCGGTCCCCAACCCGTGCTGACCGGTGCTGCCGTTCAGGTTTGGCCGGAGCACCTGGCCGCACCGCGGGCGATCGTATCGCTGCGGAAGGGCGTTGAGGACCGCCGTCAGATCGCCGACGCGCTAGCAGCGGCCTACGTCGGCGGCCTCCAGCCGGATTTCGCTGCGCTACAGGGCCGGCCCGCGCACAAGATCGAATTGCCCACCTATCCGTTCCAGCACCGCCGGTTCTGGCCCAAGACTTCCAGCGTCGCCGGCTCGGAGATAAACAGCACCGGAGTATCCGGAATCCTTGGCAGTGCGAAGGATCTCGCCTCCGGCGATTCCGTCTTCACCAGCAGGTTGTCCGTAAAGACGCAGCCGTGGCTTTCCGATCACGTGATCTACGGCACGGTGGTTGTTCCCGGCGCGACGTATGCAGCGATGGCATTGGCCGCAGTGGGTCCGCCGGCGCACGTGAAAGACGTTTTCTTCTACGAGCCGATCATCCTGCCCGAGAAGAGCTCTCGCGAGGTGCAGCTGACGTTGCATCCGTCCGAGGGTTCGGGCGAAAAGGACGGTCAGTGGAGTTTCCAGGTGCACAGCCGGCCGTACGGTGACCGCGCCGCTGAATGGTCCTTGAACGCAGACGGCACCGTTGTGAGCGGCGTCGGCGACACCTCCGACGATCCGGCATCCGAGACTGCGGGTCCGGTCGACGAGGCGATCGAGCGGTGCAACCGCATGCGTCCACAGGAGTTGTTCGAGGTCTTCGCCGATATGGAACTGGCATGGGGGCCGACCTGGTCTGGATCTCTGAAATCGTTGTGGCTCGGCGAGGGCGAGGCGATCGGCGACATCCTGGTCGGCGAAGAACTGGCCGAACACCTCGGCAGCGAGCCGATGCATCCGGTTCTGATGGACTTGTGCACCGGAGTCGCGTTCCCGGCGTTTCCAGCGATGCTCGCGGCCGAGCAGGGCGTGAATGATCTATTCCTGCCCTTGCGATACGGGCAGGTCACGCTCCGCGAGCAGATGCCTCGCCGCTTTTATTGCCGCTCACGGTGGCACCAGAGCGAACTCAACAGCGAAACTCAGTCCTTCGACCTCGATTTCGTCGATCTGGACGGCCGCCCACTCGGCGGAATTCGTGAGTTCACGGTCAAACGGGCGCCCCGCGAGGCGTTGCTGCGCGGCCTCGGTGGCGATGCCACGCGGCTGCTCTACACGCTTGGCTGGCACGAGGTGCCACCGCCGCCGTCGAACGGTGACGCCGGCGACGCCGCCCACACGAACGGGACCTGGCTGATCGCCGGATTCGACGAGCTCGCCGCCCAGGTGCCGGGCTGCATCCCATTCGACCGGCACACCGATCCGCAGCTTCTGGGGCAGCTGTTGACCCAGTCTCAGGAGCGGGGTCTGCCCATCTCCGGCGTCGTCTGGCGCGCTACCGGCCTCAGCGACGAGGGGTCGAGCGACGGCCCGTCGGGGGCCGTCTCCGCCCGGATCGAGAACGAGATCGACAACCTGCTCAGCGCCGTGCACACCGTGCAAGGCGGCGAGCTGAAACTGCCCAACGGACTGTGGATCATCACCGAGCGGGCGGTCGCGTGCGAGTCCGGCGAGCCGGTCGACCCGGCGCAGGCCGCACTGTGGGGATTCGGTCGCACCACGATCAATGAGGAACCAGCGCTGCGGTGCAAGCTGGTCGACAGCGACGGATCTCCGGAAGCCTTGCACTTGCTGGTCGGCCTGTTGAGCACACCGACCGAGGAACCAGAGCTGGCTCTGCGGCAAGGAAGGCTGCTGGCCTCGCGACTTCTGTCGTGGGCGCGCAGCGGCCATCTCGCGGTGCCGCGCGGAGGCGACTACGTCCTGGCGCCCACCGAACGCGGCGCGATCGACAACCTGCGTCTGACCGAGGCGGAAGTGCCGCCGCCGGACGAGGACTACGTACAGGTCCGAGTTCAGGCCGCCGGCCTCAACTTCCGGGATGTCCTCAACGTCCTAGACCTCTACCCTGGAGACCCCGGTCCGATCGGCGGTGACTTCGCCGGCGTCGTCACACAGTTGGGTAGCGGCGTCACCGGACTCGAGGTCGGCCAACGCGTCTACGGCATGATGCAGGGTGCATTCTCCAGCCGTTTCAATGTGCCGGAACAATTGTTGGCGCCGATTCCCGACGGAGTCAGCGCCGTTGAGGCAACGACGATCCCGGCTGCGGCCCTTACCGTCCGGCTCGCGTTCGACTGGGCACAACTCAAACCCGGTGAGCGGGTCCTCATTCACGCCGCCAGTGGCGGTGTCGGCTTGGCGGCAATCCAGATGGCCCTGCAGTGCGGCGCCACGGTATTCGCCACCGCCAGCACCTACAAGCGTGCGACCCTGCGCAAGATGGGCGTGCAGTACGTCTACGACTCGCGGACAACGGATTTCGCCGACCAGATCCTCGCGGATACCGACGGTTCGGGTGTCGACGTGGTGCTCAACAGCCTGACCAACGAAGGCTTCCTCGAAGCGACTGTGCGGGCCACCGCCCAGAACGGCCGCTTCGCCGAGATCGCCAAACGCGATATCTGGACGCATGAGCAGATGGCGGAGGTCCGCCCCGACATCGCCTACGAGATTGTCGCGCTGGACGTGGTCACCCAGGCCGAGCCCGAGCGCATTCGTCAGTTGCTGACCGAGGTGTCAGAGGGATTGGCCGAGGGCGAATGGACCCCTTTGCCCGCCGAGGTCTATCCGATCACCGAGGCGAGGGCCGCTTTCCGGCGCATGCAGCAAGCCCGGCACATCGGAAAGATCGTGGTGCAGCTACCGAATCCGCTGCAGCCGCATGCTGACCGGAGCTACCTGATCACCGGCGGGCTCGGTGCGATCGGCCTGCATGCGGCGTCGTATCTGGCCCAACTCGGTGCCGGTGACATCGTCTTGACCAGCCGGCGCGCCCCCGAGGTCGGCGCGCAACGGGTCATCGACGACATCACCGAGAACTACAAGTGCCGCGTTCACGTCTTCACCGCCGATGTCGGCGACGAGGCCGAGGTCGCCAAACTTCTCGATCGAATCCGCACCGAGTTGCCGCCGCTGGCCGGGGTGATGCATTTGGCGGGCGTGCTCGACGACGCGCTGCTTGCCCAACAGAGCCTGGAACGATTCCGAACGGTACTGGCACCCAAGGCGTACGGGGCCTGCCATCTGGACCGCCTGACCAAGGACGACGACCTCGACTTCTTCATCGTGTCCTCCTCGGTGTCCAGCCTGTTCGGTTCACCCGGTCAGGCCAACTACGCGACTGCCAATGCGCTGCTCGACGGACTTGTCGCGCAGAGAAAAGCGCACGGCCTGCCGGCCACCGGCGTCAACTTCGGCCCCTGGGCCCAGGGTGGCATGGCCTCGTCGGAGGCGGCGACTGCCAACATCAGCGCCCAAGGGCTGGTTCCGCTGGAACCTGCGGCCGCGCTGGGCGCCCTCGCCGAGGTGGTGGCCAACGGCACCGGCCAGGCAACCGTCATCAAGGCCAACTGGCAGCGCGCTGCGAAAGTGCTGGGCACTTCGCGCCCGCCGATCCTCGACCTCGTGTTGCCGAGCGCCGCTGGGGATGCCACCGGTGACAGTGAGTTGCTCAAGCAATTGCAGGAGATACCGGTGCCGCAGCGCGCCGGATTCGTGACCGAATTCCTGCAGCAGGAGGTGCAGAACTTCCTGCGACTCGCGCAACCTCCCGCAGCAACCAGTCGGTTCCTGGACCTGGGTACCGATTCCCTGATGGCGATCGAACTTCGGAATCGCTTGCACAGTCAGTTCGGCGGAGCATTCACGATCAACGCGACCGCGGTATTCGACTATCCGACAATCGGGGGGCTGGCCGAGTACCTGGTGGATCAGCTACCCGATTCGGATGGCGCGTCCCCAGACGTGGCATCGCCCGATGGCCCGTCCGCAGCTGCCGCGTCCCCGGATGCCGCGTCCCCGGATGCGGCGTCGGCTGATACGCCGCACGATGCGCAGCCGGACGGGGCGGAACCCGCCGCGGCACCCAAATCCGGGGGCTGAACCGCCTTCGTCGCCGGCTCTGTCCGCTCGCAGTGACCATCATCACAATTCGATAAACACGCAGTTCAGAGGCGCGAACGGGGGCAATTTCACCCGTCTCCCAACTACTGGGTTGGTCGAACGATGGAAATTGCCCGCAGTCGTCTTGTGTTGGCGTTTCCAGCCGGTATAGTTATTGACAGTTACTGGTGGGTAACTTGACAGTCAGTACCCAACCGCATGCTGCGTTCTCAAAGACATGCTGCGTTCTCAAAGAGGAGGAAACGTGAGCCACTACCAGAGCAACGTCCGCGACCAGGTATTCAACCTGTTTGAGGTATTGGGCGTCGACAAGGCGCTCGGCACAGGTCAATATGCCGACTTCGATGTCGAAACCGCGACCGAGATGCTTTCGGAGATGGCCAAGCTCGCCGAAGGCCCGGTGGCCGAGTCGTTCGCCGAAGGCGATCGCAACCCGCCGGTGTTCGACCCCGAGACCCACTCGGTGAAGCTGCCAGACGCGTTCAAGAAGTCCGTGCGCGCCGTGATCGACGGCGGCTGGGACAAGCTCGGTATCGACGAAGAGGTCGGTGGCACACCGATGCCCAGCGCATTGGCCTGGGCCCTGCAGGAACACATCCTCGGCGCCAACCCCGCCGTGTACATGTACGCGATGGGCGCCGGATTCGCCAACATCTTCTACCACCTCGCAACTGAAGAGCAGCAGAAGTGGGCCAAGCTCGCCGCCGATCGCGGCTGGGGCTCCACCATGGTGCTGACCGAGCCGGATGCCGGCTCCGACGTCGGCACCGGACGTACCAAGGCCGTCCAGCAGCCCGACGGAAGCTGGCACATCGACGGCGTGAAGCGCTTCATCACGTCGGCCGATTCCGACGATTTGTTCGAGAACATCATGCACCTGGTGTTGGCCCGCCCGGAAGGCGCAGGTCCGGGCACCAAGGGGCTGTCCCTGTTCTTCGTACCCAAGTTCCTGTTCGACACCGAGACGGGCGAGCCGGGCGAGCGAAACGGCGTGTTCGTCACGAACGTCGAGCACAAGATGGGCCTCAAGATCTCGACCACGTGTGAGCTCTCGCTGGGGCAGCACGGCGTGCCCGCCAAGGGCTGGCTGGTCGGCGAGGTGCACGACGGCATCGCGCAGATGTTCGAGGTCATCGAGCAGGCCCGCATGATGGTAGGCACCAAGGCGATCGCCACCCTGTCCACCGGCTACCTCAACGCCCTGGAGTACGCCAAGACCCGCGTGCAGGGTGCAGACCTGACCCAGATGACCGATAAAACGGCACCGCGGGTGACCATCACCCATCACCCGGATGTGCGTCGCTCGCTGATGACTCAGAAGGCCTACGCGGAGGGTCTGCGCGCGCTCTACCTGTTCACCGCGACCCATCAGGACGCCGCGGTGGCCGAGGCGCTGCACGGCATCGAGCCCGAACTGGCCGGCAAGGTCAATGACCTGCTGCTGCCGATCGTCAAGGGTGTCGGCTCCGAACAGGCATACGCCAAGCTCACCGAGAGCCTTCAGACCTTCGGTGGGTCCGGCTTTCTGCAGGATTACCCGATCGAGCAGTACATCCGCGACGCCAAGATCGACTCACTCTATGAAGGCACCACCGCGATCCAGGCGCAGGACTTCTTCTTCCGCAAGATCGCCAGGGATCAGGGTGCGGCACTTACCCACGTGGTGACGCAACTCCGCGAGTTCCTGGACGATGGCTCAGCCCGATCGGAACTCGCCGAAGGGCGCACGCTGCTGGCCACTGCCGTCGACGATGTGCAGGACATGGTCGCCACGATGACCAAGTTCCTGCTCGGATCGCAGCAGAACTCCAGTGAGCTGTATCGACTCGGTCTGGCATCGGTCTCGTTCCTGCTCGCGGTCGGTGACCTGCTCATCGGCTGGATGCTGTTGCATCAAGCCGAGGTTGCTCTGGCCGCATTGGACGGCGATGTCAGCGAGCATGACCGAAACTTCTACGCCGGAAA
>JAHZIT010000178.1 GCA_022601275.1 Actinomycetes bacterium
ACGCGAGGCCGCCCGATGCCCTCGATACGAGATGAGATATCCGTCACCACGTGGGGGTCGCCGCTGACATAGGAGGGGAAGAACGCGGAGTTCTCCGGATCCACGACGCACAACCGGGTCGTGTGTCGGCGGTAGCGGATGTATCGACCGATCGTTGCGCTGGTGCCGCCGGTACCTGCGCCCACCACGATCCACTCCGGCTCGGGGTGTGTCTCCTCGCCCATCTGCTCGAAGATCGACTCGGCGATGTTGTTGTTTCCGCGCCAGTCGGTGGCGCGTTCGGCGTTGGTGAACTGATCGAGATAGTGCCCGCCGGTTTCTTCGGCCAGCCGTTGCGCCTCTTCGTAGAACGGCTCGCACTCGGCAATGAAATGGCAACGGCCACCTTGGGATTCGATCAGGGCGATCTTCTTCGCACTCGTCGACTTCGGCATCACCGCGATGAACGGCAGTCCCAGCATCGCCGCGAAGTACGCCTCGGACACCGCCGTGGATCCTGAGGACGCCTCGATGACGGTGGTGTCCTCGTCGATCCAGCCGTTGCACAGCGCATAGAGGAACAACGAGCGTGCCAGCCGATGCTTGAGGCTCCCGGTTATGTGGGTTGTCTCGTCCTTGAGATAGAGCGCGACGTCGACGTCCTGGGACCAACTCGACGGCAATGGGTAGCGCAGCAGATGCGTGTCGGCGCTGCGCCTGGCGTCAGCCTCGATCAGACGTACCGCGTTGTCCACCCAGCTACGTGACTGGCTGCGTTCTGCGGATGAGGCCGGTGGGCTCACCGCGCAGCGACAGTCGAATGCGACTGCTCAGTCCCCGAACTGGCGTCCGAACCTCCTTGCGGGGCCGCTACCAGTGTCAGCAGCGTTGCCTCCGGCCGGCAGCAGAACCGTAGCGGGGCAAATGGGGACGTGCCGATGCCGGCAGAGACGTGTAACTGGGTGTGCGCGCCCCACTTGGACGGGCCTTTGACCCTGGACCGATCAAGATCGCAGTTGGTGACGATCGCGCCGTAAAAAGGCAAGCACAGCTGTCCGCCATGAGTGTGGCCTGCCATCACGAGCTGGTAGCCATCGGCGGCGAAGCGGTCCAACACCCGGGGCTCGGGAGAGTGCGCCAGGCCCAGCGTGAGGTTCGCGGTCGGACTCGCCGGCCCGGCGATGGTGGCGTAGCGATCCCGCGACAGATGCGGATCATCGACGCCGGCCGCCGCGATGCGAAGGCCCGCGACCTCGAACTCCCGGCGGGTGTGGGTCATGTCCAACCAGCCGCGTTCGGTGAACGCGGCGCGCAGGTCCTGCCACGGCAGCGGGTCCCCGTGGACCCGGCGGGACGGGTTGGTCAGGTAGTTGGCGGGGTTCTTCAGCTTGGGCGCGAAGTAGTCATTGCTGCCGAACACGAACACGCCCGGCACCGACAGCAGGTCGCCGAGGGCCTGCACCACGGCCGGCACCGCCTTGGGGTGGGACAGATTGTCGCCGGTGTTGACGATGAAATCGGGATGCCAGCCAGCCAGGTCACGCAGCCAAGCCTGCTTGCGCCGCTGAGTGGGCCGCATGTGGATGTCGCTGATGTGCAAGACCTTCAGCGGTGACGAGCCCGGGGAGAGCACCGGCATGGTCGCCTCTCGGACCACGAAGGCATTGCGTTCGATCAACGACGCGTACCCGATGCCGACAGCGAGCGCGCCTACCGATGCGGCGGCGGTGTTCTTCAAGATCGCACCGGTCGAAGCTGCAGCCATGTGCTCAGCCTACTGCCAGTGGCTGGACGACTCCCACCGTCGCCAGACCGATCACCACCGTCGCCCGACCGATCACCACCGTCGCCAGACCGATCACTACCGTCGTCCGACCGATCACCCCGGCGGTGGAGGCGGTGGGGGTGCTGCCGGCGGCGGTGGGGGCGGCGCCGGCGGTGGTGGGGGTGCTGCCGGTGGTGGCGGAGGTGGCGCCGGCGGCGGGGGAACGAGTACCGGCACCGTGATCGGTGGTAAGCCGGGTATCTGAACGACCGTCTGCCCCACCGGCGCTGGCAGTGGTGGCACGCCCAGCGGTGGGGGCGCACCGGGCGGTGGCGGCGGCGGGGCAGGTGCAATGCCGTTGGAGATCAGGATCGTGATGATGGAACCGGGCACCGTCTGACCGCTGGGAGAAGTTCCGACAACCGCGCCGTACGGGGCTTCGCTGTTCACCGATGTGGACTGATCGGCGACCTCGAAGCCGGCGTCACGTAGCCGCTTGCGGGCTGCGTTCTGTTTCATTCCGGCGACGCCCGGGACCCGGGAACCGGGGGCTCCGTCGACATAGCGGGGGTCGGTCGGCGGCAGCACGACTTCGCCGAAGTTGTTGGCGATCGGCTTCATCGCCGTGAACCAAGTCCGAGCGGGTTCATTGCCGCCGAACAAATTTCCGTTGCCACACTGGCGCAGCGGAAAGGAGCACAACTCGCTGGGGTTGGTCGAGTCGTCGTAGACGTAGCTGGCCGCGGCAAGCTGATTGGTGAACCCTAGGAATGCCGCTGACCTGTTGGCTTCGGTGGTGCCCGTCTTGCCCGACATCGGCAGGTTCCAACCGGTCGAACCCGCCGCCGCCGCCGCTGTTCCTGAGCCAGTGTCGTCCCTGCTCATCGCGTTGGCCAGGGTGTTGGCAAGACCTTCGGGAACCGCTTGCTCGCAGGTTTCGGTGGTTACCGAGACCTCCTCGCCATTGCGGTCGAGGACGGTATCGATCGGGTTGGGCGGGCACCACATGCCGCCGGAGGCCAGCGTCGCCGCCACATTGGACAGCTCCAGCGCGTTCACCTCGATTGGCCCCAGCGTGAACGAACCAAGGTTCTGCCGTTTGACGAAGTCGGCGAGGCTCTCATTGCTCTCCGGGTCGTAGTCCCGCGCGGTTCCCGGCAGCGCATAAGACCGCAACCCCAACTTGACGGCCATGTCGACGGTGCGCTGCACCCCGACCTGCGCGATCAACTTCGCGAAGGCGGTGTTCGGCGAGGTGGCGAGAGCATCGGTGACGTTCATCGACCCTCGATAGTTGACGAAGTTATTGACGCACCATGTAGCCGGGGGGCAGCCCCGTGCGCCGCCGCTGCCCAGACCCTTGGCCTGGAACCGGGAGGGTATGGCGAGCTGGGCATTGATGCCCATGCCCATGTCGAGGGCGGCAGCGGTGGTGAAGATCTTGAACACCGAGCCCGCCCCATTGCCGGCCAGCGTGAACGGCTGAGGATGCATCGTCTCCCCGGCGTCCAGGTCCAGACCATAGGTGCGGTTGCCCGCCATCGCGAGTACTGGGTGAGATTCTTTGCCCGGACGGATCACGCTCATGACGCTGGCGACGCCGTTGAGGTCGGGGCTGGCGAAATCGGTGATCGCCGACTTGACCGTGGCCTGTACTTCAGGGTCCAGGGTCGTCTTGATCAGATAGCCGCCCTTGGCGACCTGATCCTTGCTGATTCCCGCGCGGGCGAGGTAGTCCAGCGCGTAGTCGCAGAAGAATGCTCGGTCACCGGCTGCGATGCAGCCCCGGGGCAGCTCGTTGGGTTGCGGCAATACCCCCAGCGGTCGCTGCTTGGCTTCGCGCAGCTCCCCGGCATACTCGGGAAGATTCTCGATCATCGTGTCCAGCACGACGTTTCGACGCGCCAGTGCGCCATCGGGGTTGGTATAGGGGTTCAGGGTGCTCGTCGACTGCACCATGCCCGCCAGCAACGCGGACTGCTCCCAGCTCAACTCCGAGGCGTCGATGCCGAAATAGGTCTGCGCGGCGTCCTGCACCCCGAATGCGCCGTTGCCGAACGACACCAGGTTCAGGTAGCGCGTCAGAATCTCCGGTTTGGTGAACGTCTTGTCCAGGGTCAACGCCATCCGGATCTCGCGCAGCTTGCGGGCCGGGGTGGTCTCGATTGCCGCCCGCTTCTCGGCGTCGGTCTGGGCGACCACCAACAGCTGGTAGTTCTTCACATACTGTTGTTCGAGCGTCGAGCCGCCCCGCGTATCGAGGTTGCCCGACAGGTACCCCGACAGGCCGGTGAGGGTTCCCTGCCAGTCCACGCCGTTGTGGTCGGAAAACCTCTTGTCTTCGATCGAGACGATCGCCAGCTTCATCGTGTTGGCGATCTGATCGCTGGACACCTCGAAACGCCGTTGGGAGTACAGCCACGCGATCACGTTCCCGCTGGCATCGACCATCGTCGACACTTGGGGCACTTCACCCTCGACGAGCTGGGTCGAACCGTTGGCAACGACGTCGGAGGCGCGGTTGGACATCAGCCCGAAACCGCCCACGGCAGGAAACATGAGTGCGGCGGCCAACACGCTGGCGAGCAGGCAGCACCAGGCGAGCTTGATAATCGTGACCGCCACCGGCGGCCGAGTCGGGGGGTGCTCCGGCATGCGTACAGAGTAGCGATGACCTCGGCGCGCCGATCCACGGAGCAGCCAAGATCGCCTCTCGGCAGCCGCTGTCAAATGCCGGAATCCGGCACCGCCACGGGCTGACGGCACGGTAGTCCCAAAAAAGTGGTCACGAATGTATTGCGCACAACACCCCTGACCACCTAAGTTAGGCACACAGTGCGATGCAGGTCACACCTTGCGTCGTGTTGTGGCTTAGATCGCTCTACGCGGTCGACGTCGGAGTTAAAAATATTCGTCTGCGTTGTCGGGGCGCGGCCTGAACGAAGGGGATCGCAGGTGTCAGGGACTACGCCCGCCGCTAGCAAAACCAACGTTGATCCGACTGCCCACTCCATTGTGCATGGTGCAGAGGCTGAAGCCCGTATTGCGTGGGTTTCGCATGCCAGGTGTCGCCAGACGGACCCGGACGAATTGTTCGTCCGCGGTGCCGCACAGCGCAAAGCAGCCGTGATCTGTCGGCATTGCCCGGTGATCGCCGAATGCGGCGCTGACGCACTGGACAACCGGGTGGAGTTCGGTGTGTGGGGAGGCATGACCGAACGTCAGCGCCGCGCGCTGTTGAAGCAACACCCCGAAGTGGTGTCTTGGGCTGAGTTCTTTGCCGCCCAGCGCAAACACCGCAGCGCCGGCTGACACGGCTCGCCGCTTTGCCCCGAGGGGCCTTCAGGCGGCATCCTTCAGGCTGCATCCTTCAAGCTGCAGGAGCCTCGCCGGTGATCTGGTCGGCGATGGCTTGGAGCGCGTCCAAATCCGATACGTCGAACGGCAGTGACGGCACGCCGACTATCGCCACGGTTGGGTTCGCGCCGGTGAATCTCGACAGGAGTCGCACCTCCCGCTTGGCGGTCGACGCCCGGTCGGCGTGTATGCGCAGCGCCGCCACCGCCAAGGCGCCAGCACGCGCGTCCTCCGAATCCGCCGTCTTCTCCAGCTCCGCTGCTGCCTCGGCCGCCTTTTCTGGTTTCAAGGCGGACAGCGTCGGGTGGGTCCGGTTGAGTATCAAGCCGGCCAGCGGCATGTGCTCGGTGGACAACCGATCGATGAAGAAAGACGCCTCCCGCAACGCGTCGGGTTCGGCCGCCGATACCACCACGAACTGGGTGCCCCGCCGCTTGAGTAACTCGTAGGTGCGGTCGGCCCTCTCCCTGAAACCGCCGAATGTCGCATCCAGAGATTGAATGAAGGCAGCCGCGTCCGACAGCATCTGCGATCCCAGGATCGTCGACATCCCCTTCATGGCCAGGCCGACCGCGCCGGTGACCAGGCGACCGAGGCCCCGTCCCGGAGCCAGCAGCAGGCGCCACAGTCTGCTGTCCATGAAACTGCCCAGACGTTTCGGCGCGTCGAGGAAGTCCAACGCATTGCGTGATGGCGGAGTATCCACCACTACGAGGTCCCATTTGTCCTCGGCCAGGAGCTGCCCGAGTTTCTCCATGGCCATGTACTCCTGAGTGCCGGCCAGCGACGTAGCCACCGTCTGATAGAACTGGTTGTCCAAAATGGCGTCGGCGGAACCGTCTCCGGAGTACTGAATCACCATCTCGTCGAAGGTGCGCCGCATGTCGAGCATCATCGCGTGCAGCTGACCGGTCACCTCGGGCGCCAGCGGAACCCGCTGCGGAGTGTTCCCCAGATCCTGGATTCCCAGTGCCTGGGCGAGCCGTTTGGCCGGGTCGATCGTGAGTACCACTACGGTGCGGCCGTACTCGGCGGCACGAAGCGCCATCGCGGCGGCAGTCGTTGTCTTTCCGACACCGCCTGCGCCGCAGCAGACGATCACCCTGTTGGACCTGTCGCGCAGAATACTGGCCATGTCCAGGGCCGCTGGGGTGGTGCTCATCGCTTTCCTCCGCTCACCGGACGCCCTGTTGGGCGAGTGCCTCGGCCAGTTCGTACAGACTTCCCAGGTCGACGCCGTCGGGCATCGTCGGCAGTTCGAGGCGGGGGACATCGATCTCGACGAGCTGCTCGGCGTTCTCGGCCCGTGCCGCAATTCGGGTCGCGTGCTGGATCGTCTCGGTGAGCAGGCCGGCGAAATCTTCGTCCGAGAGGGTGATCCCGGCGCTGTCCAGTCCTTTCCGCACGGCCTCGGCGTCAAGGTCGCCGTCCGCAGCCAGCGCCAGGTCTTCGGGTGCCAAGTAGGCCGGGATATTGCGGTTCACGATCACGCTGCCGAGCGGCAGCTCCATCTCCCGCAGGTCATTGATCGCTTCGACCGTCTCCTGAATCGGTAGCGCCTCCAGCAGGGTAACCAGATGAATGGCGGTCAGGTCGGAATGCAGCAGCTTGACCACGCCCTCGGCCTGAGAGTGCACAGGTCCGCCCTTGGCCAGCTCAGAGATCGCCTTGGTGACATCGAGGAACCGCGCGATGCGCCCGGTGGGCGGCGAATCGACCACAACGGCGTCGTAGGTGGTCTGATTGTCCTTCAACTCTCCTCTGTCTTCGGTATCGGAGCGGGTCACGATCTCCTTGATCTTGCCGGTGAGTAACACGTCGCGGAGGCCTGGCGCGATCGTCGTCGCGAACTCCACAGCACCGATGCGGCGCATCGCCCGCCCGGCCAATCCCAGGTTGTAGAACATGTCGAGGTATTCGAGGAACGCCGCCTCGGTGTCGATCGCCAGCGCGTTGACCACGCCACCGCCCTCCGCGGTTGCGATCTTGACCTCCTCGTAGGGCAACGGCGGCACATCGAACAGCTGCGCGATGCCCTGACGCCCTTCGACTTCGACCAGCAGCACCTTGCGGCCACCGGCGGCCAGCGCCAATGCCAGCGACGCGGCGATGGTCGACTTACCGGTGCCGCCTTTGCCGCTGACGAAGTGGAGCCGTGCCTTGGTCAGGCGAGACGGCCAGCCAGCCCGGTTCGGTCCGTTTTGTGCGGTAGCCACCAGTGCATGCTAGCCATAACCGGCCGAACGCCCGATAAGCTCAGCCGCATGAGCCAACCGACCCCGTGGGAGTACGCGACCGTCCCGCTGCTGACGCACGCCACCAAACAGATCCTCGACCAATGGGGCGAAGACGGTTGGGAGCTGGTATCGGTCCTGCCCGGCCCGACCGGTGAGCAGCACGTCGCCTACCTCAAACGACCCAAGTGAGCGGGCCGGAGTCAGCTGACCGGCAACATCAGACGCCGTCGGCGCGGCTGGCCGAGTTGGGCATCGAACTCCCTGAGGTGGTCGCGCCGTTGGCTGCCTACGTGCCCGCGGTGCGCACCGGAAGCCTGGTTTATACCGCAGGCCAGCTGCCGATGTCAGCCGGCAAGCTGGCCATGACGGGCAAGGTCGGTGCCGAGGTATCCGCTGATGAGGCCAAGCCCCTGGCTCGCCAGTGCGGGCTGAACGCACTGGCTGCCGTCGACTCGCTGGTGGGCCTCGACTCGGTGGTGCGCGTGGTGAAGGTCGTCGGCTTCGTGGCCTCGGCGCCGGGTTTCGTCGGCCAGCCCGGTGTGATCAACGGCGCCTCAGAACTGTTCGCAGAGGTATTCGGGGAAGCCGGGGCACACGCCCGGTCGGCGGTCGGAGTCTGCCAGCTACCCCTGGACGCGCCCGTGGAAGTTGAACTCATCGTCGAGGTCGCGTAACGCGTGGGCAGACTGGAGCATCCCGCCTACGGTCTGCTGCGACCGGTCACCGAGACCGCGTCGGTCCTGCTGTGTGACAACCCGGGGCTGATGACCCTCGAGGGCACCAACACCTGGGTGCTGAGGGGCCCGGGCAGCGACGAGATGGTCGTCGTTGACCCGGGGCCCGACAACGAAGTTGCGCACATTGAGCGGCTCGCCGCGATCGGGCCTGTCCCGCTGGTGCTGATCAGCCACCGTCACGCCGACCACACTGGCGGAATAGACCAGATCGTGGAGCTCACCGGGGCTGTCGTGCGGTCGGTGGGAAGTGGATTTCTGCGCGGCCCGGGTGGACCTCTGACTGACGGCGAGGTGATCGATGCCGCCGGCCTGAGGATCACCGTCATGGCCACGCCCGGACATACCGCGGACTCGGTGTCCTTCCTCCTCGACGACGCCCCGGGCAGGCGCGGCGGCGGGCCGGGTTCGGTGCTGACCGCGGACACCATCCTGGGTCGCGGAACCTCAGTCATCGACCATGAAGACGGCGATCTGGGCGACTACCTGGAGTCGCTGCGCCGACTGCGCGGGTCGGGACACCGCACAGTGCTGCCCGGCCACGGCCCCGAACTCGATGACATCATCACCGCCAGCGAGACCTACCTCGCGCATCGGGAAGAGCGACTCGACCAGGTGCGGGCCGCGCTCCGTGATCTCGGGGATGACGTCAGCAACCGCGAAGTGGTGGAGCATGTCTATGGCGATGTCGACGAAGATCTCTGGGATGCAGCCGAATGGTCGGTGCAGGCCCAGCTGGATTACTTACGCCGTTGACCGAGATGGCAGCTAGCTCGGAGCTGTTGGCTCGCTCGTTACCTCGCTCGGCGGGCCAGGCGCTCGGAGTCAGAGATCAGCACGCTCTTGCCCTCCAGACGAATCCAGCCGCGGTGGGCGAAGTCGGCGAGCGCCTTGTTGACAGTCTCGCGTGATGCCCCGACCAGCTGCGCGATCTCTTCTTGGGTCAGGTCATGAGTCACCCGCAGTGCGCCGCCCTCCTGAGTTCCGAATCGCTGAGCGAGCTGCAGCAGCTGCTTGGCCACCCGGCCCGGTACGTCGGTGAAGATGAGGTCGGCGAGGTTGTTGTTGGTGCGACGGAGGCGACGGGCCAGTACCCGCAACAATTGCTCGGCGATTTCGGGGCGGTCGGCGATCCACGCGCGCAGGGCTTCACGGTCCATGGACACGGCACGCACCTCGGTGATGGTGGTGGCGCTCGATGTGCGGGGTCCTGGGTCGAAGATCGACAGCTCCCCGAACATGTCGGACGGGCCCATTATGGTCAGCAGGTTCTCGCGCCCGTCCGGCGCGCGCCGGCCGATCTTCACCTTCCCGGCCATGATGATGTACAGCCGGTCTCCGGGCTCGCCCTCGGCGAACACCGTGTGCCCGCGGGGAAAGTCGACCGGCTGCAACTGTTTGGTCAGCGCGGCGACGGCGCTCGGCTCGACCCCCTGGAAGATTCCGGCCCTGGCCAGGATCTCGTCCACGTTGCCCCTCTTAAAGCTGCTCGATGATCAGATATCAGATGTGCGCACACGCAGGCCGATCTCGAATCAGATCGCGGGATCAGTCTAGTCGTACGCCTTTTCGTGACCAGCTCACGCTACACAGGATTCATATGCCGGGTCTGCTGAAATTCAGGATTGGGGTGGTCACGGAAGTACTGGTGGGTGGGCAGATTCGCCGCAGGGATGTGATCGACGAGCCCGCCGGTCGCGGAATCCCGCTCGTTGCGCTCCATCAAATCGGCGACGTCCGCCGCGGTGATCATGTCGGTGATCATGTCACGGTGAAGGCTCGATTCGACACGGTCCAGTCCCAAGGTCGCCAAAATCAGCAACCCCGGAGTAAGCGCAACGAGCAACAATGACACAACGGGGGAGTAAACACGATCAAGGTCTCACCCGGATCACGATCCGCCTTCGTTCAGGACCCATCCGACGCCGGGCGCGCCGCACCCGCTCAGTAGGCTGGCCCGGTGACTCTGGGTGAGACATCGGCACGCGGATCAGATAGCGCCAAGCCGGTGCGACGCGCCTCGGCACGCAAGTGGGAACGGGAGACCCAGCTGGGTCTGACTCGGCGCGCACGCCGGATGAACCGCACTCTGGCGCTGGCATTTCCACATGTTTACTGCGAGCTGGACTTCACGAATCCGCTTGAGCTCACCGTCGCCACGATCTTGTCGGCCCAGAGCACCGACAAACGCGTCAACCTCACCACGCCGGCGTTGTTCGCGAAGTACCCCACCGCCCTGGATTACGCCCAGGCTGATCGTTCTGAGCTCGAAGAGCTCATCCGGGCCACCGGGTTCTTCAGGAACAAGGCCAACTCGCTGATTCGGCTGGGCCAGGAGTTGACGGAGCGATTCGACGGCCGCGTGCCCGACACTCTGGCGGAACTCGTCACCCTGCCCGGCGTGGGCCGCAAGACCGCCAATGTCATCCTGGGCAACGCGTTCGACGTTCCCGGAATCACCGTCGACACTCACTTCGGCAGACTGGTCCGCCGCTGGCGCTGGACATCGCTGGAGGATCCGGTCAAGGTCGAGCATGCCGTCGGCAAGCTCATCGAGCGCCGGGAGTGGACTCTGCTCAGCCACCGGGTGATCTTCCACGGCCGACGGGTATGCCACGCCCGCAAGCCGGCATGTGGGGTATGTGTGCTGGCCAGAGACTGTCCTTCTTTCGGGGTTGGCCCGACCGACCCGATGGTGGCCGCGCCGTTGGTCAAAGGGCCCGAAACCGAGCACCTGCTCGCGCTGGCCGGGCTCTAGATCGGCCCACCAGGATGGTGTACCGGTGAGCGCGTCGGCCCGTTGGGGTGTGGTGGCGGCGGTGATCGTGGTAGCGCTGGGCGTGGCGCTCTGGTCGGAACTGGGGCCCCGAGATGGCCGCGGTGACCAGTCGTCAACCACAACGGACACCATCTCTGCGCGTGACCGCCGCGACGCCGACACCGCAGAGGCGCTGGCGGGCCCGCGTGCTCGCGCCGACCTCGAACCCTGCCCCGGCCCCGGCCCCGGCCCCGGGCCTGAACCGTTGCGTGGGATTGTGCTCGAGTGCGCGGGCGACGGGTCCGAGGTCGACGTCGCTGAGTCTCTTGCGGGCCGGCCCACCGTGTTGAACCTATGGGCGTACTGGTGCGGTCCATGCACCGAAGAGTTGCCGGCGATGGCCGAGTATCAGAGGCGCGTCGGATCCGGGGTAACGGTGTTGACGGTGCACCAGGACGAGAACGAGACCGCCGCGTTGCTGCGCCTCGCTGAGTTGGATGTCCGGCTGCCGACCCTGCAGGACGGCCGCAGGTCCATCGCCGCAGCGTTGCAGGTGCCCAATGTCATGCCGGCAACCGTGGTGCTGCGCGCCGACGGCAGCGTGGCCGAAATTCTGCCCAAGTCGTTCGCCACTGCCGACGAAATCGCCGAAGCGGTCAATCCGGCCATCGGAGCGCCTTGAAGTCGGCGGGCTCGGGGCAGGGCAGCGGCGACAGCCGAGTCGGCGACCTGACTCCCGCTGCCGCGCCACCCTGGCTCACCCCGCTCGTCGAGCGCCCCGGTGCGGTGAAGAGCGCCTACCGGTCACGGGTGCCTGCCGAGGTGCTCGCCGCGTTGACCGCAGCCAATACCGCCGCAGCACTGACGGGTGCCCGTCGTGACGCCGCGGTGCTGGTCCTGTTCTCGGGGCCGCAGGGCGGCTCGCCGGGCACGCTGCCCGACGACGCGGATCTCCTCGTCACCGTGCGGGCGTCCACGCTGCGACACCATGCCGGACAGGCCGCCTTTCCCGGCGGCGCAACAGATCTGGGTGACGACGGTCCGGTCCACACGGCGCTTCGGGAGGCCAACGAGGAGACCGGGATCGATGCGGGTCGGCTGCGCCCGCTCGCCACCCTCGAGCGGATGTTCATCCCGCCGTCGGGCTTCCATGTGGTGCCGGTGCTCGCATATTCACCGGACCCGGGCCCGGTTGCCGTCGTCAACTCGTCGGAGACGGCGCTGGTAGCACGAGTGCCGGTGCGGGCATTCGTCAATCCGGAGAACCGAATCACCGTGTACCGGCACTCCCGCCGGTTCGCAGGGCCGGCATTCCTGCTCAACCAGATGCTCGTGTGGGGTTTCACCGGTCAGGTGATCTCGGCGATTCTCGACGTCGCAGGCTGGGCAACGCCCTGGGACACCGACAATGTGCGCGAACTCGGCGACGCAATGGCGCTACTGGATACCCGGGGCAGTTACGGTGATGGCCAACTATGACTTCGTCGCAGTGGCTCGATATGGCTATCCTCGCCATCGCGCTCATCGCTGCCATCTCGGGCTGGCGATCCGGGGCGCCGGGCTCTCTGCTGGCTCTGATCGGGGTGGTGCTGGGCGCGGTGGCCGGAGTTCTGCTTGCCCCCCACGTGGTCAACCACATCAACGGCCCCCGAACCCAGCTGTTCGTAACCCTGTTCCTGATTCTGGCGTTGGTGGTCATCGGTGAGATCGCCGGTGTCGTTCTCGGCAGGGCGGTGCGCGGCGCGATCCGTAATCCCACCCTGCGGATCTTCGACTCTGTGGTCGGTGTTGGGCTTCAGTTGGTTCTCGTCTTGACCGCGTCATGGTTGCTGGGCACGGCTTTGATGTCCTCCCCGCAGCCCAATCTGGTAGCCGCTGTCCGCGGCTCTCAGGTGATCGCCGAGGTGGACGCGGTCGCACCGAGCTGGCTGAGATCGGTACCCAACCGGCTTTCGACGCTCTGGGACAACGCCGGGCTGCACGACGTGCTCAAGCCCTTCGGACCCACGGAGGTCGCCGCGGTCGAGGCGCCCGATGTGTCGCTGGCATCTTCGGCGGTTGTCGCCCTGACCCGGCCCAGCGTGGTGAAGGTCCGTGGGGTCGCGTCGAGTTGTCAGAAGGTACTCGAAGGCAGTGGGTTTGTGGTCGCACCGAACCGGGTGATGTCCAACGCTCACGTGGTGGCCGGCTCGGAGAGCGTGACCGTCGAGGTCGACGGCGAGACCTACGACGCGGGCGTGGTGTCCTACGACCCCGATGCGGACATCTCGATCCTCGATGTGACTGATCTCCCGTCCGCGCCACTGCAGTTCGCCGATGAGGAGGCACCCCGGGGGACCGACGGCATCGTGATGGGTTATCCGGGCGGCGGCGACTTCACCGCCACTCCCTCGCGCGTCCGGGAGGTGATCGAGCTCAGCGGTCCCGACATCTATCGAACCGCGACCGTCAATCGAGAGGTCTACACCATCAGAGGCACTGTTCGGCAGGGAAATTCGGGGGGGCCGATGATCGACCGCGGGGGCAAGGTGCTCGGGGTGGTGTTCGGAGCCGCGGTCGACGACGTCGACACCGGCTTCGTGCTGACCGCAGACGAGGTGGCGCAGCAGATGGCCAAGGTGGGCAATGTCGAGCGCATACCAACCGGCAAGTGCATCAGCTAGCCGTAAACCTGGTTCAAAAAATGTGACAGCTGCTCGTTGACCGCCCCCGGGGCTTCCTCGTGCCCGAAATGGCCCGCGCCGTCGATCGATACGTACCGTCCCCGCGGCGCGTAACGCTGTGTTCGATGGACGGGGTCGGCCAGCACATACGGGTCGACGCTCCCACGCAGATGTAGCACCGGAACCGACAGCTGTCGCCTCATCAACCGCATGAACCGGCGTCCCTCACCGCGAAACTGGCTGCGTACCGCCCAGCGCTGGTACTCCAACGCCGAATGGGCCGCCGAGGGAATCTGGATGGCCCGGCGCAGATGGCCGATGGTTTCCGAGAAGTCCTCGCCGGCCTGCCATTTGGAGCTGGATCGGCTACGCACCAGTCGCTCGAGTTCGGCACCGTGGTGCCGCGTCAGCATGCGCTCGGGCCAGCCGGGCACCTGATAGCGAAGCATCGAGGGCAACAGCGCCCGGCCCTGATCGCGACGGCTCAACGCCGAGCTACGCAGCGCGGCAGGGTGGGGCGAGCTCACCAGCGCGATCGCCTTTACTGCTCTGGGGTGCAGGACCGCGGTGGCCCAGCAGACCAGCCCGCCGTCGGCGTGACCCACCAGCGTGGCCGACTCATGTCCCAGCGCGCGTACCAAGCCGGCCGTGTCGCCGGCCAGCGTCCAACCGTCGTAGCCGCGCGGCGGTTTGTCGCTTCCGCCGTAGCCACGCAGATCAACTGCCACCACCCGGGCGCCGGTGAGGGCGGTGAGTTGGTGGCGCCAGGACCACCAGAACGAACCAAACCCGTGCAGCAGGATGACCAGCGGCCGGTCCGGCACCTTCTCCGGGAGGTCATCGGCGTCGGCCCGTCGTTCAGCCTCGACGACGTGAAGCCGAATTCCGTTGGCGTGCACGTCCAAATGACGCCAAGGCCCGCCGATGCGTACGGCCGACGGGTCGGGCCGGCCCATTACCAGCCTGACGGGTCTGCGTTTGACGCCTGTTTACCGTCCGTCGACGCGATCGTCCTGGCGGCCTTGTCCGGCCCGGGAGTGAGGGCTTCGGGAATTTCCTTGACCGTCTCGATGGTCTGCTGCGGGCCACGGATCCGCCGCACTTTGAGATAACCGAGCAACGCCAGCACTGCGGTGACCACGACCATGATCCCGAACACGATGAGGAACGCCGCCCAGCGCCACAGCCAGCTGTCCAGCAACTCGGCGAGGAAGAAGAAAAAGAAGAACGTCGAATAGAACAGCACCACCAGCGCCAGGATGAAGAAGACGCTGCCGGTCAGGCCTTTTTTGACGTCGCGGGTGATCTCCGCCTTCGCCAGCGCCACCTCGGCGCGCACCAGCGTGGACACTTGTGAGGTGGCATCCTTGACCAGGTCACCGATGGATGGGTCGGGCTTAGCGGCGTGCGGGTCTACCAGTGGTATCGAGGTCACTGTTGTTGGTACGCCGTTTCTGCGCTCGCTCACGGAAGCTTCCTTCCCGCATCTACTGTCGGGTGGCGGTTCAAATGTCGGGATCAATAGCGGGATCAATATTGCCACGTGGCGTCGCGCTTGAATGATTCCGCCCGGGGATAGACTGCGGGAGTTCCTTGTTAAGGCGGGTCGGGCATGTCGATTGGGGATTACTGTTGAGGACCAGCCTGACAGCTTGCGCGGTGATCGCGGCCTTGAGCGCGGCGCTCATGTTCGTGATCGCCCCCGCTCACGCGGACCCTCCGGTGACGCTGGGGGGCGGATCCGGCGTCGTCGTCGACGGCGAGTCCTACTGCACACTCACCACGATCGGCACCGACAACCGGGGCAGCCTGATCGGGTTCACCTCCGCGCACTGCGGCGGACCGGGGGCGGTGGTTGCCGCCGAGGGTGCGGAGAACGCCGGCATCCTCGGCACGATGGTCGCCGGTAACGACAACCTGGATTACGCGGTGATCGAATTCGATCCGCAGAAGGTCACGCCGGTGACAACTGTCGACGGCTTCCGAATCGACGGTCTCGGTCCCGACCCCGTCTTCGGCGACGTAGCCTGCATCCTCGGTCGCTCCACCGGCTATTCGTGCGGTGTCACCTGGGGCCCCGGCGAGGAGCCCGGCACCATCGTCAACCAGGTCTGCGGGCAGCCCGGCGACTCCGGAGCGCCGGTGACGGTGAACAACAAGCTCGTCGGCATGATCCACGGAGCGTTCTCCGAAGCGATGCCGACTTGTGTGGTCAAGTTCATCCCGCTGCACACCCCGGCGGTGACCATGTCGTTCAACACCCAACTCGCCGACATCGTGGCCAAGGGCCGGCCGGGCAGCGGCTTTGTCCCGGTGGGCGCTGCTTGACGGCCACCCCACCCGGGCTATTTGCTGGCGCGGATCGCCTCGAACACGCCGGGATCCAGCAGTGTCGAAGTGTCCCCGAGTTCGCGGCCTTCGGCAACGTCGCGCAACAACCGTCGCATGATCTTGCCGCTGCGTGTCTTGGGCAGCTCCGGCACGACGTGAATCTCGCGTGGTTTGGCGATCGGCGAGATTTCCTGGGACACCTCGGCCCGTAGCTCGGTCACCATCTGCTCGTAGGACATGGCGGCCGCATGGGCCTTGAGGATGACGAAGGCGCAGATCGCTTGGCCGGTGTGGTCGTCGGTGGCACCGACGACGGCTGCCTCCGCGACACCGGCGTGCCCGACCAGCGCGGACTCCACCTCAGCCGTGGAAATGCGGTGGCCGGAAATGTTCATCACGTCGTCGATTCGGCCCAGAATCCAGATCTCGCCGTCGCTGCCGTAGCGGGCGCCGTCCCCGGCGAAGTACCAGCCCTGTTCGGCGAACCGCGACCAGTAGGTTTCCTTGAACCGCTCCGGGTCGCCCCAAATTCCACGCAGCATCGCCGGCCACGGCTTGTCCAGTACCAGGTATCCGGTAACGGGTTCACCGTGGTCGGTGCCGGGGGCTAGCTCGTTGCCGTCGTCGTCGACGATCTTGGCCGAGATACCCGGCAGCGGACGCATCGCCGAACCGGGCTTGCAGTCGGTGACTCCCGGCAGCGGCGAGATCATGGCTGCACCGGTCTCGGTCTGCCACCAGGTGTCGACGACCGGCGTCCTCTCGCCGCCGAACACCAGGCGATACCATCGCCAGGCTTCGGGGTTGATCGGCTCGCCCACCGAGCCAAGTAGGCGCAGGCTGGACAGATCGTGGGCGAAGGCAATGTCGCGGCCCCACTTCATGAACGTTCGCACGACGGTGGGGGCGGTGTAATAGATTGTCACACCGTACTTTTCGATGACCTGAAAATGCCGGTGCTCGTCGGGTGAGGCTGGTGTGCCTTCGTAGACGACCTGGGTGACACCGTTGGACAGCGGCCCGTACACGATGTAGGTGTGCCCGGTGACCCAGCCGATGTCGGCGGTGCACCAGTACACGTCGGAACCCGATTTGACGTCGAACACATTGAAATGGGTGTACGACGCTTGTGTCAGATAGCCGCCCGAAGTGTGCACAATGCCCTTCGGTTTTCCCGTAGTTCCCGACGTGTACAGCAGGAACAGTGGGTGCTCGGCATCGAAGGCCGCCGGGATGTGCTCGGTTGAGGCTCTCGGGACGGTCTCGTCCCACCACAGGTCGCGGCCCGGCGTCCATGGCACGTCGATTCCGGTGCGCCGCACCACGAGTACGTGTTCGACGGGGCTGTCGTCACCGAGACCTTCGATGGCTTCGTCCACCCCTGCCTTCAGCGGTGCGGCCTTGCCCCGGCGGAACTGTCCGTCGGCGGTGATGACCAGCTTGGCGCGGGCGTCGTCGATCCGGGCCCGCAGCGCTGAGGCCGAGAACCCGGCGAAGACCACTGAGTGCATGGCGCCCAGTCGTGCGCAGGCCAGCATGGCGACAATGGCTTCGGGCACCATCGGCATGTAGATCGCGACCCGATCGCCTGATTCGACCCCCAGGTCGGCGAGGGTGTTGGCGGCCTGGCAGACCTCGTCTTTGAGTTGCGTGTAGGTGATCTCGCGAGCGTCCCCGACGGGCTCGCCCTCCCAGTGGATGGCTACGCGGTCTCCGTTGCCGGCTTCCACGTGACGGTCCACGCAGTTGTAGGCGACGTTGAGCCGACCGTCGGCGAACCACTTGGCGACCGGTGCTTCGGACCAGTCAAGCACTTCGGTGAAAGGTGTCTCCCAGCTCAGGCGGTTGGCCTGGTCGGCCCAGAAGGCCAGCCGGTCTTCCTCGGCCTGCTGATACAACGCCTCCCCAGCGTTGGCGTTGATGGCGAACTCGGGCGCAGGCGGGTAGGAAGGCGGGACTTCCGTGTGCGTCTCGGTCATGACTGTGAGGGTAGTCAACCGGCGGGTCAGCTAGCGTGTGCGGGCGTGACGGATGGCAGGTGCCGATGACGGCCAAGGACCCGGCGTCCGGGGACCCTTTGGCGCCGTTGGCGGCGCTCCCCGGCGTGGAGCAGGCGGGTCGGGAGGCACGTGAGGAGCTCGGCAGGGCGCACCGGCACCGCACCAACCTGCGTGGCTGGCCCGAGACGGCCGCGGAGGCGGCGCTGCGGGCGGCTCGGGCTTCGTCGGTGCTCGACGGCGGACCCCTGAAGTTCTCCGACAGCGGACCCGATGAAGCCCGGGCCGCCGGCGGCGATCCGGTGCTCGCTGGTGCGCTCAGAGTGGCCGAGGCACTCGAGGGCGGCCAAGGCGCCCTGGTCGGCGTATGGCGGCGTTCGCCGCTTCAAGCGATCGCCAGGTTGCACGCGCTGGCGGCGGCGGACCTGGGCGAAGGTGCTGAACTGGGTCGGCCGCGCGCCGAGGCCGATGTCGGACGCAGGCTCGAGCTGCTCGCAGACATCGCCACCGGCGCAACGCGGGTTCCTGCGACAGTGTTGGCCGCGGTCGTTCATGGTGAACTGCTCACGCTGGCGCCATTCGGCACCGCGGACGGCGTCGTCGCTCGCGGAGTATCGAGGCTTGTGACGATCTCCAGCGGTTTGGACCCGCACGGTCTCGGCGTTCCCGAGGTGCACTGGATGCGTCGCTCCGGTAACTACCGCGCTGCGGCCCGAGGCTTTGCGGCGGGCACCGCCGAGGGTTTGACGGCTTGGCTGGTACTCAGCAGTGCGGGGCTGCACGCCGGCGCGCGCGAGGCCTTGTCCATTGCGGAGTCGATGCGGTCGTGATTCCGGCCTGTTTCCGGGGCAATTCGAGGGGTGCGCAGGAAGCGCAATGAATCTCAGGGCAGCGCCCCTCAGCACAAATAAAGCGGGTCAGCAAAATAAAGCGGGTCAGCAAAATAAAGCGGGCGGCGCCCCGAAGCATTTCAAAAATGCCTCAGTTCGCCGCCCGCTAGCACGGATTCCGGTTACCAAGCGTGCTGGATGGGGTTGCGTGGGTGGCCTCGGCGTTCTTACGAAGCGCTACGACTTTCGACCTACCCAAAGGTCTTTGGTAGCCGTCCGATTCTCGTAATTCCGCAGGCCCACAACACTCTTACCTATTCCGCGGTATGTGCTCCGCGTGGGTTCCGAAACCCGTGCTGGGGAGCCGAGTTTGGGAGATCGAGCCTTCTCTTCTGGCTCGGCCCTGGCCTCTCTCGGCTGCCGTGCTTCCTTTGTACTACGTGATATCGGTCACAGCAAGGCCCAATTCTGGGCCGACCTCAGATCGTTACGGCGTGGCGCCGGCTACTGAGAAGTAGCTTCTTCTCAGAACGCGAGCCGGCGTAGCAGTGAGTAGGTCAACGCACCTGCAGCCAGGGCGCTCACCCCGACTGCAGCGGTCGTGGCCACCGCCGCTCCAGACGGGGCCGGGATTCGATCGCGCAGCGACACTGACTTGGAAAACGTCTGCACCGGCCAGCCCCGCGCGGCTGCTTCCTTGCGCAACGTGCGGTCCGGATTGGCCACCGTCGGATGGCCTACTGCTTCGAGCATCGGCAGGTCGCTGATCGAGTCTGAGTAGGCGTAGCAGTGTTCGAGGGCATAGCCCTCGCGGGCGGCCAGCGCGCGGATTGCCTCGGCTTTGCCCTCGCCAAAGCAGTGGAAAGCGATTTCGCCGGTGTACCGACCATCCTCGACCACCATTCGCGTCGCCATCGCGTGGGTGGCGCCGAGTGCGCGCGCGATCGGTGCGACGATCTCCTCCCCGGAGGCCGACACGACGACCACGTCGCGGCCGCACAGTCGGTGGTCGGCGATGAGTTCGGCTGCCTCGGCGAAGACCAGCGGATCCACGATGTCGTGCAGCGTTTCGCGCACGATGGACTTGACCTGTTCGACATCCCATCCGGCGCACATATTCGTGATGTTGGACCGCATCCGGTCCATCTGGTCGCTGTCGGCGCCAGACATCAGGACGAGGAATTGCGCGTATGACGATTTGAGGACGGCGCGCCGGTTAATTAGCCCCTGGCTGAGAAAAGGTTTACTGAAAGCCGCGGTCCCCGATTTTGCGATCACGGTTTTGTCAAGATCGAAGAACGCTGCGGTGCGAATAGGGCGGTCCGATGAGGCAGGCCATTTCTGCGTTGGGTCAACGTCGGCCGCCGGGTCGGATGAGATCACCACGCCAGCATAAGGGGACGGCGTCTGCCGCTGTGCATCAGGCGGGACAAAATGGCAGTTCACGACACGTGTTTGCGCTTTTCGTATGTCCCGTGCGGGTGGCCTTCCCGGCGGTTTCGTACTTGCGCTTGCGTGCGCTGGCGAGTGTATAGTAAGCGTCACTCGACTTATGTCGGGTGTGGATCAGCCCGACCCCCCGGGGCTGATACACGACGACCTCCGCCTCCTCCCCCTTGGCGGGGGTCGTCCTTTTTTTCGGCGGCGTCCCGCGAATTTTCATGGCCGCTCACCGGCAAGTTGCTTGGCCAGTTCCTTGGCGTGGTCCCGGTGAGTGATCTGTCCACAATTCCACGTTGATCCACAGATTCCGATGGTGCACTTTCGGCGGGCTCGGAGACAGTCGACGCTTGGGTCATGACCAAGCCCGCAGAGCCCCCAGGGATTCTGGCCGTGATCGACGGCAAGGCGCTCAACACCGACATCGACCGCGTGGTGGCCGCCGCCGGCTTGCCGGTGGCGCGCACCCGTGAACCGTCCAGCCGCAGGGTTTGGACCAGTGCCGCGGCGATTCTTCTAGATGCCCGTGCCGCGCGGCGGTGCGCCGAGCGAGGAATGCCCCGGCGTGCGCGGGTATTCCTGGTCGGTGACACCGAGCCCGGCCCAGCCGATTGGGAGGCGGCTGTTGCGATCGGTGCGCAAGGAGTCGTGACGTTACCCGCAGGTGACAGCGATCTGATGGCGGCCCTGTCCGATGCCGCGGAGGCTTCGCCGGCATCGGACAGTCACGGCGCACGCGGACCTGTCGTAGCTGTCCTCGCAGGTCGTGGTGGCGCTGGTGCTTCGGTGTTCGCCACCGCGCTGGCCCAAGAATCCGCCGAGTCGCTGCTCATCGACGGGGACCCCTGGGGTGGTGGACTCGATCTGGTTCTCGGTAGTGAATCGGAGCCCGGCCTGCGGTGGCCCGATCTCTCGTCGGCCGGCGGCCGCCTGAGCTACGCGGCACTGCGTGATGCCTTGCCGGGGCGGCACGGGGTCAGCCTGCTCTCGGGCGGTCGCGTGATGCCCGGCGATCCATCCGGCGGTGAGATGAGAAGCAGCGACGGCAGGTGCAACGAAATCAACCCTCTGCCGCTGTCCGCGGTGATCGACGCGGGAAGCCGGGCGGGGGTGACCGTGGTCTGCGATGTGGCTCGGCAGTCGACCCCTGCCGCCGAGACCGCGCTAGCCGCTGCGGACCTCGTCGTGTTGATCACGACGGCTGACGTGCGCTCATGTGCGGCCTCGGCGGCTATTTCCCGGTGGGCCTCGGCCGGCAACCCGAATACCGGGGTGTTGGTACGCGGTCCGTCTCCGGGCGGTCTCCGGCCTACCGACATCGCCCAGATCGTGGGTCTGCCGGTGCTGGCGTCGATGCGTCCCGAACCCGGCATCCGGCCCCGCCTCGAGCGCGGTGGGCTCAGCCTGGGGCGGCGCTCACCGTTGGCAAGTGCTGCCCGCAAAGTCCTCGCAGTTCTTTGCCAGAACCCGCACCTCGGACGCCTCGAGTCCAGGCCATGAGCGCGTCGCTGATCGATCGGGTGCGAGAGCGGCTCGCGGCCGACGGCGTACCGCTGCGGCCGAGCGTGGTGGCGGCAGCGATCCGTGCGGAGTCCGGCGGGGTGCTCGGGGATACCGAGGTGTTGACCAGTCTTCGCGAAATGCAGACCGAACTGGTGGGCGTCGGAATTCTGGAACCATTGCTGCGCGGTCCGGGCACTACCGATGTGCTGGTGACCGCCCCCGACGCCGTCTGGGTGGACGACGGCAACGGTTTGCGGCGGAGTTCAGTGCGATTCGCGGACGAGGCTGCGGTGCGCCGGCTCGCCCAGCGTTTGGCGCTGAGCGCCGGGCGCCGCCTCGACGAAGCCCAACCCTGGGTCGACGGGCATCTCAGCCATCTGGGGTCGGCCCACCCGGACGGCGTACATACCGTGCGGTTTCACGCGGTGCTGCCCCCGGTTGCCGCAGGGGGCACCTGTCTGTCCCTGCGGATACTTAGGCCGGCCACTCAGGATCTCGACACGTTGGTCGAAACGGGCGCGATCGAGGCCGAGGCAGGCGATCTGGTGCGCGACGTCATCGACACGCGGTTGGCTTTCGTCGTCTCCGGCGGAACCGGGGCCGGCAAGACCACTCTGTTGGCGGCCATGCTCGGCGCCGTGACTGCAGACGAGCGCATCGTGTGTGTGGAGGATGCCAACGAGCTGGCACCTCGGCACCCACATCTGGTGAAGCTCGTCGCACGCTGTGCCAACGTCGAGGGCGTCGGCGAGGTGACCGTTCGCGACCTGGTCAAGCAGGCGCTGCGGATGCGGCCCGATCGGATCGTCATCGGTGAGGTTCGTGGAGCTGAGGTCATCGACCTGCTCGGGGCGCTGAACACCGGACACGATGGTGGCGCGGGCACGGTGCACGCCAACAATCCGGCAGAGGTACCCGCCCGGTTCGAAGCGCTGGGGGCGCTTGGCGGGCTCGATCGCGGCGCATTGCACAGTCAGCTGGCCGCCGCCATCCAGGTTGTTCTGCACGTCACACGTGACGGCGCGGGAAGTCGCCGTCTGAGCGAGGTGGGGCTGCTCCAACGTGGCGACGACGGCCGAGTGTTTGTGCTGCCCTGCTGGAATCGGCGCAGCGGTTTCGGGCGCGGCGCCGACACTCTGGCCACGTTGGTACGCACACGAAGGCGACCGTGACCGGCGCGGCCCTGGCACTGGCCGCGGCAGTTCTGCTCGTCCCAGCCTCCTCGCGCCAGCGCGCCCGGGCACTGATGATGCTGCGACGCCGACGCCGACGCCTGCGGCTCGCGGTCTTGCCTTTCGCGGTGACCGCTTGCGCAGCATTGTCGTTGCTGATGCCGTGGACTGCCCTTTCGGGGCTGGGCCTGCTGATCGCGACGTCTCTGGTTCGTCGGGGCCTCGTCCTTCGGCGGCGAGCCGCCAACGCGGAAGCATCTGCACTGCAGGGTGCGCTCGACGTTCTGGTCGGGGAGTTGAGGGTCGGCGCGCATCCCGTCGCCGCGATCGGCGTAGCGGCCCAGGAGGTAGCGGCCCAGGAGGTAGCGGCTCACGAGTCGGACGGTCGCGTTGCCAAGTCACTGCGGTCGGTCGCCTCGCGCGCCTTTCTAGGAGCCGATGTAGCTGCCGGACTACGCGCAGAGGCGCAGCGGTCAACGTCTCCGGGTCACTGGGAGAGGTTGGCAGTGTGTTGGCAACTCGCGCACACACACGGGTTGGCGATCGCGACCCTGATGCAGGCTGCGCAGCGAGACATCGTCGAGCGCGGACGCTTCCATCAGGGTGTGGAAGCCGGTATGGCCGGCGCCCGCGCCACCGCGGCGATCCTTGCCGGCCTGCCGCTGGTGGGTGTTCTGCTCGGTCAATCAATCGGTGCCGATCCATTGAGTTTCCTGTTCTCCGACGGAGCGGGTGGCTGGTTGCTCGTCGTCGGCTGCGGCTTGACCTGTTGCGGCCTCCTCTGGTCCGATCGCATCATCTCGAAGGTACTGATATGACATGGGCCGCAGCGTTTCTCGCAGCATCCGTGCTGGCAATACCCCGGACTTCGTTCAACCGGATCAGGGCGGATCTGCGGCCGGTTGGCGAACATCGCCGACGCCCGGTCGTCGACGATGCGCTCTCGGCCGCGGCCACCCTGGACCTTTTTGCCGCGTGTCTGCGCTCGGGCATGGCGGTCTCGGGGGCAGCGGCTGCAGTCACTGAGTCCGCGCCCACTTCAATGGCAGCGCTGTTCCGCCGTGCCGCCGATCTTCTGGCGCTTGGGGCGGACCCGGCTACAGCTTGGGTGAGCCCCGTTGAGCCCGCGGACAAGACCGTACAGGCCTTGATGAGGATGGCTCGCCGATCGGCGAGCTCGGGTGCTGTGCTGGCACAGGGGATCGAGGATCTCGCTGCCCAGCTTCGGGCCGAGGCCGTCGACGCTGCGAGGGCAAAGGCGGAGCGCGCCTCGGTATTGATCGCGGGGCCGCTTGGGATGTGCTATCTGCCCGCGTTCCTGTGCTTGGGCGTGGTGCCGGTGATCGCTGGACTGGCGGTCGAGGTTCTGCGCTCGGGAGTGCTGTGACCAGAAATGAATGAGAGGATCCATGATGAGAGAACGCTTTCGGGACCTGCGAACCCGCCTGGCCGTTGCGGCGGTAGCCGAAGACGGCATGTCGACGGTCGAATACTCGATAGGCACCATCGCGGCGGCCGCGTTCGGGGCCGTCCTCTACACCGTCGTCACCGGGGACTCCATCGTCGGTGCATTGACCAATCTCATCAGCCGGGCGCTGAACACCAAGTTCTAGGTGGAGAATCCGGAATGGCCACCGCGGAAGCTGCTTTCGCGATCCTCGCCTTGGTGGCAGTGCTGGCAGTCTGCCTGGCAGGCCTCACCGCAGTATCCATGCAGGTGCGCTGCGTGGATGCAGCCCGGGAGGCGGCCCGTCTGGCCGCGCGGGGTGACGACAGTGGCGCTGACCGGGCGGCGCGTACTGTCGCGCCCGGCGGCGCGGTGCTGCGCTTGCGCCGCAACGGAACCTACGTGGTCGCCACCGTCACCGCGAGATCGCCCTTTCTACCGGGCATTCCGATCGGTGCGGAGGCTATCGCCGCAGCTGAATCAGGTGTTCGGTGAACGCGGCTCCGCCAGCCTGATTGCTGCCGTGATGATCGCGGCACTGGCCACGGTCACTGCGGGGGGTGCACACGTTGGGGCGGCGGTCATCGCGCGGCACCAGGCGCAGGCAGCCGCGGATCTTGGGGCCCTCGCCGGAGCGGCTTACCTGCCTGGCGGCGTCGACACCGCCTGTGCGCAGGTGTCTGTGCTGGCCCGCGCCATGGGCACGGTCGCGGTCACTTGTGCGGCGGACGGGCTGGACCTCGTGGTAACTGTGGAGGCGTCGATCGCTGTCGGTCCGGCCTGGATGGGGGCCGCCCGGGCGGTGGCCAGAGCTGGTCCAATAGATCCAGAGCTGGTCCAATAGATACCGCAAGCTAGTCCGTGCCGGCCTTTTTCGTGGCGGCCTTCTTGATGCCGGCCTTCTTGATGCCGGCCTTCTTGATGGCGGTTTTCTTCGCGCCCGCCTTCTTCTTGGCGGCATTCTTCTTGCGCGAGGGCGCCTTTGGCTCACTGTCGGTCGACTCCTCGAGACCATCGAGTCCGGCGACGGTGAGTTCTTCCTGCGTGGGTAACCGAAATGCGGCAAGTCCGGCGTAGACGCCGTCATTGAGTTCGACGCGGTCCACGTTCACGTGCACCGGGGTCCATCCCCCTTGGTGGGCGACCATCCTCAGCACGCCCGAGGTGCCCCCGGTGGCGAACTCCGCGTCCATTCCGGCCAGCGCGGCCTGGTCGTCCGGGTGGGCCCGGTCTCCCACGATCCCTGCCCGCCAGTCGAAGAATGGCGCGGGGTCGTCGAGCCACTTCAGCAAAGTCCATTGCCTGGGGTCCACCAGGGCTCGGTGCACACCAGGCTCGGCCAGGTTGTCGAGGATGCGCTGCCCGAGCAGCTCCTCCTGGATGCTCGGCCCCTCCTGCACGCTGCGCCAATTCATCGCCCGGCAGATCAGCCGCGGCTTGCCGTCATCCTGTTCCTCCGAAAGGGAACGGGTGACGAATCCGACCGTGATCCGCTCGCCCAGGTAGTCGGTGAAGTCCCAGGTATCGCAGATCGATTGCCCGGCTTCGGGGTTCATCACCATGCTGATGATCTCGGACTCGCTGGGGTCGAGATCGCGCCGGGGGAGCGCCTCGGCGAACACCCGTCCCAACGAGGGCGCCTGATCTGGATCCCATCCACCGATGCGGAGCGACTCGGGGGTGTCGGTGACGGTTCTCGCCGTCAGATCCACAATCAACGATCCGACGAGCGGCCGCGGTGGCGGTTCCTCGTCAGGTGTCCCCACCCAGATCTGAACCCCATGTATCCGGTTGTCCGACATCTGGACAACCTCGGTGCGAATCACTCGGTCGTTCTTGGGTGTGATGCTGGTCAGGCCTGTGCCGGCACGAACCGTCTCGCCAATGGCGGTCTGGATAGCCATCAGGTGCGGGTCTCTCCCCAAGAACGAGTCGACCGGTAGCAGATTCTTGGTGTGAGCGCCCTGCGCGACGACTACAGGCTCGCTGCCCAGCGTTTCCACGAGCAGCCAGTCGTGGGTCATGGCGGTAAGCCTACCGAGAGGTTCAGGGTTCCTGCTGATCCCGTTGCCATGGAATCCGCGTTCTTGTGTTTCCGGGCAGCTCCGCGTGTCGCCCGACCGCTGTTCGCGAGTTGCAGCAACAAAGTTCACACGGTAATTTGCCATCATCCTAGTAGTCAGAATCCAGAACAGATCGTGGCGCCCAGTCCGTCTTCAAGCCGGTGTGGTTTGTTTGCCGTGATTTTCCGCTAGGTTTTCTTAGCTCTGGTATCCAGAGGCGATCGTCGAGGGGTCGACCGCCGGTTGGATTCATGGGATCGCGGCCGAAACCAGGCCGGCCACCAGTTGCAAGACGCGGACCGCGCCCTCTTTATCCAGGGGGTCGTTGCCGTTCCCGCACTTGGGCGACTGCACGCAGGACGGACAACCCGTCGGGCAGTCGCACGCCTCGATTGCCGCGGCGGTGGCCCCCCACCAGGTATCGATGGTGGCGAATCCGCTGGCGGCGAAGCCTGCGCCACCGGGATAGCCGTCGTAGACGAATATCGTCGGCTGGCCGTCGACCGGGCCTGCTGCGGTGGACACCCCGCCGATGTCGCCGCGATCGCAGCCGGCGAGCAACGGCAGCAGACCGATGGCGGCGTGTTCGGCCGCGTGCAGCGATCCAGGTATTCGTAGCGGGTCGATGCCGCTGTCTTGCAGCGCATCCGAGGTGATCGTGCACATCACGGCCATGGTCTCGAGGGTGCGCGTCGGCATATCGAGGTCGACGAAGTCGATCACTGCACCGTCGGTACGGCGGCGCAGGTACCCGGTGACCGTGTTACTCACCGACACCGGCACCAGCCCTACGGTGACCGGTCCATGGTCAGAACATTCGCCCGGCCCGGCCACATCGATAGCGGTCAGCTCGCGGGCGAATGTCGTGTACCCAGGATCCTCGGCGTGGACGAAGGCAATGCCGTCCTCGAAGTTGAGAGAATCGACTACGTAGCTGTCGCCTTGGTGCAGATAGACCGCCCCGGGGTGGACCGATGCGGGTGCTTGCCCCACCCCCGTACTGCCCACCATGCGGCCTGTATCGCCTTCCAGGATCGCGATCTGTCCGCCGGTGGAGCCGCGAATGTCCACGCCGGGGTGCGGATCGACTCCAGGGGCGGCGAAGTAGCCGTTCGGCCGCCGGCGCAGCAACCCATCGTCGACCAAGGTGCTTGCAACTGCTTCGGCATTCCAACTGCGCACCTCGACTTCGGTCAGCGGAAGCTCGGTGGCTGCACAAAGAAGCTGTGGTCCAAGGACATACGGGTTGCCTGGGTCTATGACGACACGCTCTATGGGTTTGTCGAGCAAAGCGGCGGGGTGATGAACCAGATAGGTGTCCAGGGGATCGTCGCGGGCTATCAGCACCACAAGTGCTCCCTGCCCGCGTCTGCCGGCGCGTCCCGCCTGCTGCCAGAACGAGGCGACGGTGCCGGGGAAGCCGGCCAGGACCACGGCATCAAGACCCGCGATGTCCACCCCCGACTCCAGAGCGTTGGTCGTTGCGACGCCGGAAAGTTCACCGCTGGCCAACGCGCGTTCGAGTGCGCGACGGTCCTCGGCCAGGTAGCCGGCACGGTAAGAGGCAACCTGTGTTGCCAGATGCGGTGCGGTCTCGGCCAGTCGGACCTTGGCGCCCAGCGCCGTGAGTTCAGCGCCCCGGCGGGACCGCACGAAGGTGAGCATGTGTGCCCCCTCTCGGATCAGGTCGGCCATCACCCGGGCGGCTTCGGCGCCGGCCGTTCGCCGCACCGGTGCTCCGTTCTCCCCCGCGAGGCCGTCGATCAGGGCTGGCTCCCACAGCGCGACCGTCCGTGCTCCCTGGGGTGAGCCGTCGTCAGTCACCTCCATCACACATTGACCTATCAACTCGGAGGCAGTGATCGCCGGCTGCGCGTTGGTCGCGCTGGCGAAGATGACGGTGGGCCCAGAAGGGTTTGTCCCAGAGGAGCGGGGGCCGGCTGCCGAATATCTGGCGCACAGCCGCATTAGGCGGCGCAGCACCATCGCGACGTTCGACCCGAAAACGCCCCGATAGTAATGGCATTCGTCCACTACGAGGTATTGGAGATTGCGCAGGAAGACCGCCCATCGGGCGTGGTTGCGCAGCATCGACAGGTGAATCATGTCCGGATTCGAGAAGACCCAGCGGGACCGCTCCCGGGCGAAGCGCCGCACCTCGGCAGAGCTGTCACCGTCGTAGGGCGTTGGCGCGACGTCGGTGAGCCCGGGGACCCCGGAGGCCAGGGACACGGCCGATCGCAACTGGTCGTGCCCAAGCGCTTTGGTAGGCGCCAGGTACAGCGCCCGCGACCGCGGGTTCGCTTTCAGCGCTGTCAATATCGGCAGTTGGTAGGCGAGCGACTTTCCTGAGGCGGCACCTGTACTGAGTACTACGTGGCGTCCATCGTGAGCCAGGTCGGCAGCCGTCAGCTGATGCGACCATGGTGCCTCGATGCCGCGATCACCGAAACTTCTCACCACATCTGGGTCGGCCCAGTGAGGCCAGGTCCGTTTTCTGGCCCGTCGCGGCGGCAGGTCTGCTACATGGCGCAGCGGGTTTTCGTCCGCGGCGGTGCCCTCGACCGCGCAAGCCAACAGTCGGCGGCCGAAATTCGACACCGGATCTGTCACCTCGGTTCCTCCCGGATGTCGCGCGTGCGCTGTCCAACGGCCGCCGAAAAGCGCCCAAATGCCGTCGTAGGTGAATTGTTCACTACGTGATTTCTCCGAGACTGTCACCAGCGGCCCCGAACATGGTTGACTAACGACGGTCGCAGCTTCTGTGTTCGTGTATTCGCACTCGCAGGATCGACGTTGCGGTCGCGGTTCCTGCGAGGGTGATGGTCGGGTCAGTTCCGAGCACTCCAACCAGGTATGGCGGTCGGAACGGGCCCGGTACACCGGAAGTCGGTGGACCGCTCCCGGTAACGAGAAGGAAAGTACGAGAGATGCCCCAGGGAACTGTGAAGTGGTTCAACGCGGAGAAGGGCTTCGGCTTTATCGCCCCCGAGGACGGCTCTGCTGATGTGTTTGTCCACTACACGGAAATTCAGGGCAGCGGCTTCCGCACCCTGGAAGAGAACCAGAAGGTCGAGTTTGAGGTCGGCCAGAGCCCCAAGGGGCCGCAGGCTACCGGCGTTCGGGCCGTCTGAGGAACAGCGGGCCTAGCCAGAGACCTCTTCCCACCCTCGCGTCATCCATCACGGAATGCGCGGGGGTGGTCTGTTTCTGTGTAGTGCCCGGGACTGGGCCTTGCGGCCCGGCAACCTCTGTGCGGTCGGGCTGCCTTAATGTCACTGGTGTGAGCCAGCTGTCCTTCTTCTCGGCTGAGTCGGTGCCACCGGCTATAGCCGACCTGACAGGAATACTGGCTGCGCCCGGACAGGCCTCCGTCGTTGTCAGCACGCAGGTGCCGACTGCGCGGCTGTCGGTTGTGGTGGACCGGTTGTGGCGCGCCGAGGCGCTGGCCGAGATGATCACCGAGGCTGGGTTGCAGGCCGAGATCGCTCGTACTGACGAGGACACGCCGCTGGTTCGTACCGCGCTGGATGCTCGCCTGGTCCAGATCGCCGGGGATTGGACGCGGGGAGCGGTCAAGACCGTGCCGCCGCAGTGGTTGCCCGGACCCCGGGAACTGCGGGCGTGGACGCTGGCATCCGGCACGCCCGATTCCGGCCGCTATCTGCTCGGGTTGGACCCGCATGCGCCCGACACTCACTCGCCGCTGGCATCGGCGATGATGAGAGTCGGCATAGCGCCGACACTCATAGGCACCCGCGGGACGCATCCGGCGTTGCGGATCAGTGGCCGACGGCGTCTATCGCGCCTGGTGGAGAATGTGGGGGAGCCCCCCGACCACGCTGAAGCGGTAGCAAATTGGCCGCGGATATAGACGCCCTGCAGACAGCCGCCGCACGGGGGCCAGTTTGCGTCGGCAGGCCGGGGGTGCGAAATTGTCAGTTGCCGGAGCGGCTGCAGGAATGGTGCGGGCCGACCGGGCAGTAGAAGAAGTGGAGCTAGGCGAAGGTGGCTGACGACAACCGCGACAGCGGGAGCAACGTCCGGCGACTCGTGATTGTCGAGTCGCCCACAAAAGCGCGCAAAATCGCAGGTTTTCTGGGATCCGGCTACATCGTTGAATCGTCCCGCGGCCACATCCGGGACCTTCCCAGGGCCGCCGCGGATGTCCCCGCCAAGTACAAGTCGGAGCCGTGGGCGCGCCTCGGTGTCAATGTCGATGCCGACTTCGAACCGCTGTACATCATCAGCCCCGAGAAGAAGAGCACCGTCGCCGAGCTGAAAGACTTACTCAAGAGCGTCGATGAACTGTATCTGGCCACGGACGGTGACCGTGAGGGCGAAGCGATTGCCTGGCATCTCCTCGAGACGCTGAAACCGCGCGTCCCGGTCAAGAGAATGGTGTTCCACGAAATCACTGAGCCGGCGATCCGGGCGGCTGCCGAGGATCCGCGCAACCTGGACAACGACCTGGTCGATGCCCAGGAGACCCGGCGCATCCTCGACCGGCTCTATGGCTACGAGGTCAGCCCGGTGCTGTGGAAAAAGGTAGCGCCCAAGCTGTCGGCCGGCCGGGTCCAGTCCGTCGCGACCCGGATCATCGTCCAGCGGGAACGCGAACGGATGGCGTTCCGCAGCGCGGGTTACTGGGATGTCACCGCTGAACTCGACGCCAGCGTGTCCGATGCAGCCGCGTCACCTCCCAGGTTCACTGCCAAACTCAACACCGTCGATGGTCGGCGGGTGGCCACCGGCCGTGATTTCGACTCTTTGGGTGCGGTCAAGAAGCCCGCCGAGGTGCTGGTCCTCGACGAGGCGGCGGCGGGCGAGTTGGCTACCGGTTTGCGTGGCGCTCAGCTGCACGTGTCCTCCGTCGAGCAGAAGCCCTACACGCGCCGTCCCTACCCGCCGTTCATGACCTCGACGCTGCAGCAGGAGGCCGGCCGCAAGCTGAGGTTCTCCTCGGAGCGCACCATGAGCATCGCGCAGCGTCTCTATGAGAACGGCTACATCACTTATATGCGAACCGACTCCACGACACTGTCGCAGTCGGCTATCTCGGCCGCCCGCAACCAGGCTCGCCAGCTCTACGGCGAGGAATATCTGCACCCGTCGCCACGGCAATACACTCGCAAGGTCAAGAACGCCCAGGAGGCCCACGAGGCGATCCGCCCTTCAGGTGATGTGTTCCAGACCCCGGGTCAGTTGCACTCGGCACTCGACAGCGACGAATTCCGGCTCTACGAGCTGATCTGGCAGCGCACGGTCGCCTCACAGATGGCCGATGCCCGCGGCACGACGCTGTCGTTGCGCATCGCCGGCAGCTCCCAGCTGGGAGACGGGCCCGCAAGGGACGTGGTTTTCAATGCCAGCGGCCGCACGATCACGTTCCCGGGCTTCCTCAAGGCCTATGTGGAGAGCCTCGACGAGCAGGCCGGCGGTGAGGCGGACGACGCTGAGAGCCGGTTACCGACCCTGACCCAGGGGCAGCGGGTTGACGCAACACGGTTGACGGCTGACGGGCACACCACCAGCCCGCCGGCCCGCTTTACCGAGGCTTCGCTGATCAAGACGCTGGAAGACTTCGGCATCGGCCGACCGTCGACCTACTCGTCGATCATCAAGACCATCCAAGACCGGGGCTATGTGCACAAGAAGGGCAGTGCCCTGGTCCCGTCGTGGGTGGCGTTCGCGGTCATCGGACTGCTCGAGCAGCACTTTGCCCGCTTGGTCGACTATGACTTCACCGCGGCGATGGAAGACGAACTCGATCAGATCGCCTCGGGCAACGAGCGAAGGTCCAACTGGCTCAACAACTTCTACTTCGGTGGTGATCACGGGGTCGATGGATCGATCGCCCGCGAGGGCGGCCTCAAGAAGCTCGTCGGCGGTAACCTGGAAGAGATCGACGCCCGTCTGGTCAACTCGATCAAGCTCTTTGACGATGACCAGGGGCGCGTGGTCAACGTCCGTGTCGGCCGCAACGGTCCGTATCTCGAGCGAATGGTGGCGCAAGACCCGGACAAGCCGGAGGAGCTCACCCCGCAGCGAGCCAACCTGAGCGACAATTTGACACCGGACGAGCTGACTCTGGAGCTCGCCGAAAAGGCCTTCGCCACACCGCAAGAGGGTCGCACGCTGGGTATCGATCCGGGGTCGGGGCACGAGATCGTGGCCAAAGACGGACGGTACGGACCGTACGTCACTGAGGTTCTGCCCGCGCCGCCCGACGGTGACGACGGGTCCTCCGGCGTCCCCGCGAAGAAGGGTAAGAAACCGACGGGGCCCAAGCCGCGCACCGGCTCGCTGCTACGCACGATGGACCTCGAAACGGTGACTCTCGAGGATGCGCTGAAGCTCCTGTCCTTGCCCCGAGTGGTAGGCGTCGACCCCGCGACCAATGAGGAGATCACCGCGCAGAACGGTCGTTACGGCCCGTACCTTAAGCGCGGCACCGATTCTCGCTCCCTGACTACCGAAGATCAGATGTTCACCATCACGCTGGACGAAGCTCTGAAGATCTACGCCGAGCCCAAGCGCCGCGGTAGGCAGGGGGCGGCTGTCCCGCCTCTGCGTGAGTTGGGTGAAGACCCGGCCAGCGGCAAGCCGATGGTCATCAAGGACGGGCGGTTCGGTCCCTACGTCACCGACGGCGAGACCAACGCCAGTCTGCGAAAGGGTGACGATGTGCTGTCCCTCACCGATGGCCGGGCGTCGGAGCTGTTGGCCGACCGACGGGCTCGTGGCCCCGCCAAGAAAGCTCCGAAGAAAGCCGCCAAGAAGGCATCCAAAAAGGCCGCATCCAAGAAGGCCGTATCCAAGAAGGCCGTATCCAAGAAGA
>JAHZIT010000179.1 GCA_022601275.1 Actinomycetes bacterium
ATCCCCCGGGGGGTGCACGGCAGCGGCGCGGGCTCGTTGAGCACCAGCCTGCCGAGATTCATCGGGTGCAGCCCATCGGCGTCCTTGCCGGGGTCCACCCGCTCGAGCGCTGCGTTCTCGTTCAGCTGCTCGGGTAACGGCAACTGCACGATGTAGCCGGTGCAGTCGGGGTTGGCGTTGAGTTCGTCGAGAATCTCCTCGAGCGCGGCCTGGCTGATGTCGGCCGGCAGGTCACGGCGGATCGAGTTGATGCCGACCTTGGCACAGTCGCCATGCTTACCGCGGACGTAGGCCCGCGAACCAGGGTCCTCGCCCACCAGCACAGTGCCCAGCCCCGGAGTCCGCCCTGCCTTGGTGAGGCGGGCAACGCGCTCTTTCAGGTCGACGAGAATCTCGTCGCGCGTGGCCTTACCGTCCAATGTGATCGCACCCACAACGGTCATTCTGTCAGGCTCCGATTTCTTTACCGCCGGCGATCTCCGCCGGGCCGGCGTGGCAAGCTCCCAAGATATGACAGCCCCGCATGACGTCTTCAGTCCCGCCAGGCTCGGTCCGGTGACGCTGCGCAACCGCATCATCAAGGCCGCGACGTTCGAGGGTGCCACCCCCGATGCGCTGGTGACCGATGACCTGATCACCTATCACCGCCTTCCCGCGGCCGGCGGGGTCGGCATGACGACCGTCGCGTACCTGGCGGTGACGCCGGGCGGGCGCACCGAGGGCAAGCAGATCTACTGGCGTCCAGAGGCCATGCCGGGCCTTCGGCGCCTCGTCGACGCGATCCACGCCGAAGGCTCGGCGATCAGCGCGCAGATCGGCCACGCCGGGCCCGTAGCCAACGCCCGCTCCAACAAGGCCAAGGCCTATGCGCCGGTGCGGTTCTTCAACCCGCTGTCGATGCGCTTCGCCAAGAAAGCCACCCGTGCGGACATCGACGACATAGTCGAGGCCCACGCCAACGCCGCGCGCAGCGCAATAGACGCCGGCTTCGACTCCGTCGAAGTCCACCTGGGACACAACTACTTCGCGAGCGCCTTCCTATCCCCCCTGATCAACCGGCGTACCGACGAGTTCGGCGGATCGCTGGCCAATCGCGCCAAGGTGGCCCGCGACGCGGTGCTGGCCGTGCGCCGGGCGGTCGAACAAGCGGGCACACCGATCGCGGTGACGGCCAAGCTCAACATGACCGACGGGGTACGCGGTGGTATCTCGACCGAGGAGGCTTTGCAGACCGCTCAGTGGCTCGAGCAGGACGGCGGCCTGGACGCCATCGAGCTCACCGCAGGCAGCTCGCTGGTCAACCCGATGTACCTGTTCCGGGGCGAGGTCCCCATCAAGGAGTTCGCGGCGGCATTCAAACCGCCGCTGCGCTGGGGGATCCGGATGACGGGCAAGAAGTTCCTGCGTGAGTACCCCTACCGGGACGCCTACCTACTGCGCGACGCCCGGCTGTTCCGCGCCGAGTTGACGATGCCGCTGATCCTGCTCGGCGGTATCACCAACCGCGAGACGATGGACCTCGCAATGGCCGAGGGTTTCGACTTCGTCGCGATGGGGCGGGCGCTGCTCGCCGAGCCCGACCTGATCAACCGGATTCAGGCCGACGGGCCGGCGCACTCGTTGCAGTCGGTGTGCAACCACTGCAATCAGTGCATGGCCACCATCTACACCCAAACCCACTGTGTCATTACCGGATCGCCGACCAACCAAGGGGGATGACCGCGTCCCGAAGCGCTGCCCGTGACGATCGCAGCTGCACCGGTGAGGTCGAAACCTGTTCGTACACTGAACCGCTCGGCGCGCCCGCGCTGCGCCCGAACACCCGAGCTCGCGGTCTCGACGAGTTGGCGCCGAGACGCCAGATAACGGCGCTGCAACAGATCACAGACACCGTCCAAGGGCAGATCGCCACCTGAGGGTCTACCGATAGAGTTGCCCCCGATGAGCCGACCAGCATCCCCCGCGCTGACTGTTCGGTACGACGGATCCCCGCGCACTTTCGCCCCTGGCAACGACGTCGTCGTCGGTCGGGACCTGCGCGCCGACGTCCGCATTGCGCACCCGTTGATCTCCCGGGCCCACCTGGTGCTGCGCTCCGAGCAGGGCCGGTGGGTCGCCATCGACAACGGCAGTCTCAACGGGATGTACGTCAATGGCCGCCGGGTACCCACCGTCGACCTCACCGACGGCCAGCAGATTCACGTCGGCAACGCTGACGGGCCACTGCTCACGTTCGAGATCGGCCGTCATCAGGGGTCGGCGGGTTCGCCGCCACCTACCGCGGTGGTCCCGGCGGTCCGGCCCAGCGTGCCCCGGCCCGGTCAGCCACCGCCACCGACGGGGTGGCGCCCCCCGCCCGGACAGTATCCATCGGGACCGGGGCCGTACCCGACCGGACCGGGAACTCCTTCGCCCAGCGCGCGTCCCGCGCGCCCGGCACCGGTGCCGCAGTCGATCTCCTCGCCCGGGCAGGAGTCCCCCACGCTGATGGGCCCGGCTGCCGCATCGAGGCCCGCCGACGGCAACCTCGCGACCAACATGCTCAAGATCTTGCGGCCGGGCCGCTCTGCAGACGTCCCGACGGGATCGATCAAGATCGGCCGGGCAGGCGACAACGACATCGTCATCCCAGACGTACTGGCCTCACGTCACCACGCCACTCTGGTCCCGGCGACCCGCGGCCCCGGGACTGCCGAGATCCGCGACAACCGCAGCATCAACGGCACTTTCGTCAACGGCGCCCGCGTCGACACCGCGCCGCTCACTGACGGTGACACCGTGACCATCGGCAACGTCGACCTAGTTTTCCGCGATGGAACGCTGGTACGGCGCACGCAGACCGCTGCCGACACCGCAACCGGCGGACTCGACGTCCACGGAGTCACCTGGACCATCGAGGGCAACAAGACCCTCCTGGACAACATCTCCATGTCGGCCCGGCCGGGGACGCTGACCGCCGTGATCGGCCCCTCGGGTGCGGGCAAGTCGACCTTCGCGCGGCTGGTCGCCGGCTACACGCATCCCACGACGGGCCAGGTGTCGTTCGAAGGCCACGACGTTCACAGCGAGTACGCCTCGCTGCGCTCCCGGATCGGGATGGTGCCGCAGGACGACGTGGTGCACGGCCAGCTGACCGTCAGGCAGGCGTTGATGTACGCCGCCGAGCTCCGTCTGCCACCCGACACCACCGAGGCTGACCGCGACCAGGTCGTCAACGAGGTGCTCCAAGAGCTCGAGATGACCGAGCACCTCGACACCCGCGTCGACAAGCTCTCCGGCGGGCAGCGCAAGCGCGCCTCGGTCGCACTCGAACTGCTGACCGGCCCGTCGCTGCTCATCCTCGACGAGCCGACCTCTGGCCTGGACCCCGCCCTGGACCGCCAGGTGATGTCAATGTTGCGCCAGCTCGCCGATGCCGGCCGCGTGGTGCTCGTCGTCACCCACTCGCTGACCTATCTCGATGTGTGCGATCAGGTGTTGTTGCTGGCCCCGGGCGGAAAGACCGCGTTCTGCGGCCCGCCCGGCGACATCGGCCCTTCGATGGGCACCACGAACTGGGCCGACATCTTTTCCCGCGTCGCCGGAGACCCGGACGGTGCGGCGCAGCGCTTTCTCACCCAGCATGGACCGCCCCCTCCCCCGCCGCCCGCATTGACTCCGTCCGATCTGGGCAATCCGACCCGCACCAGCGTGCGCAGGCAGTTGTCCACGATCGCGCGGCGTCAGATCCGGCTGGTGATTTCCGACCGGGGCTATTTCACGTTCCTGATGCTGCTGCCGTTCATCATGGGCGTGCTGTCCCTGTCGGTGCCCGGCGATGTCGGGTTCGGCGTCCCGCAGACGGCGATGGAGGGCGGTGCAGCGCCCAACGAACCGGGACAGATCCTGGTGATGCTCAACGTCGGCGCAATCTTCATGGGCACCGCCCTGACCATCCGGGCGCTGATCGGCGAGCGGGCCATCTTCAAGCGCGAGCAGGCCGTCGGCCTGTCCACGTCGGCCTACCTGATGGCGAAGGTTGTCGTATTCACCGCGTTCGCCATCATGCAGGCCGCGATCGTCTCGTCGATCGCGATCGTGGGCAAGGGCTGGGGGCCGGGGGCCGTCGACAGCGGCGCGGTGATCGGTAACCGCAGCCTGGAATTGTTCATCGACGTGGCGGCGACGTGCGTGGCCGCGGCCATGGTCGGCTTGGCTCTGTCCGCGCTGGCCAAGTCGAGTGAGCAGATCATGCCGCTGTTGGTGGTAGCGATCATGAGCCAGCTGGTGTTCTCCGGCGGCATGATCCCGGTCACCGACCGCATCGTCCTCGACCAGATGTCGTGGGCGACACCGGCCCGCTGGGGTTTCGCGTCGTCGGCATCGACCGTCGACCTCATCAGGTTGGTGCCGGGCCCGTTGACCCCGAATGACCGGCACTGGGAACACACCCCTGGCGCGTGGATGTTCGATATGGCGATGCTGATCGCGATCAGCGTGTTCTACCTAGGGTTTGTGCGCTGGCGGATCAGGCTCACGACCTAGCCATCCCCGCGAGCCATCCCCGCGAGCCATCCCCGCGAGCCATCCCCGCGAGGCACCTCCCACCCACCGCGGGGAGACACCAACTCGCATGTTCTTGGGCCATGGGGACGCGACGTGCTGTCTGCTCGCCAGGGTCACCGACGGGGCAGCCAGTCACCCGCCGATGTCCAGCCCATGAGCTGCTGCGTAGGCCAGTGCCTGCTCGATGTCGACCTTGGCGCCGCGCAGTCTCGCGGTGGTCCAGAACGTCGGCTCGGTCCGTGCGCCGCGCAGATCGGCACCCTCCAGTCGGGCATCCTGAACCCGGGCCCCGGTCAGGTCAGCACGCAGCAACACCGCCTCGCGCAGGTCAGTGCCCACGAGGCTGGCCTCACGCAGCCTGCAGTCGGACAGATCGACCTTTCGCAGATCGGCCCCCCCGAGGACGGCCAGCGTGAGATCGACCTCGACCAGCGTAAACGGCCGCATCCTGCATTCGATGAATGTCGACCCGATGAAGCTACAGTGCCTAAACGTGCTGTGCCACAGCGAAGTCCGCCGAAACATACAGTTGCGGAACGCGGAGCCGACGTGACTGGACTCAGACAGGTCGACCCCGGAGAAATCGCATCCGGTGAATACCACCCGTTCGGTGCTGAGACGACTGAGATCGTCGTCGCGAAAGTCGTGACCGTCGAATTCCCGGTCCACTTCGTGAGCGTCCACCCCGTCAGCCTGCGGCCGTCGCCGGCCGCAGAACCGCGACGAGGAAGTCCGAATCATCGGCGAACGGTTTCAGATCCCAGGTGGACAGCAGCAGATCGGGCGCGAACCCGGCAGCTGCAGCGTCGGCGAGAAACTGGGCGAAGGCATACTCGCGGCCGGCCCCGAACCCGATCACCGCACGACCGTCGCCACCAAGGTGCGCGCGCAGCCGCCCGAGCACCTGGATTCGGGTACCCGGGGCAAGAAAGGTCATGACGTTGCCGGCCGACACGATGACGTCGAACGGTTCGGTGATGCCGCGCGCCGGGAGGTCGAGCTCGGCGAGGTCGCCGACGAGCCAGCGCGGCCCGGGATAGTCCTGTTCAGCTGCCTCGATGAGGGCCGGGTCGACGTCGACACCAACCACGCGGTGACCGACCGTGGCCAGGTATCCACCAAGGCGGCCGGGTCCGCAGCCGGCATCGAGGATGTGGGATCCGCGGGGCGCCATCGCATCCACCAGCCGCGCCTCACCGGCCAGGTCGTCGCCGGCGCGCGCCATAGCGCGGAAACGCTCGACGTACCAGTGCGAATGTTCAGGATCGGCGGCGACCTTCTGCATCCAGATGCTCTGCTCAACCATTCACACAACACGCATTGTCGATGCCGATTTCATCTATCGAGTATAGGAAGGTTGCCCAGGGACTGAGCTGGCATCGGCCCGTCGTGGCGTTCACCCGGTATTCACGCCTATGGACCCATTCCGTCACGTTAGGCAGATCACGTAAGGGGACCATTCAGTACGCTTTTTGCGGAAAAAGCCTTGCACCAGGGAGATGCCGATGACAGAAGCTCGAGACTCGCCCGCACGGAAGCCACCTGCGGCGGGCCTTAACGAGGACCTGCGCAAGCTGATGGCCTCGCCGGGTGCCCAGCCGCCCACATTGGCTCAACGTATCGGGCTGAGTCCGGTCGCCGCGTTCATACCTTGGGCCATCTACTGGCTTGTCACCAACAGCCCGGCGGGATGGTTCTATGCGGCAGTGACCGCCCTCGCGGTAGCGCTGATATTCGCCGCCCCGACGATCCGGTCCGGGCTGAAGGTGTTCGATGCCGTGACCATCGTGTTCTTCGCGGGGATGGTGGTTGCGGGTGTCCTCCTCGGCGCCAGGTACGCGGGGGCAATGGACGTACATTCCACCGTGATCGCCGCCGCAGCACTTGCCCTGTTGGCGTTCGTATCGTTGCTGTTCACACCCATCACTGCGGAATACGCGCGCGAGTATGTCTCGCCGGAGCAGTGGGGCGAGCCGGTGTTCATCCGGATCAATCGCGTCGTGACTTTCATGTGGGGTTCGGTGTTCGCGGCCATCGCCGTACTCGAACTCATCGCCGATAACAATCCGCCGGCCCGCGACTGGGCGAATTGGGTTCTCCCGATTGCGCTATTCGCGTTCGCGGTCAGATTCACCCAGCTATACCCGGCGAGGGCTATCGAACGGGCGCAGCGCACGTAGCGGTGGCGTGAGCGGGGTGCGGGCTAGCTGCTGGTGTTTGAGTGGACCGTCGCCAGCAGTTGGGTCAACTCGGCGCGCGTCGTAACCTTCCAGGCACCCTGGCACAGGAAGGACGGCCGTGTTGTGTTCAAAGTGATGTTCGTATCACCGCAGATCGCCCCCAATACCGGTAACGCGATCCGGATGGTGGCAGGCACCGGGGCCGATTTACACCTGGTCGAACCGCTCGGGTTCGACTTGGCCGAACCCAAGCTGCGCCGCGCCGGGCTGGATTATCACGACCTTGCGTCGGTGACGGTGCACCCCGACCTCAACGCAGCCTGGGCGGCGGTAACGCCGGCCCGCGTCTTCGCCTTCACCGCACACGCCGCCGCGTCGTTCGCCGACGTCTCCTACCAACCCGGTGATGTGCTGATGTTCGGCCCGGAACCCACCGGCCTCGAGCAGACGACGCTGGCTGACCCGCACATCACCGCACAGGTGAGAATCCCCATGCTCAGTGGGCGACGGTCGCTGAACCTGTCCAACGCGGCCGCCGTCGCCGTCTACGAAGCCTGGCGCCAACACGGATTCCCCGGGGCGAAGTGATCGCCGGAAACCCCCTCCGCACACACCTCGTCGGGCGTTACCAGGTGTTCCAATGGCTCAGCTTCTCGGCCGGCAGCCGCTTGGCCGGGCGGAAGTCTGTGCCCTTGGTGTAGGCGATCGGGAATAACCCCGCCTGGCTGTACTCATCGAACGGGATGCCGAGCAGCTCGGCCGCCTGCTGCTCGCCGTCGCCCAGAAGGTGCAGCGTCGTCCAGGCCGACCCCAGCCCGCGGGAACGCAACGCCAGCATGAAACTCCACGCCGCAGGCAGCAA